>NZ_JBOZGG010000004.1:0-153263 GCF_051267215.1 Actinotignum vesiculae
CAGCGGTGCCAGCGGTGCCAGCGGTGCCAGCGGTGCCAGCGGTGCCAGCGGTGCCAGCGGTGCCAGCGGTGCCAGCGAGGATGTTATCCTCTCCACCCGCAACAATAGGGTTCGCGATGGGAGCTTTTTTCA
This sequence comes from Actinotignum vesiculae, assembly GCF_051267215.1. Taxonomy (NCBI): domain Bacteria; kingdom Bacillati; phylum Actinomycetota; class Actinomycetes; order Actinomycetales; family Actinomycetaceae; genus Actinotignum; species Actinotignum vesiculae. Next base: position 133 of record NZ_JBOZGG010000004.1, read on the forward strand.
GGGTTTGCATAGCGGCGGTATCTGGCTTTTTCATCGTTCTTCCGTTCCTGTGGTTGTTTCGTGGGTGTCTTTGATCTTGTCGAGGTGTTTGATCGTCCGTTCGAGTTGGGCGTAGGTTTCGTTGAGCGTGAAGTACAGATCAACGAGCTGCTGGTCGCTGCCGTGTTTGATGACATGGTTACCTGGCATTCTCCAGGGGTCGGAGTCCAGGCGCATTTCGAGCAGGCTGGCGTTTGATGCTGCTGCGTGCCAGAGCGTCACGGTGTCGTTTGCGATCATGTTCCGGAAGTTGATGTCGTGAGGGTTGGCTAGCAGGCGGAGCAAGGTTTTCTTCGTCATTTTCATGGCAGTCTCCTTTACAGGGCGTTGCTGGCATCGCTGGCGCGGCTGGCATTGCCAGCAGATACGGCCATGCCAGCCAATGCGTCATTGCCGGCAAGTGTGGCTTGTAGGGTCTTGAATGCTTCCTCGATCAAGGGATCGGCGTCGCCGATGGGCACGTGGTTGGTTGCGGTGTGGGGGAATGCTTCCCTGGCCGGCATATAGCGCGCGAGTAGGTAGTCTCCGTAGGTTGCTTCTAGCTCGGTGAGCCAACGCTTCGTGTCCAATCGTCCTTGTTGGTAGGAGTTCACGAGGATGCCAGCCAGCTCAAGAGCCGGGTTGTATAGGTTTTTGATGGTGGCGATCGTTGTGACCATTTCCGCGACGCCATCACATGCGGTTTCGCGTGCCGTGGTCACGATCAATGCCACATCGGCCGCGACCAATGCGCCGGTGGTCAGCATCCCCAAGCTTGGTGGGCAGTCCACGACGAGCATCTCGTAGGTATTGCGCAGGGGATCAAGAATGGCCTTGAGCCGGTATTCGCGCCCGAGTGCCGTGTCATTTTCCCGATCCCAGAGCGCCCGGTCAGCAGGGAGGAGATCAATACCCCAGGCAGGTACAGCCAGTATGGCTTGGCGTGCCGTTTCTGGCGGTGCGCCGGCGGCCGTCGCGGCGAGCGCGTCATTGAGGGTGAGCGTGGCGGTGTCTACTTCGATGCCGAGCGTGGTGGTTGCCGAGCCTTGCGGGTCAGCGTCCACCAGCAACACGCGGGAACCGGAGGTGCGGGCGATGCGGTGCGCGAGATTAGTGGCAATCGTCGTTTTACCAACGCCGCCTTTCTGGTTACAGATAGCAATGATCATGGGGGTCTTCTTTCTATAGTCCGGGGATGTGGGCTGGCGTTGCTGGCATTGCCGTATTGGCTGGCGTGGCTGTATCCGCTGGCAGCGGGCCAAAACTTTTGTACCGTTCTTGGCGTGCGCCGAGCATCGCAGCTCGCATTGCCTGGGCGTCGGAGCGCACGTAGCGTTGGGTTGTTGCTACGGATTCGTGCCCGAGGAGGTCTTTCACGGCCATGAGGTCGTGTCCCTCAATGTATGCGCGGGTCGCGAATCGGTGTCGAAGGGTGTGGAGAGTCCATCCGTCTCGGAGTTCCCGGCGTGCGAGTCTTCCGACCCACGCTGCCGAGAGGTGGCCCTCCTTGCTTCCTGGGAATAGCCAGGTTCCGGTCATGATGAGCCTTTCTTCCATCTCTAGATAGATATCTGTGGGAAGGGGAACCGTCCGGGTTTTTCCTCCTTTGCCGCACACTTGGAGGCAGTATCCAAGGAGGTCTTTTCCGAGGTGTTCTTTTCTTATCTGGGCAATTTCGTTGGCCCTTAGTCCGACCTCGCCTGCGAGGCGGAGAATGAGTTGGGTTCGGGGAGGCGCACCGTCGAGTGCATCCTCATACACGGCTTCGGGCGTTGGCCGTGCTGCGGCTCGTAATCGGTGCACCGGGCGCAGCACTTTTGCTGGATTATCGCCTTCTGAGAACCAGTCGAAGAACGCTCTTACCGCGATGTAATAACCGTGCCGGGTTTCGGGGGATATTTCTTTATTGCTCGCCCAGTCGATCACGTCTTTTTCGGTGACGTCGTTCGGCGGCTTATTTACCGCTCTTGCGAAGCTTCTTAGGGTTGCGATTCGGTATGCTCGAGAGCTTTTGCGGTGCCCTGCTAGGGTTTGAGTCTTTTCCCAATCGCAAAGTGCTTCTTCCCACCCGGCGGGAACGGTCCATTTTTCAAGTTTGTTCATGCGTACATTTTTCAGTTTCGCCTCAACGGCTAGACGGAAAGGCCGAACTTTTCTCCGCCTTATAGTTCACCTTTAGCGAACGGTTTGAAAATGTCGCATTATTTTAAAAAGGGTGGGGTGAGCCAGGTAAACCAAGGGTTGTGGGTTCGAATCCCACGGGGCCTACCATTTTCTCTTTCGCTCGTCGAGGGACACCACATTACAGTTTGTCCTAGTCGCGCAGCCGGTAGATGCCAGGCTCTTTATCTTCCCAAAATCCCGTGGATCCTAGCAGGAGCGCCTGACCATCAACGAGTTTGCCCGGAGCCGGAGCCGGATCGATATCATCAGGCAGGGCAAGCGTGATCAGGAATCCACAATCCACTTCGCAGCGCCACCATTTTTGACCGGTCAAGGCATTGGTGACCAGCTCCGCGGTACGGACCGTTCCACGCAGGATAATATCCGGAGTGAGGTTATCTACCTCGCCAGCCTCAAGTTCCTCACCATGTATCGCAAGACTCACACTGAGAATCAGCCGCTCGCCCACAAGAGGATCATCCTTCGCTAAAGGCCGCATGACGCCGTTATCGTTAACTTCGCGACCGCCGTTCCATTCCTCCCAGGAGGAATACACCGCCATCTTTTTGGCGACGGCACTCAACCGATAGTCCTCATACCCGGTATATTCTTCATCTTCACCACTCTCCCACCTGTCGTACATAAAGGGGTCATCCACATATGCAATGAGGGTGCGGGCCGGAATATCCGGAGAGTCGGGCGCGTAAAGCTCGAAGAGTGCTGTGGTGTCATCCACCAGCACCGCCGCCACATCATGCCCGGGAGTCCCGCGCAGAGCCGGGAAAGTGTAAGTGGCGCCGTCGTAATAGCGCGTGACGAGCACCCCTGCGCCTTCAGTATCCTGGTACAGACCTACGGCCGCAAAAGAACCCTCGCGAATGATCGTAGGGAAATGTGTATCAATAACCGCTCGAACAAGATCTTCCCACTCGGGGAAGTCAAAACCCAGCGAGTGCAAATCACGAGAAATCATGTGTTCATGATCTCACAATATGCCCCTGTTGCGGTACGGACCTGACACCTAGTTTTCCGGCCTCTTACCGCCACGCTCTTCACCCCGCTCCACCACCCGCAGCCCGACCACCGCGCCGACAACCCCGCACAGGAACAACACTTTCAGCACGCTGAGTTCCTCCACTCCCCGCGCGGCCGCAATTGCTACGGTGAGCACCGCGCCGATCCCCGTCCACACCGCGTAGGCCGTGCCAAGTGGAATTTCGCGCAGCGCCCGCGAAAGCCCCCACATGGATACAATGAGCGCCACGCCAAACACAAGCGCCGGCAGCGGGCGGCTGAGTCCGCGCGAATCGCCGAGCGCCGTCGCCCATATTGCTTCGAAAATACCGGAACCCACCAGAATCGCCCAGGCCATCAGCTCACCACCTTGAGACCCACCACCGAAGCAACGAGCACAATAAGCAGCAGCACGCGAGCGCGCGAGGTGCTTTCTTGGCCGCTCAGCCAGCCGTAGACCAGCGTGAGGCTCGCGCCCACGCCCACCCAGACCGCGTAGGCCGTGCCGGTGGGGATTTCGCGCATGGCCCAGGCCAGGCCGAGCAGGGAGAGTGTTTGCGCCAGGAGAAAGACCGCGACCGGCCCGCGCCGGGAAAAGTGTTCGGATTTTTCGAGGGCTGCTGCCCATACGGTTTCGAGTGCTCCGGAAAGGAGCAAAATAATCCACGCCATAAGAATTGTGGCCGTCTTTGCGCTGGGCGGGTACGGCTCCCTCGTCCGCGGCGGTTGGTGCGCCCGGGCCCAGGTTAGCACGGGCGCCGGGGAGTATCCTCGAAGCATGAATATCACCTCGCTCACCGTTTCCGGCCAGCCCGTTGCCGCGCTCGATATCACCCCTTCCGAGCAGGGTTTTTGCCTTGTTGCGATCACGCACGCGAACGGCTCGGAGCAGCGCCGTATTCTTTCCGACGACGCCGCCCTCGTGCTGTCCGCCACGCCTATGGATGCTTCCGCCGCCGGGGTCACAGCGCTTCTTTCCGAGCTGGGCGAGGGAGAGGCTGATGTGGCTGCGCTGGCCGGGCAGGTGGTGGCCCTGGGGACTGCCCGCTTCCGGGCGGGTGATCTCACCGACGGCCAGCTGAGGCTCACTCCGGTGGCTCCCGGGCGGGTGAGCGAGCGGGATACTCCGCGTATTGTGCCTGCTGAGATGCTTGAGGGGCGCGATCCGGCCGCGGTGTTCCCGCGTATTCCGGACGGTTTGCCCGATGCGTGGAGTACGCCGGTGGGGCGTTTCACTCCCGAATATGAGGAGCGCGCCCGGGTGGTGTGGGAGACTCTGGCCGCCGCCGGCTACAGTCCGGAGTTCTGGTGGGCGGGCAGCGAGGATGGCGAGGTCATCGCGGTGCCCTTCGGGGAATGCGGGGAGGCTTTCCTCGTCGGCATTGAGGAGCCCGATGAGCAGGTGGAGATCGATGCGCATATTGCCGCCGGTGAGCTCGCCGAGTGGCTGGAAAGCGAAATTGACCTGCTGCGGCCAAATGAGTAGCGCGGCAGAGAGGCGGCGTCGTCGTACCACCGCGCGCAGCGCGCCCGAGCGCGGCGCTGCATCGTAACGCGCCCGCGTACTAACGCCCGCACCGTAACGCGCCCGGCGCGGCACTGCACCGTAACGCGCCCGCGCACTAACGCCGGCACCGTAACGCGCCCGGCGCGGGCCGTTCTTCAGTAAGCTAAAGCTTGTGAAGGAATCAAAGAAGTCACCCTCCCTGATGGATCGGATTCGCTCGGCGGTGTCGCGGCGCGAACAGATTGAGCGCGTGGCCGAAGAGGCCGTGGAACGTTACGCGAAGGACCCGGCCGATAGCGGCGGGCGTTCGCAGCGCACCGTTGTGGAGATTCATCCGGCCGGGGTGCAGCCGGTTCTGGTGACGTGGGGCGTGAGCGCCTGGCTCCTCATCGGCGTGGTTATTGCCATTTGGGGAATTTTCCACATGGCGGCTTCGGTGCAGTGGGTGCTGGTGGCGGTGTTCCTCGGGCTGGTCATGACGTCGCTGCTGCATCCGATTGTCAATCTTTTGGATCGGATTATGCCGCGGGCGCTGGCGACGGCGCTGGCGCTGCTGGGTCTGTTCGCGGCGCTGGGCGGGATTATTTATTGGATTATTGATTCGGTGGCGAATCAGTGGTCGAGCCTGTCCGAGCAGATGCAGCGCGGCCTGGATGGCATTTTTAATTGGATTGCGAACGGGCCGATTCCGATTAATATTACGGTCGATGAGCTGCGCGAGGGCCTGAACGAGGGTATTGAACGTGCGGCTACGTACTTGCAGAATAACGCGGGAAATATTGCGTCGACGGCGCTTTCGCAGGCCGGCACGGTGGCTTTGGCTTTTACCTTGATCGCGCTGGCGCTTTTCTGCTCGATTTTCTTCCTGGCGGCCGGGAAAAATATGTGGCTGTGGTTTATTAATGTGCTCCCAGATCGGGCGCGGCGGCGCACTCACGCGGCGGCCACTGCCGGGTGGTACAGCTTCTCCGGCTACGCGCGCGGCACCATTCTTATTGCGCTATGCGATGGGGTGATGGCCGCGATTCTGCTGGTGGCGTGCGGGGTGCCGCTGGCCGCTCCCCTGGCGACGCTCGTGGTCATCGGTGCCTTTATTCCGCTGTTCGGTGCGCCGGCGGCCATGATTATTGCGGCGCTGGTGGCTCTGGCCACGAAGGGTGTGGTTATTTCCCTGGTGGTGCTGGTGGGTGTGGCGCTGATCGGCCAGTTCGAGGGGCATGTGCTCCAGCCGCTCATTATGGGCCATCAGGTCTCGCTCCACCCGGTGGTGATTGCGGTGGGCGTGACGGCCGGTACGTTCGTGGCCGGGCTGCTGGGTGCGATTATTGTGATTCCGCTGATTTCGATTGTGTGGGAAGTGTTTAAGGTGCTGCGCCGCACCCCGGATAAGCCGCTCACGGAGCTTCCCGAATTGGATCTGCGCGATTTGGCGGGGACCGCGGTGGCCAAGCAGCTCCTCGAATATAACGCGAAGGAGCTCAATACCCGCGCTGAGGAATCTCCCTCGCCGGTCACGGCGAGGGCGGCATCGCACACCCTGGGCGGGGAGGAACGCGTGGTCGATAACGCGGATATTAATTCGCCCACGCCCGCGGCTCCGGACCCGGATTATGCTTTCGACCAGCCGAATTTCGAGGTGGACGGGGAGGAACCCGGCCCGGATTACAACCCGGTCAAGGGCCAGTAGCCCGGAGCTCGCAGTCCAGTCGTAGCTCAGTCGTAGCCCGGAAGCGCGAGCGGCCTTATACCTTAAGGCGGCCTCATACCGAAGTCGCCCTTATACCGTTTGCGCGATGACGGTAATGAGGAGGATGACGAGGAGTGAACCGACCGTGGTGATGATGACGGCGTCGCGGGCCATGGTGACGCCGGAGCGGTAGCGGTGCGCGTAAACGAACACATTGTTGGCGGTGGGGAATGCCCCGATGATGGCGATGGCCATGAGGGCTTCGCCGCGCGCGCCCAGGAGGTAGCCGGCGCCGAAGGCGATGAGCGGCCCGAGGATGAGGCGGCAGAAGATGCCGAGCATGAGGGGTGCGCTTTCGCGCCCGAAGCGGGGTAGGCGTGCGCCGCGCAGGGACATTCCCATGGCCAGCAGAATGATGGGCACGTTCGCGCCTGCCATTTTTTCGAGGGGCGCGGAGATGAGTTCAGGGATGGGGATCTTGAGGAGGGCGACCATAAGTCCGGCGAAGACCGCAATGAGGAGCGGGTTTTTGAGGCGGGAGAGGATGGTGCGCCACAGTCCTTCGGTTTTCTTGCCGGTTTGGTTGTCGAGGATGGAGAAGAAGACCGGCACCATCACGAGGATTTGGAAGAGCAGGATGGGTGCGGCGGGGGTGGGGTCGCCGGTGATGGCCACGAGGAAGGCCACGCCCAGGTTGCCGATATTGGTGTAGCAGGCAACGAGCGCGCCAACGGTGAGTTCGGTTCCGCGGCTTTTGAGCAGGGTGGCGGCTAGGGCCGTGTAGATGAGTCCGGTTCCTACCGAGGAGATGATATTGGCGAGCCCGTTCACTCCGAAGAAGGATGCCGGGTTGGAGTTGGCGAGGGTGGTGAACATGAGCGCTGGCAACGTGGTGTAGAAGACCAGCTGAGTGAGGGTGCGGTCGCTTCCCGGGGGTACGATTTTGCAGCGCGCGACGAGGTAGCCGACGAGCATAATCGCGATAATCACCCAAAAGTTGAGCAGTACTGAGGCCATAACAGCACTAGTGTAGACAGAGTTGTTCGGGCGTGAGGGGGCGTCTCGAGCGCAGGTTCGCCATGACCGTGCAGCAGCAGGCGCGAACCTATTTCCAGACGGCGGTGGCGCGTAGTGCACGGTGGTCGGAGAGCGGCAGGAAGAGGTTTTCCGCGGCCCGCACCTCAACCCCGGTTCCAAGGATATGGTCGATTTGGCTTTCCGGCTCATCGGAGGGGTAGGTGAGGGCTTCGGCAGCAGCTTCGAATCCGGTGGCCGCGAGTGGCACTTCGCAGCCGCGGATATTGAGGTCCCCGATGATAAGCCGCGGGGCTTTCTCTAGCCCGTAGCGCTGGGCGAATCCGGCGAGAGCTCCGGTTACGGTGCGTAGTTGCGTCACGTTGAGGCGGTACGTGTACGTGAGGTGCGTTGCAGCGACGACGACGGACTGCCCTGGCGCCACCTTGATTTCGGCGAGGATGGCAACCCGGGGGATTTCACCGATCCCGATATTTGTCCGTAGAGTTTTCAGCCATGTTTCTTGCTGGTGGACGGGCAAGTTGATGACTTCGCGAGCGCCGATGGGGTAGACGGAGAGGAGCGCGGTACCTACCCCACGGGCTTCTCCTTTTTTGGTGGCGCGGAGCCGGCCGCGCTCGTTCTTAGTGGGCGCGAAGATGGCTTCGTGGTAGTTGCCAGCGGCGAGGAGGGGCGCGTAGAGGTCTCCGCCGGCGGTGGTGACTTTGACTTCTTGGAGGGCGAGGAGTTCCGGGCCGGCGGCGGTGATGAGCCGGATGGCTTTGCTGATGGATTCCCGCTGCCATGTCACTTTGTCCGTGCCCGGGCGCGGGCGCCGTGAGGGCTTACCTTGTTGGAGGTTGGCGGACATGACATGAAGGCTCGGCATGGTTTCTCCTTTGTCGCGACCCGGTGGACACCGCCGCCCGGGGATCTCCACTGGGGGCGGTGTGCAACACGGGTGATTCTACCGAATCTATGCGGTTGTGGACGTGTTTGCGGAATCGGATAGCGGCACGGGCGTGGGCTCGGTGTGGGAGCCGGGCGCGGGCTCGGTTTCGGGTTCGAAGGTGAGCGCGACGGAGTTCATGCAGTAGCGCTGGCCGGTGGGTGTGTGGGGTGCGTCGGGGAAGACGTGCCCGAGGTGGGAATCGCAGGTGGCGCACCGGACTTCGGTGCGGGGGTAGCCGAGTTTGTAATCGACGTCTGTGCGCACGGCGTCGCTGCGGGAGGGGTCATAGAAGCTGGGCCAGCCGCATCCGGCATCGAATTTGGTGGTGGAGCGGAAGAGTTCTGCCCCGCAGGCCCGGCATCGGTAGATTCCTTCGCGGTTTTCGTTCAGGAGTTCGCCGGTGAAGGGCGCTTCGGTTCCCGCTTGGCGCAGGACCGTAAATTCGGCCGGGGTGAGGACCCGGGCCCATTCTTCATCGCTTTGCGGGAGCATCCGTGCCATGGCTTTTCCTTTCTTCATTTTCCTCGCTATCGCTACTTTGTTGAGCTGCTTCAGGCTGCTTAGCGGTCTCGCTTTGCTTAGTTGCGCCAGCTTGCTTGGCGGCGTCAGATTGCTTGGCGGCATCGGATTCGCTTATTTCTCCGGGTACGGCCGGGAAGACGGCGGTAGGGGGCGCCGATGATTCTGAGGGGACTTTGCCGGCTTCGTGGATGGGTTCTTGTTGGCCGGTGCGACGCGCAGCATTGTGTTCCCGCTCTGCCAGGACGTCGGCACCCGGGCCAGAGAATTCTTGGCCGCGTTTTTCAGCTTGGATGGATCCGGTGAACAGTGAGGCTTCGTGGCCTTCCCGGATGCGAGTGGCCGGGCCTTCCGTGCCGGCGGGGCTTGCGGGACGGCTGGCTACCGGTACCCGCTCCGGGCGCACCGCTGCTTCAATATCGGATGCGGAGAGGATGCGGGTTTCTTGGTAGTCCTGCGGGTCGAACGCAGTATCCGGTTCGGTTTGTTCTTGAGCACCGATGGACGTGCGGGTGACTGGGCGAGCCGCCAGCTTGGCCTGCTTTTCAGATTTTGCACGCTTCTTAGATTTCGCGTGCGCCTTGGACTCTGCGTGCGCCTCGGACTCCGCGCGCTCCTCAGATTCGGCACGCTCACCAGAGTCCCCGGCCACCAATTTCTTGGATTCCTCGGATTCCCCCGCCTCAGCTTCGCGTGATTCACCAGCCGCTTCGCTTTCTGCCTGCTCCAAGTCAGCTCCCTGCTGCTCCGAGTCGCTTTCCCCGGTAAGGGCACCGGGGGCGGAAGAGGCTGCGTCGTCGTTATAAAAACGGGTGTGCGGGAAGGCATCCGGGGCGTTGTTCTGCAACCACACGATGAGCTTTTCGCGCACATGGTTACGCAAGTCGGTGAGTTCGCCGGGTGAGGAAGCGGAGACTATCGCGGAGACTTGCAGGCCGTTGGGGTTGGAGGCATCTCCCACCACGAGGATGCCGGTATCACCATCCCAGAGGTCAGTATTGGCGAGGATGCGGTCAAGTTCGGCACGTAGTTCTGCGATGGGGGCGCTCCAGTCCAGTTGGAGGACCACCGATCCCATAATGTCCAGATCGCGGCGGCTCCAGTTTTCGAACGTGGTGGAGGTGAGTTTATTGGAGGGCACGATGAGGCGCCGGCCGTCCCAAACTTTGAGGACCACGTAAGAGAGCGTGATTTCCTCAACCGTGCACATATTCCCGTCCCAAATGACGATGTCATTGACGCGGATGGAATCCGAGAAGGCCAGCTGCAGCCCGGCGAACAGCGTGCCCAGGGTGGATTGCGCGGCAATACCAACAACCAGGGAGATCACGCCCGCAGAGGCGAAAAGTGAGGCGCCGGCGGCTTTTGCACCCGGGTAGGTCATGAGCATGGCGGCCAGGCCGATCACGATAATGAGGGCTACCGCTAGCCGCCGCAGAATCTGCAGCTGCGTTTGCACCCGCCGATAGCGCGTTTCCGCTACCCGCTCCACGAATTTGAGGTAGGAGCGTGCTGCCCCGTTCACCACGCCGACAAGCAGCCAGGTCAGGCCCGCGATAATGAGGAGAAGCAGCAGGTGTTTGAGCACGGGCGACCAATTAGGCCGATCCTGTTCCGGGAAATTCTCCATATAGGAGAACAGCCCGAAGCGCGCACCCACCACCGCGAGCGTGAATTGCGCGGGTACCTGAATGCCGCGCACCACATCGATAAGCCCGGTATGGCGCCGGAAACCTGCCTTGACCACCGCCACGATTACCACGGCGATCACCCAGCCGATGAGGGCACCCAGCAGGCACACCCCGAGCAGCTGCGCGATATCAACCGTGGCAGCCACGGCCTGTTCGGCAACTTCATGCAGATCCGAGGTGGGGGTGGGTTCCGGCGTGGGCGCCTCACTTTCCGCCCGCAGCCAGGGCGCGAGCGAGAGCGTTTTCCAGGCGGCCGGGGCCACCGCGAGTACCGATGCGTTCATGTCTGAAAGCCTAGTAGGTGGCTACGACAGAAAAAGCGGTGTCGAACTTCTTTCGCCTCCGGCGTGAGATCACCGGGAAGCGCCCACAAGGCTCCTATCTGGTACGACGCCGCCCGCGTGCAGCGTGGTCACCTCCCTGAAAGGCGCGGATTACCGCGGAAAACTCGCTTGGTGATCGAGAACACCCTCGTTCAATTTGCTAAGACCTGGAATCCTACGTAAGCTTATACCCGTTCCCTCAGCGGGGACGCTTTGAGAACAACGTTCTTGAGCCCCCATCGTCTAGAGGCCTAGGACGCCGGACTTTCACTCCGGTAACACGGGTTCGAATCCCGTTGGGGGTACGCGATGGTTATTTGCCTAGCAAATGGCCCCGTAGCGCAGTTGGTTAGCGCGCCGCCCTGTCACGGCGGAGGTCGCGGGTTCAAGTCCCGTCGGGGTCGCGAAGGAAGAACGCCCGGGAAACCGGGTGTTTCTCTTTCGGCTCTGTAGCTCAGTTGGTAGAGCGTTCGACTGAAAATCGAAAGGTCACCGGATCGACGCCGGTCGGAGCCACCACCCCTTGCTACAATAGGATTTCCCTGCATTCATGTGTCCTTTTGCTTATTTACCCATTTTCACAGGAGGAAGGGCAAGCCAAGATGGGTGAGCAAACAACGACGCTTGACGAAACTGCTGTTGTCATGACCGGTGAAGAGATAGCTACCAGACAAAGTCATTGTAAGCGCGTGTGGCTATGGCGGAGCATAGCTATCACTGCGGCAATCATGGGGTTAATAGACAAAAAGTGGGTCTAATGACGGCGTGTCGTTGGCTTGGATCCGGATCAGATCCGTACGAATCGGGTACACAAACGAAGTGCGAGGGAGAGCACCGTTTGTCCCCGATTTCGTGTCTCTAACGCGCACTATGGCGCCTACACGGCCCAGAAAGCGGCTCTGACGCCTCTGCCCACCCCGTGGCTGTGGCGCATGGCAGCCCGGACGGAACGAGTTTTCCGTCAAGGCATGTCACGCAACGGATGTCAAGGAAGCAAGCTTATTGAGGTGCCCGACCTCAATAAGGCCGACTTTTCGTTGGTATGACAGGGCAAACTCCCGGTATAAGACCCACCATTTGTCTATTAGCCCCAATCATGTCTGGCGCCGGCGTTTACCTGGTACAACGAAGCAATAGCCTGGACGGAGCGCGCACCACCTACAGCAAAGCCGTCGCGGCTAACCAGCATTCCAGAACCGCACTACAAACCGCAGTTGACAGTGTCGGGTTCACGGCGCAGGAGTGCGAGGCTGACGGCGGTGTGCCCGCAGATTGTCGTACGCTCGCCCAGGCTGTCTCAGCTGCGCGGGTTACCCTCGGTGAGCCTCTCAACCCGGCCGCTGCGAAGAGTTTGGATGCGTCCACCGCGCGTTCCCAAGCTGAGAGCTTGCGTGCTTGTGCCATGCATTTCAAGGCACAAGCAGCCCAAATCACGGATGCGTCCGGGAAACTCAGCAAGCAATTCCAGGCCGCCACCACGGCATACCTAAACGGAGAGGCAGCAAACCTTGCGGCATCGTGTGAGTCGGACACAACTAGCGCCCGTGACATTGAGAGACTTGTCGGCGAAGCTGCTGCGTTGGCTGGGGACTGCAAGTCATTCAAAGATTCTGGGAAGAACGTACGGCTCTCCGTTCTCAAGGAAGAGGCCGCAATGATTCATGGTCGTGTCGAATCTCTGAATCGGAAAGTGACGGCCGCACAGGCTCCGGCACCTGCCCCAGCATTATTTGACGGCGGTTCGGAATCTGCTACCGCCGATTCGAACTCGGGCTACTCGGCAACGGAAAACGGGTCTTCGTGGCCGAGTGGACACTCGTACGAGGCACCAGCACCAGCTCCCGCAGCCCCTGCTCCTACCGACAACGGCGGATGGGTAGACACCTCGACCGGAGGGAATTTCTGCGCGGGCACAGATTCCAATGGCAATAGCTGGACTTACGAATGCCCCTAAAATTACTGGGGTTACGGTCTTAACGGAGGCGGCATCACTCTAAAAAACGTGGACCACTTCATTCAGTTCAACCTTACGCTTGATCCCTTTCGAGTTTATCGCGGTAAACCGGACGACAGGTCAGAACGTTTGCTCGGTCGGCTAGCGCAATTCACATTGCGCTAGCCGTGCAGATTTAACTTGCTCTAGGGAACAGGAGAGTCCTCCCATCCACATAATGACCCCAAAAACGTCACACCCAACAATAAGCGATTCGTGGAAGTTTAGGAGGTCGGCAGGAACGCCGTACACATAGGGTTTATCCGAACGGATCACGCTCTGGAAAGTTATATCGCACAGGGGGTAAAATCGCGCGATGCGATCAACGTCCACCCGACAATCACACCTACCTGGGAATACCTCATCGCAGATCGCTCTCCTAGTTTTCGGCCAATACCTCCCGCACGACAGCTTCCACCACGAAGTTCCGGGAGCTTCGAATGGGAGTCCGGAACGTGACATCCGGACAGTGCCCTTGGAGAACACCAACGAGACGAGCAAGATCGCTCGAGGTTTTACCCACCGGAAGCGTAACTACCATGAAAAAACCAATTGACGTGCCATGCCAGCCTTTAACCTGGCAGATCTCGCGTGTCCGACCAATCTTCCCACGATTACCTATACCAGCCACTAAGTTGATTTTCACCCATTGATGCTTGATACATTTGGCGACATTGAAAGACTCACGATCCCCGCGCAAGCCGCGAATTTTACCGGCACCCTCATGGACGAACCACTGATATCCCCGGAAAACGAGTCTAAGCAGGGCATAGATGACCCATAATAGGAGATTCATGTTCCCGCTAAAGAACATTGGCATCAAATCCTTCAACGCAGAAATGACCCTCAATAGGGCCTTCGTAACATTTTCCTTTTTGGTATTTGATGCAACCGTTTCGACAACGAGTTCTTCTACGATGTAAGACTTGCCAAAAGAGCGACGCACACCTCCCTCAGCCCCAAGAGCCTCCCAGCACTGACCTTTAGCGCGCAGGGGCGCACCTACAGGCCACGGCGCTTTAGGCGGCACGCACACCGCGACAGTAGAGTGCTCATCCACCCCTCCATTGCGAGAAACGACAACCACATCTACGACATATGTAGACATCCCATTAGGTGCGAGCACGAACTCGCCTTGCCGGTCAAGGTGAGGTGTAATTTCCGCGCCCAGCGCGACAATTGACGGCACCGGATTGCTAGCAATCGCATATTGCTTAACCATCACGTTCCTTTCTTCATTTATTGGAGAGCGCTTTGCCCCCTCACCCTTTCCGTGTGCGAAGAAATGGCTAGACCGCGAAGGAAAAGGAACCGAATAACAACACGAAAACCAAAAACCGCGGAAACAAGCCGAATTCAAAACTGCAAGCTTTTATAACTGTGTTGATTATCACTTTTGAAAAGTGAGAAACGCTAAAGAAAGTCGCGAATAACACATCCGATATGGATGTGCCAACTGTCATCCTTAAGGAGATTGTGGACACGTGGCCAATCCGGACATTGAACTCTACAAAGCTGCATGGAGCGTGACGTACATGCTAGTTTTGTGCCGTGACAAAACAACGAAAACGCCTTAAAGCACAACGCGACTCTGCTATACGCCAGGAGATCATCTCAGCCACTTCAGATATGCTCGGCCCAGCTATTTACACGCGCATAAAGAGACAAGCACGACTCGTCGCCGAACGGTATAAGCTTGAAGGAGCAGAAACCCTTATCGAGGTGGCTTTCGCGAGCGAGCTACGGCGCTTTTCCCGTGCACTTTCTGGAAGAATTGCCGCCCAAGCGCGATACGAAGGAGCCACCCTGCAAGAGATTGCTGACGCACTGCGCTACTCCTCTAACTCTCACGTAAAACGCGCCTGGCCCAATCTGGACGATATCGCTGACACCATCGGCAGACTTTCGGAAAACAACCCAGAAGAAAACGTGGAAATAGCCGGCTGGGACGTGAAACTTGAATACACGAGGCCAACACGCCACAAAGAAAGTTAATTGTTTTAGAACACAAGCAAGCTAATCCAACCATACGCACCGAACTCACCAAGCCCCGGCAGAACCGAAACGGCAATCCCACTGTGAGCCAATGCCACTCCTACCGACAGAACCACCATTTCTAAGCAACTTGATTCCGGGATCAAATCGAAATCCAGCCAGGCCCCAACACCCCGACATTGACGGCACCTCGGGATCAGTAACATCACCACGTCCAACCCGCCAGCGAAACTCCTGGCGAACTCAGGGACCTCCACCGGGGCCGCGGCGCTTATTGCTGGCGGATTGCTCGTGGCCGGTAGCGGCGTCGTCGCCAAAAAGACCAGAAAGAAGCGCGCCTAGCAGGCCGCAAGCACGTCCATTCCATAACCGAAGCAAAGAAGGGTGACTGGTGTTCACGCACCGGTCACCCTTCTTTCGCACCCACAAGCAATACGAACGCTAACCCTGCTCTGCAACAACCATCACCGAATACACACCTAGGACTAAAGTAGCGATCACCTCACCATCCGATCATGCATTTACAACAATAAATAAGATGATTACGACCGCGTCAGCTAGTGCAGAAACGGCCATATTTCGCGATATTTTTGCGACAGATCGCGAAGTTTAGAGACACTTTGGCGAGACTCTTGACACGCCTCACACACCTGGGACTAAAGTACTAACCGAGCCGGCGAAGTGGCCGGCGACTCACTACTAAAAGAGGTGATTTTTAATGGCGAAAATTCTGATGGTGCTGTACCCGGATCCCGTGGACGGCTTCCCGCCCAAGTACATTCGCGATTCCATTCCCACGATTGATTGCTACCCGGGCGGCTCCAGCACTCCTACGCCGTCGGGCATCGATTTCACCCCGGGCGAGATGGTGGCGTGCGTCTCCGGCGCCCTGGGCCTGAAGAAGTGGGCCGCGGATAACGGTCACGAACTCATCGTCACCTCCGATAAGGAAGGCGAGAACTCGGAATTCGAGAAGCACCTCCCCGATGCGGACGTGGTTATCTCCCAGCCGTTCTGGCCCGCCTACCTGGGCAAGGATCGCCTGGAGAAGGCCAAGAACCTCAAGCTGGCCATCACCGCCGGCGTGGGCTCCGATCACGTGGACCTCACCGAAGCAATGAAGCGCAATATCACGGTTGCTGAGGTCACCTACTCGAACTCGATTTCGGTGGCCGAACACGCGGCCATGACCATCCTCAATCTGGTGCGTAACTTCGTTCCCGCCCACCGCATCGTCACCGACGAAAAGGGCTGGAACATCGCCGATGCCGTGAAGTGGTCCTATGACCTGGAAGGCATGGACGTGGGCGTTATCGCCGCCGGCCGCATCGGCCGCGCCCTGCTCAAGCGCATGAAGCCCTTCGATGTGAACCTGCACTACTACGATCTGTACCGCCTCGATCCGAAGACGGAGAAGGAACTCGGCGCCACCTACCACGAGACCGTTGAGGACCTCATGCGTAGCGTGGACGTGGTGTCCATCCACTCCCCGCTCACCTCGGATACCTACCATATGGTGGACGAGAAGATGATCAACTCGATGCGCCGCGGTTCCTACATCGTGAACACCGCCCGCGCGGAGATCGTGGTGCGCGACGACATTGTCAAGGCCCTCGAATCCGGCCAGCTCGGCGGCTACGGCGGGGACGTGTGGTACCCGCAGCCCCCGGCCGAGGATCACCCGTGGCGCACCATGCCGCGCAACGCGATGACCCCTCACACCTCCGGTTCCTCGCTGTCCGCACAGACTCGCTACGCTGCCGGCACCCGCGAAATCCTCGAAGATTTCTTCGCTGGCCGCCAGCTGCGCGATTCCTACATTATCGTCCAGGGTGGGGCGCTCGCCGGAACCGGCGCGAAGTCCTACACCACCGACGGTAAGGCCAGCCCCGGATCCACCGGTAAGTAAAGGTAGAGCGTTCTCGCTCTATTTCTAGCTCTCGCAAGTCCTGAACTCTCCATTGGCGCCGCGTTGCGAACCGCGATTTCCCTCGGGAATCCGATTCGCTCCGCGGCGCCGGTGTCGTGTGCGGGTGTTTTCTATTCCGCCGCACGGCCGCCTTTGACGCGAGCCAGCTTCTTCCCACTATGCATCCGGCGTACGCCCAGGAACGGCCACTAACCTGCGCTCCGGGAATTATCCCTTTCACTTTCACGGTCGAAACAGAAAGAGACTCTTATGCGCACATCGGCACTCCTCATGACGGGGGCTCTGCTGGTCCCGCTCGCCGCCCAGGCCCTGCCGGCCCTCAGCCCCGCTCCCGCCGCCGCCAGCGACATCGCGCCAGGTAGTAATGCCGCAACCCGGCTCGCCGAGGCCCGCGCCCGACTCACCGCCGCGATTAAAGCCCGGGATGCCATCCTCGCGGAAATAAAAGCGAGCGGCGCAAGCCTCGCGGATATTCAGAGCGCCGCGCAGGCCTACGCGCGGGCAAACGCGCAGGTGGAGGCCGCGCAACAGGCTTATGATGCCGCGGTAGCGAAAGCTTCCGGTTTCGATTCCGCAAAGAAAGGGTACGACGACGCAGCTTCTGTCATGCCCCAACTCACCAAGAACGCTGAGTCCGCCCGGGCCCGCCGCGATGCCGCGCAAGCCGCCTACGATAAGGCAATCGCGCCCAATCCTGAAGCCGCCAAAGCCGCCCAGGAAAAAGTGGATGCCGCTCAGGCCAAGCTCGAAGAATCCAAAGCCGCAGCGAAGGCGCAGTGGGATCGGGGAGCCCTCGGGTTCTACGAAGCCCGCGGCGCCCAGAAGGCCCTCGAGGTTTTTACTACCGATAAGGACTACCGGGGTAAGCCACTGGCTTCCTATACCCACCCGGGCGCAGCCGATGATGCCACGAATCTGGACTCCATGGCAAAAACCCTGAGCCTCATCACGAAGATCAACGAGCTGCGCGCCGCGCACCAACTTGAGCCCCTCAAGGTCACGGACTACCTCATGGCGGTCGCCCAGCTCCAGGTCAATGCGCAATCCCGCACCAATAAAATGACGCATATCAATGCGTTCAACGTGGCGGAAAACCTTGCCTCCGCGAACTACCCCGGCGATGAGCTCTCCCTCAAGCTCTGGTATCACAACGAAAAAGCCCTCCACGATCAGGGCGTCACGGACTTCGCGAAAGTCGGGCATTACCTTAATATTGTCAATCCCAATTACACCGTGACGGGGATAGCTTTCGCACCTAATATCCAGGCAAATACTTTCGATCACACACCTCTGTACGGCGACCGCTCGGAAGCGCAAACGGTTGCGGACTACTCTGCCGCGCTGCAACGGTACATGAATGGTCTCAAGGATGAGATGGCCCAGGGATCCTCCGTGGCCCGCACGGCTCTGGCAGATGCCACGGCCGAACTCGAGGCGGCTACCAAGGGCGATCCCGAATCCTTGGAGGCTCAAATCGCGAAAACGCAACTAGAGACCGCTGCCCGAGAGTACGAAGAGGCTAAGGCCGCGCTCGATTCCGCGCAGGCCAAACTCACTGCCGCGACCGCAGCGTATGAGAGTGCGAAGGCCGCGAAGCAAGCCGTCCAGAAACTCGCCGAGCAGCTCACCGCCGCTCAGGGTGAGCGGGATCGCGCCGCCGCCCGCGCCGCGCAGCTCGGGGAATTCGGCGAGCGGCTCGCAGCCGCGGAAGCCGATGTGGCGCGCGCCCAGGCCGATGTAGATCGCCTCTCCCCCGCGCCGGCTCCGAAGCCCGCGCCGAATCCCACGCCGGACCAGCCCAAACCCGCGCCAAATCCCAACAACCCCGCCACCGGCAACGTCTTCTACGTCTCCAATGATTGGACCTCACGTGAGGCCGCCAGCGTATTTTCTTACGGGCGGGCCGGCGATGAGGTGCTCGTCGGCGATTGGGACGGCGATGGTAAGGATACGTTCGCGGTGCGCCGCGGCAATAAGATTTACGTCAAGAACAGCGTGGATGGCGGGGCCGCCGATGTGGAATTCGCCTACGGCCGCGCCGGCGATGAAATCCTCGTGGGCGATTTCGATGGTGACGGTAAGGATACCTTCGCGGTCCGGCGAGGCAATGCCTTCTACGTCCTCAATTCCTTGCACGGCGGGGAGGCCGACCGGGTGGTCCACTACGGGCGCGCGGACGATACCGTCCTCACCGGTGATTTCGACGGGGACGGTAAGGATACCTTCGCGGTGCGCCGCGGCAACCTGTACTACGTCAAGAACGCCATCGCGGGCGGCGCGGCGGATACCGTTTTTTCTTACGGCCGTGCCGGTGACGCCACAATTTTGGGCGATTTTAACGGCGACGGCGTAGATACGCTGGCGGTGCGCCGGGGCAATACCGTTTATGTGAAGAATTCGCTGGCCGCTGGTGAAGCAGACCAGGTTCTCACCTACGGGCGCACCTCCGACCAGCTCTTCGTGGGCGACTGGGACGGCAACGGCACCGACACCCCCGCCGTCCGCCGCTAAGGCGCCGACCCAGGAAATAGCACCATCCTGTAGCACCATCCTCGCGTATGTGCAGCTCTGCACTCACCTACCGCACCGAGGTGAGTGCAGAGCTTGTTTTCGCTGCACCTAAATGCGTATAGAAAGAACTCCTTACCAACTCTGGTAACCGCTACGCGCCATGTAGACCCCGTGACCCGTTTCCGCATTCCAACAGGTCATGGCGTAATTATGTGCCGCGCAGACATACGAGTCGGAATAAACAACCTCTCTCGGTTTCACAACCATGTGACCAAAGTTTTTGACCATATACGGTTGAATATCCTGAGTTTCGTGCGCTTCCGGAATTTCATCTCGCCACAGCGAGAAGGACCAACGGGGCAAACTACCACTGTTACCCGGGTGTGATGGATAGAGGTTATGCTCCTTATATGACTTCACCCCGCAGGTAGCACTGCCATTTGGCGGGTCATAAAACTGACATGTCACATTAGCGTCTTTATCAGTGATGGTTCGAACGTCCCGCTGGCTTTGTGGATCATAACCGCTGATCGGGATCTCAATCGCACCTTCAGGTACCGGACCGCCGGCCCCAATGTATGCGCCAGCAGGAACGCCCGGCCGATGGCCTTTGTCGACATACCGTGGTTTATCAAAGTGGTCCGAATTGGATGTTGTGAGCTGTTCTGCCCTCCGCGGGAGTTGACCCACGCGGACAATCTCCGTTTCAGCTTCGTTCATGGTAAAAATCGACGACGCTATACCACTTGCCGACGCCGAATCTTCATCAGCTTTAGCATAAAGATAGTTGATCTGAATTTCGTTTGGCGATATTCGTACGACGCTAGCCGGCATACCGAAAACGTCACTGCCTGTGGCTGGATACAGGTACTCACCGTGGCTATAAAGGATCTGGACACTCATGGGTATCCCCGAGGATTGGCTTGCCGCAACAGAAATGACAGAAAGGGGGGCACACGGATCGTAGCCATCGAGATCGGCATACTGAATGTCTTGTATCCAAGGAAGATCTGGCAAATGCGGCGCTCGCGCAATACCATCGGCAAAAGCCTCTTCCGCACCCATGCCGCATGTGGTAGCAGACCGAGAAGATCGTTCCGGAGAGGAGGTCACAGTGTCGAGAACTGTGCCGGAAACCCCTGACGGATCCACGGCGGAGGAGTCTGGTTGTTTTTGCGAACAACCGCCTAGTAGTAACACGACCAGTCCAGTTAAAACACCAACGCTCTTCTTCATAATGGCCCCTTTTTAGTCATTCGGAAAGCTTCAGGTTGATAATGCCGCCGCGCTAGCGCGCCACTTCGCCGCCGGAGATCTCCGCGATGGTGAGTTCTTCGCGGGTGGGCCCGCCTTCCCAATCGCCGATGGTGCCCACCGCGAAGGCCCCCAGGAGGTGCCCGCGATCCAGGCGCTCCGCGAAGGACAGCTCCTCGAGCCACCCGGAAAGATAACCGGCCACGAAGGCATCACCAGCCCCGATGGTATCCACAACGGTCACCCGCCGCCCGGGTCGTTCTACCGACTCGGTGGGGGTGGTCACGCGCGCCGTCGTCGAATCTTTCCACACCACTTCCGAAACGCCCCAGTCCAGCAGGCGCTGAGTCGCCGCGGCCACCTCGGATTCGCCGGTGAGCAGCTCCAGTTCCTCCGTGCCGCCGAAAACCACGTGTGCCCCGCGCGCGATTTGCGCGAGCACCGGCGCTGCATCCTGAGCATCCCACAGGCGCGAGCGGAAATTGACGTCGAACGACACCGGCACCCCGCGCTCCCCGGCCAGCTCCACGGCGAGCATCGTGGCGGCCCGCGCTTCCTCCCCGAGCGCCGGAGTGATGCCCGTCAGATGCACGATTTTTGGCTCCAGCTCAAACATGGCGCGGATCTGATCAGGGGTAATGAGGCGCCCCGCGGAAAACTTACGATGGTAATCCACCGCGAACGTCCCCAGCCCGGCGTGGCGCGAGACCAGCACCCCGGTGGGGGCGGTGGTGATCTGGCGGGCGTGATCCCAACGCACGCCCTCGCCGCGCAGGGTCCGCATAATCATGTAACCAAATAGGTCCTTGCCGACGCTCCCGACCCACGCGGTGGAATGCCCCAGTCGCGCCATCCCGATAGCCACATTCGTTTCCGCGCCGCCGAAGGACGCGCGCGGCCGCGCCCCGATCTGCGGGGATTCCGTAAAGGTCAGAGCCCCCATCGATTCGCCGAAAGTCACCAGATCCGTCATATTTTTCCTCCTTGATGACGACGCCGCCCGCGCCCCGCCGCCCCGGCCTCGAGTGCCGGGGTCGCGCGCGTGGCGGTCACCATAGCCATCATATCGAGGGGGAGTCCGCGCGTGAATCTCGGCACATCACGGCCCTCAGCACCGTACCTAACTAAAACATCGCCATAGTTTTACTGTACCTTTACTAATGGGAGTGGGTTCCACGCATCCCTCCCGCAAGCTTCGCGTGAATCGCGCGGGCCCGGGCAGATCGTAGACCGCGAGCGCCCGCGCCTCGCGCCAAGCGCAACTATCGCAACCGTAGGAGGGACGATGAACGCATATACGCCGTGGACCATGCTGGTTGACGCCGGAATGATTGGCCTGCTGCTCGCCATTGGGGTGTTTCTGCGCGCCCGGGTGAAGTGGCTGCAGAATATGCTGGTTCCCGCCTCGGTGATTGCCGGTGCGCTGGGGCTGGTGCTCGGTCCGAATGTGCTGGGGGCGGTGGCGGAAAGCCGCGGCTGGCATATCGGGTCGTGGCAGGTGACCGGGATTCCGTTCTCCGAGCATATGGGCACGTATGCCTCGATTCTTATTGTTATTGTGTTTGCCTGCATGGCCCTCACCGATGATTTCGATATTCGCAAAGTCAATAAAGCGGTGGGCGGTTTTGCTTCCTACGGGGTGCTTATGTACGGGGCGCAGGTGGCGCTCGGTATGGCTTTCGCGCTGCTGTTCCTCACCCCGGTGCTCGGTTCGCCGGACGTGCTGGGCATTATGCTGTTCACCGGCTGGGCGGGCGGTTTTGGTACCGCGGCGGCTGTGGGCAATATTTACGCTGAAAATGGGCAGCCGGAAGTGGCCTCGCTGGCTTTCACCTCGGCCACGGTGGGGCTGCTGGTCGGGGTGGTCGGCGGGATTATCCTCGCGAAATTCGGGGCGCGGCGCGGGCAGGCCAAGGCTTTCCGCGGCATGGATTCCCTGCCCGATGAACTCCTCACCGGGGTGCTTGACGCCAATAAGCGCCGCCCGGCCCTGGGGTACCACACCTTCTCCGGCGGCTCGATTGAGACGCTCTCCTTCGAGGTCGGGATTGTGAGCCTGGTGGCGGTGGCCGGCTACGGCATTGGCCAGCTCCTCAAGCACCTCTTCCCCGGTATTTCCTTCCCGCTTTTCGCCATCGCGTTCCTGGTGGGGATCGTGGTGCGGATTGTTATGAACGGGGTGGGGGCATCCCACCTGCTCGACGCGGGCACGCTGCGCTCGGTTTCCGGGCTGTGCACGGACATTCTGATTGTGTGCGGTATTGCTTCGATTCAGCCGGAATTTGTTTCCGACCACCTGCTGGCCCTCGGCTTGCTGTTCCTCTTCGGTCTTATTTTGTGCACGTTTTTGGGCCTGGTGGTGGCTCCGCGGCTTATGGGCGAGGGCTGGTTCGAACGTCAGCTCTTCACCTGGGGGTGGGCGACCGGCTCGGTTTCCACCGGCCTGGCGCTGCTGCGCATCGTGGATCCCAAACTCGAATCAGGCACCATTGAGCAATTCGGTTACGCCTACCTGCCGGTGGTTCCAGTGGAGATTTCCGCGGTGTCCTTCGTGCCGGTTATGGCGCTGGCTGGGATGGGCTGGGCCGTGGTGGGCGTCTGGGGCGCCATAGCGGTGCTCGGGTTGCTCGGCGGCTGGTGGGTGGTGCGCTCCGGGCACGCGAATACCCACGGCGAGCCCGGCCCGGTGGGCACCCTGGGAACCGGGTTTACGGGGTAGCGCGTTTCGGCTCGCGTGCGGTTCGCGTGCGGTTCGCCTGGGGTTCGCGTGCGGTTGCACGCGGTTGCACGGTTGCACGGTTCGCCCACCCACTCCAGTCCGTGCAACGCGGCCCGCTTCGCTACCATGGTGGCATGAACGACGACGCTGCCACCTCCCCGACCGCGAACTCTCTCACCCAGCGTTTCCTCTCCGCGGTGGAAGACCTCCGGGCTGAGCTCGATCATGCCACCGGCCTGGATTCGCGTGGTTTCGGGGATGCCTGGGCGAAGGCGTACGAAAAGCGGGTTCCCGCCGTCGTTCGCAATAACAACCTGGGCGAGGTACTGCGCAATCTGCGCAATACCATCGCGCATAACAACTACAAGAACGGCCAACCCATTGCCACCCCGCGCGCGGACCTGGTCGAAGCCGCCGAGCGGCTACTTTTCCAGGTGCGCAACGAACCGCAGATCCAAAACTTCATGATTCACGACGTCGCGACCGTCTCTCCCGTGGATACTTTCGCTACCGTCGCCGCTATTCTCGACGCGCACGGCTACGCCCAGCTTCCGGTGGTGGATGGCTCCACGATTATCGGGCTGCTCACCACCAATATGGTGGCCCGCTGGGTGTCCGGAATGGTGACTGCCGGGAAAGAATCCCAGCTGGCCAACGTGCCGGCCGGGGATATCCTCGCCCACAGCGGCACGCACGACGCTCCCCTCTACGCCAAACCTTCCGATAGGGCCATGGCAGTATGCACAGCCCTGACCGACCGCGGCCATCCCGCAGTGCTCATCACTCGCACCGGGGATGCCACCGGGGTGCTTATCGGGCTGGTGGCCCGCGCGGATGTGGGGCGGATTTTCAGGGACATCGCCATCGCAAGGTAAGCGGGCGGGGTGAAAGGCTGCGGCGTCGTCGTACTATTCCGTGGTGCGGCGGCGCGCACGCATCAGCACTGCTACATGCACGCATAAGCGCTGCGCCCTCGCTCAGGAAGAAATTTCGGCTTTCCCGTTTCTATTTAAAGCTTTCTGCGGCACACTAGAATGTATCTATCGCCACGTTATTGGCTGACGCAAAGGGGATGTGATGGCGCAAAAAGATGTTGAGAACGCACGGGCAAGCACCACCGGGCCGCTTCCGGGCTCCGGCTACGTGGCGTCCTCCTCCGAAGAAGCGCGGGCAGCCGCGGCGCGCGAACCGAACCGCCGGACCGTGGGCGAATTGTTTTCCTCCGCCACGGCGCAATTCTCCACCCTGGTCCGCGACGAAATTCAGTACACCCAGGCCAGTCTCAAGCATAAGGTCCTCAACCTCGGGATGGGCGGGGTGCTCCTCGCGGTGGCCGGGGTGCTGGCCCTGTTCATGCTCGGGTTCCTGCTGCACGCGGCGGCGGCCTTCTTCACGGTCGTCTTCGGCGGGCGCTGGTGGGCCGGCTACCTGACGGTTGCCGGAATTCTGCTCCTTATTATTGCGGTGCTCGCGCTGCTGGGGCTGCGCAAACTCAAGAAATCCGGAAAGTATCCAACTAATCTTGTTGGCGGCCTGAGCAAGGACGTCGACGCCGTGAAGAAAGGCCTGTCGAAGTGAGCGCTTCCGATAACCGTAAACCTGAGGACATTCAGCGCGATATCGAGCGCACCCGCGCGGAACTGACCGCCACCGTCAATGAGCTGGTGGATCGCCTGGATCCGCGCACGAATATCAAGAACGCGACCGACGCCGCGAAGGACAAGGTGGCCACCACCACGGCCACGCTCAAGGACAAGGCCTCCGCTTTTGCCGAGGCGGCGAAGGATAAGGCTGCGGCTTTCGCGGATAATGCGAAGAGCACCGCGGCGGACGCCTCCGCCAAAGCCTCTGCGAAAGCCTCGGATTTCGCGCAGACCGCGAAGGCGAAGGTGAACGACCTGGCCGATTCCGCGAAGGAACACCTCGCGAGCGCGGGCTTGGGCGGCGGCACTGATGGGGCTGGTGCTTACGGCGCTGACGGTGCCGATTTCGGCGGCCCGTGTGGCTGCGGTTGCGCGGATGCTGATGTTGAAGCGGTTGTTGAAGACGCAGCGTGCGGTGGCGGTGGCGGTTGCGGCGGGGCTTGCGGTGGCGCGCATCATTACGACGACGCCGCCACCGGCCACGGGTGCTCGGGCCATTGTTCCGCTGGCCATTCCTTTGCCGGAATTCCCTCGGCCTCGCAGGTAGCCCAGGATGTTATTGACGATGCTCGACGCGGGGAACAAACCGGGCTCGCCGTGGTGGCTGGCCTCGGGATCGCCGCTCTGGGTGCGGTCACACTGCTGGGCAGCGCCCTCTTCGGGCGCGGGCGCCGGCGCAAGTAACCGCGTGGCGGGCTGGTCAGCGATTAGCCGACTGCCTCGCAGGGATGGTTCACCGGCGGCGCATTGCGTCGTCGCGTGATGCGAAGATTTCTGCGGGCTGGCCTGTGCGGGGAGTCGAGCGTGGCGCGCGACACCTGTCGCACGACTTATGGCCCGCAACGGGCCATCTACCTGGGAAAGGTGAGGAGCGCCGTACTCTTTCCGCGTATGTCACATAGCCATATATAGGCCATAGCGGCTAATATAGGTCACGAAATAGTAAACCGGGCCAGATGAGCCCAGATGAGATGAAGGGGGTCGAGCTCATGGGGCGCGGCCGTCAGAAGGCTAAGCAGCGTAAGGTAGCCCGGAATCTCAAGTACTTTACACCGGATACTGATTACGCCGCTCTCGAGCGTGAGCTGGGTATTAATCGTGATGAGCGCCAGGAATCCCACTACGATTCCTCGGATGATCCGTATGCTCGTTACGCCGACTACGCAGATTACGACGAGTCAGATGACAATGACGATGACTGGGCGGATGATTACGATCCGAACAATATTCCACCAGCCACCAAATAGGTACTCATTCCTGTAACGAACGTGCCGGCGGCCCCAGGGCTGCCGGCACAATTGTTTCCAAAGAACTGGGCAAGCGTATGGACATCGGCCGAAGCAACAAAAAGCAACGGCAACTACATTAACTTTCCCAAATCGTGCGCTGGTGTTGCTTTCTGTAAGCTCACGTCTCGAGGCGTTGCATTCTGAAGAGAGCCCTCGCCGGAAGGTTGCTTTTTGCGAGAGTGCGTGTCGAGGCGTTGCTTTTTACACCCATTCGGGTTGGGATGCTGCTTTCTGTTTGCCACCGCGGCAGGGCGTTGCTTTTTGCGACGCCAGCGGCGACACTGACCGCTCTCAATCACGCCGGATCACAAAGTGGTACTGGAGCTACAGCCAAGACCCGATTTTCTGTCGTGCAGTACCACTCTGTCAGGCCCGCTGTTCTCCAGTACCACTTTGTCTCTGCATCGCGGACCTGGTGGCTAGTCACCACCCGGAGCTGATCTGACATCTGGCGGCCCGGGCCCGTCCAGCCCGGGCGAGTCCAGCCCAACCCCGAAAACATAGTGCGCGTAAGAGCACCGTTTTGGAGTGATGTCGTGTCTCTTACGCGCACTTGACGAGGATGATGGTCCGAAATGCACGTTTTGCGGCCTTGAAGCTTGAATCTGACCCATTCCACCTGCCCCGCGCCGGCGGGAGTCGGGTGTGTTTTTCCGAGATGTACTTCGCATGTACGACATATGCACTACAGCTCGGACAACACATGCCACCCCCGCGGGGACGCGTGTGACTATTGAGACTCTAGAGGCTTGTGTGACTGATGGGATTCCCGCCGTCAGCCCCCACGCACCCTCGGCTCAGTGATCCGCACCGGCCACATGCACCAGGGGGAGAAACTCGGAGAGGTTCGCGCGGGTTCCGGAGGCGTCCACCCGCCCGGAAGCCACGGCATCATCCCAGTTCAGAGTACCCACGCACAATCCCAAGAACGTGCCCGCATCGCATTCGACCACATTCGGCGGGGTACCGCGCCGGTGGCGCACCCCGGCAACCGCCTGCACCGCGCCAACATATGGAACCCGGATTTCCACCGCGTGCCCGGGATGCCGAGCAGCCAATTCCTCGAGCAAAAACCGCACAGCCGTGCGCGACTCACTCGCGCCGAGCTCCTCACCTGCGCGAAAGCGGGCGAGGAGGGGCAGCGCGTCCGTGCTATCGATTTTTCGTGTCACAGATCCACTCTACGACGCCTTGGATGACAACGGCACCTAAGGTACGACGGCGCCACCGCGAGCGCGCCCGCCCGGCGAAGTAGGCAATCCGCCCGGCGCACGCCGCCCCTAGATCACCCCCTGGGCGATCATCGCCTCGGCGACCATCTCGAAGCCCGCGGCATTGGCGCCGACCACGTAGTTGCCTTCGTGGCCGTAGCGGGCGGCGGCATCCAGGGAGGTGTCGTGGATATCGCGCATGATGTCGTGCAGTTTGGCATCTACCTTCTCGAAGCTCCAGCTTTGCCGCGCGGAATTCTGCTGCATTTCCAGCGCGGAGGTGGCCACCCCGCCGGCGTTCGCGGCCTTGCCGGGGGCGAAAAGTACCCCGTTTTCCTGGAGCAGGTGGGTGGCTTCCAAAGTGGTGGGCATATTCGCGCCTTCCACCACCGCGCACACTCCCCCGTTGAGAAGCTGGCGCGCATCGGCCTCGTTGAGCTCGTTCTGGGTGGCGCACGGGAAAGCGATATCCGCGCGAATCCCCAGCTCAGCCAGGTCCCACACCTTCGCACCGGCCTGGTAACACGCGCCGGGGCGCTGCGCCGCGTAATCAGAGACCCGCCCGCGCAGATCTTCCTTAATATGGCGAAGCAGCTCGACGTCGATGCCGGCGTCGTCGTACACCATCCCGGAAGAATCCGAGGCCGTGACCACGCGCGCGCCCATCTGCTGCGCCTTCGCGATCGCGTACAGGGCGACGTTCCCGGAACCGGAGACGATCACGGTGCGCCCGTCCAAGCTCTCCCCGCGCGCGGCGAGCATAGCGTCCGCGAAATAGACCGCGCCGTAGCCGGTGGCTTCGGTGCGGGCGAGCGAGCCGCCGAAGCCGAGGCCCTTGCCGGTGAGCACGCCGGCATCGAAGGTATCGCGGATGCGGCGGTACTGGCCGAACAGGTAGCCGATTTCGCGCCCGCCCACGCCGATGTCGCCGGCGGGCACGTCGATATCGGGGCCGATGTGGCGTTGCAGTTCGG
Source organism: Actinotignum vesiculae (assembly GCF_051267215.1). Classification (NCBI taxonomy): domain Bacteria; kingdom Bacillati; phylum Actinomycetota; class Actinomycetes; order Actinomycetales; family Actinomycetaceae; genus Actinotignum; species Actinotignum vesiculae. The sequence goes on from NZ_JBOZGG010000004.1 coordinate 28,540, forward strand.
TCATGAAGGACTGGCAGAAGCGCATCACTTCGTTATCGCTTTTGCCTTTGGGGTCGAAATTCGCGCCGCCTTTGGCGCCGCCGATGTGTTGGCGGGTCAGCGCGTTTTTGAAGATTTGCTCGAAGCCGAGGAATTTGAGCATGCCCAGGTAGACGGTGGGGTGGAAACGCAAGCCGCCTTTGTACGGGCCGAGCGCGGAGTTGAATTGCACCCGGTAGCCTTTATTGACGCGAATTTTGCCGGCGTCATCGACCCACGGCACGCGGAAGGCGATGATACGTTCGGGTTCGACCAGCCGCTCCAGGATGGCTTGGTCGGCGTACTCGGGGTGAGCCGCGAGGACCGGGGCGATGGAATCGAAAACTTCGCGCACGGCCTGATGGAATTCGGGTTCGCCCGGATTGGCGGCGACGACCTGATCGTAAACTTTATTCGCGTAATGCATATCAAAATGGTAAAACGTCCGGGTGCTTTCGCGGTATGATTTCGAAGCTCGAACACCACTCCGCGGTGCACGTCACATTGAGGTGCGGTACGTGCGGGGTTCGTGCAGAACGACGACGGCGCCACCGGGCAGCCGCCACCCCGCCACACTTAGTGCCCGGGCCAGCGCTCCCCGGTGAGCATTTCGCATACCCGCAGGTAGCGCTCGCGAATATCGGCCACCACAGCGGCGGGGAGGGCCGGCGGCTGGGTGCCTTGCTCCGCCATTCCACCCGGATTGCGCGGACATGAGCCAGACCTGGGCGGCGTCTTTATCGAAGGGGCGCAGCGCTTCCGGGGTGGGCGGCACCTCCCCCGCTTTCACCGCGCGGTAGTCGGTGGAGAGCCAGTAGTGGGCGGTATCCGGGGTGAAGGCTTCGTCGGCCAGGATGAGGCGGCTGGAGCCGGCATCCATATCCGTGCCGAATTCCAGTTTGGCGTCCGCGAGCACCAGCCCGCGGGCCAGCGCGATGGCGTGGGCGTGCCGGTAGAGGTTGAGGGCCAGCACGCGCACCCGTTCCGCGGTGCTCTCCCCCACTCGCCGCATGAATTCATCCCATGGAATGGGGATATCCGGGCAGCCGGGCCGGCGCTTTTCCGCGATTCCGACCCACGGTAGTTCCAGCTTGGCGCCGAGCTCAATGGCGCCGTCGTACCGCATAGCATCGAGGGTGCCGAGGCTTTCGAGTGAGCGCACCGCGCCGGCGGTCAGATAACCGCGCACCAGCACTTCGTACGGGAGCATGCGCAGGGCTCGCACTAGGATGCCGCGCGCGGCGATATCCCGCGGGACGCCGCCGGGTAGGTAGTGGCTTTCCGCGATGTCCCCGGTGCGGTCGAACCACCAGCGGGCGATCCGGGTGAGGATTTCGCCTTTGTCCGGAATGAATGTGGGAACAACGTGGTCGAATGCCGCGATGCGATCCGAGGCCACAATGAGATAGGTATCCATCCCGGCCATCGCGCCCCCGGGCACGGGCCGGTACAAATCGTGCACCTTCCCGGAATAGGTGCGTTGCCATCCCCGAATGGGGACAAGGCTACCTGTGGTGTATGTAGACATTCCCGCCCCTCAATCTCTTCACGCGGGAGGCTCCTTCGCGTTCCCGCTCCGGTGCTGCGCGAGGGGCCACCGCCGGTTCCGTACCGCGCATCGCGGCACTATTCGCAACCGCGGCCCGCGGCTCATAACGAACTCACGGCCCGAGGTGACCCTCCCCACACAACCTTCTTTTCCTTATAGTAAAGGAATTCTTACCACCTGTCCTGGGAGCTAAGTCACGCACGGCGCATTAGCGCAGGTCAAACGGGGTAAAGTACGACGGCGCAGTTGCCCGCCGGGCAGCTGGCGGCGCGGCCGCGCGGGCGCTTTCACTAGCACGGAGCTGCCGCGAGCCGCCACGCCGGGGCCTGCGCCACGTCACGCCGCACGCACAGGCGCGCCCGCGCCCGGCCGCCCGCGCCGCTCAACTTAGCCAAGCAGATCGTGGAGCACGATGGTTTGCTCGCGATCCGGACCCACCCCGATCAGCGAGAAGCGGCAGCCGGCCATCTCCTCCAGCCAGCGCACGTAGCTTTGGGCGTTGGCGGGCAGGTCCGCGAAGTCGCGCACCGTGGAGATGTCCTCCGTCCAGCCCGGGTGGTATTCGTAAATAGGCTTGGCATTGGCGAAATCCCAGGTGTCGATGGGGAATTCGTGCACCCGCTGACCGTCGATCTCATAGCCCACGCACACCGGGATCTGCTCCACGCCGGTAAGCACATCCAGCTTCGTGAGGACCAGGTCGGTCAGGCCATTGACCCGCACCGCGTAACGGGTGACCGGGGCGTCATACCAGCCGCAGCGGCGCGGGCGCCCGGTGGTGACCCCATATTCGCCGCCCGCTTCGCGCAGCCAATCACCCTTGTCCCCGTGCAATTCGGTGGGGAATGGCCCTTCGCCCACGCGGGTGGCATAGGCCTTGACGATGCCCACCACCCGGTCGATGCGGGTGGGACCCACCCCGCTACCGGTGACCGCCCCGCCGGCCGTGGCATTCGAGGAGGTCACATAGGGGTAGTTGCCGTGGTCGATATCCAGGAGGGTGGATTGCCCGCCTTCGAAAACAACCGTCTTGCCTTCATCGAGGGCCTGATTGAGTTCGCGGGAGGCGCTAATCATCATGGGCGCGAGACGTTCCCCATAGGCGAGCAGCTCGGTGAGCACGTCGTCGACATTAATCTCCTCACGCCCCAGGGCCCGCAACACCAAGTTTTTCTGCGCCACCGCGGTCTCGACCTGCCCGCGCAGGCGCCGCGGGTGCACGAGGTCGACGATGCGAATCCCCACGCGATTGGCTTTATCCGCGTACGTGGGGCCGATGCCGCGGCCGGTGGTGCCGATTTTGCCGTCGCCGAGGACTTCTTCGTTGAGGCGGTCGAACATTTTTGTGTACGAGGTGATGACGTGCGCGTTTCCGGCGATGCGGAGGTTATTCGTGGAGACGCCGCGCGATTCCAGCTCCGCCATTTCCGCGAAAAGCGCTTCGGGATCAACGACGACGCCGTTGCCAATCACCGAGATGCAATCTGAATTGAGAATTCCGGACGGGAGGAGGTGGAGAGCGAATTTTTGGCCATCCACGCTGACCGTGTGGCCGGCATTATTACCCCCGTTAAATTTCACAACATAGTCGGCATGCTGGCCGAGCTGGTCAGTTGCCTTGCCTTTTCCTTCGTCGCCCCACTGGACGCCGAGAATAATGACCGCGGGCATAGTATCTAATCTCCTCGTTATATCAAACAGGTGTAAAGAGCTCCGCCGCCCGTGCCGCTGTGCGGCTACCGTGCCGCCACCATTGGACAGCCGGCTGCCGACCGTAGGTCACCGGGCGACCGCCGTATGGCCGCGCCCCGTTGAGCCTCAGGCCCCGGGCTAACGTCCCGCTTTACTACACAATAATAACCGCCACAGCCCGGCGCGGGCATCTTTGCACATTTTCAGAAAGTTTCTCAGCTAAGGTAGAGGAGGCACGTGCCCGAATACTTTCGAGGAGCAAAATGTCTGAACTGACTCAACCACTCGGGGCTTTTACCCGTTCGGTATCCGGTGTTTCGACCTCCGGATCCTCCCTGCGCGATTACTGGGAGGGGCTGTCCGAGCTCACCATGAGCCGGCTGGCCGATAACTGGGAAGCTACCACTAAAAAATACCGGGAGGGTCAGCGCGCCAGCTACTTCTCCGCGGAATTCCTCATGGGGCGCGCACTCCTGAATAATCTCGTCAACCTTGGTCTGGTGGAAGATGCCCGCACGGCCCTGGAAGATTACGGCCTCAACCTCACCGATGTGCTCGATGAAGAACCCGATGCCGCGCTCGGTAACGGTGGGCTGGGGCGCTTGGCCGCCTGTTTCATGGATTCGTGCGCAACCCTGAATTTCCCCGTGGTCGGCTACGGGATCCTCTACCGCTACGGCCTGTTCAAGCAGAGCTTCGTGGATGGTTTCCAGAAGGAAGAACCCGATCCGTGGATGGAAAACGGTTCGCCTTTCGTGGTGCGCCGGGATAGTGAATCCAAGCACGTGAAATTCGCGGATATGGATGTGCGGGCGGTTCCTTATGATATGCCGATCACCGGCTACGGCACCGCGAATGTCAATACCCTGCGCCTGTGGAAGGCGGAGCCCCTCGAAGAATTCGATTACGATGCCTTCAATTCTCAGCGTTTCACCGATGCGATTGTGGAACGCGAGCGCGTGAACGACCTGTGCCGGGTGCTCTACCCGAACGACACCACCTACGAAGGCAAGGTGCTGCGGGTGCGCCAGCAGTACTTCTTCTGCTCGGCTTCCCTCCAGTGCCTCATTGCCGAACATAAGGAAGCGCACGGGGATATTCGTTCCTTCGGGGAATATAACTCGATTCAGCTCAATGACACCCACCCGGTGCTCGCCATTCCGGAGCTCATGCGCCTGCTCATGGATGAGGAGGGCCTGGGCTGGGAGGATGCCTGGAAGATCGTGTCCCAGACCTTCGCCTACACCAACCACACGGTGCTGGCCGAGGCGCTGGAAACCTGGGAAACGTCGATTTTCACCAAGCTTTTCCCGCGTATTTATGACATTGTGGCGGAAATGGATCGGCGTTTCCGCGCGGAGCTGGCGGAGGCCGGTTTCCACCCGGGCAAGATTGAGTACATGGCACCGCTCTCCGGCGGGCTGGTCCATATGGCGTGGATCGCCTGCTATGCCTCCTTCTCCATTAACGGGGTGGCCGCGATTCACAGTGAGATCCTCAAGCGCGATACCCTCCACGACTGGTACGACATCTGGCCCGAGCGTTTCAATAACAAGACGAATGGCGTGACCCCGCGCCGCTGGCTGCATAATTGCAATCCGCGCCTGGCCGCGCTGCTGACCGAGGTGCTCGGGGATGATTCCTGGGTGACGGATCTGGATAAACTGGCCACCATCGAGGAACGCGGGAATGCGGATATTTACCGGCGTCTCATGGAGATCAAGGCGGAAAATAAGCGTGATTTCGCGCGCTGGATTAAGCGCCGCGACGGCATCGATATTCCTACCGATGCTATTTACGACACGATTATTAAGCGCCTGCACGAATACAAGCGCCAGCTCATGAACGCGCTGTATATCCTCGATCTGTACTTCCGGATTAAGGACAATCCCAGCATGGAGGTCCCGCCGCGGGTCTTTATTTTCGGGGCGAAGGCCGCGCCGGGCTACAAGCGCGCCAAGGCGATTATCAAGTTCATTAACGAAGTGGCGAAGCTGGTGAATAATGATGCGGATACCCGCGGCAAGATCACCGTGCTCTTCGTGGAGAACTACAATGTGTCGCCGGCCGAGCATATTATTCCGGCCACCGATATTTCCGAGCAGATTTCCCTGGCCGGGAAGGAAGCTTCGGGTACCGGCAATATGAAGTTCATGATGAACGGCGCGCTGACGCTGGGCACCATGGACGGCGCTACCGTGGAAATCGTGGACGCCGTGGGCGAAGAAAATGCCTATATTTTCGGGGCGCGCGAAGAGGAGCTGCCGGAATTGCGGGCGCACTACAACCCGCGCGAACGGTACGAAACCGTGCCCGGGCTCAAGCGGGTGCTCGACACCCTGGTGGACGGCACCGTGAGCGACGGCGGGACCGGCGAATTCCACGATCTCCTCGGGTCTTTGCTGGACGGGTCCTCGTGGGAGACCCCGGACGTGTACTACGTGCTCGGCGATTTCGCTGATTACCGGGCCACCCGCGACCGCATGGCCGCGGATTACGCCAACCAGGAAGAGTGGGGCCGCAAGGCGTGGATCAATATCTGCCGCTCGGGCCGCTTCTCCTCCGACCGCACCATCGCGGATTACGGCCGCGATATCTGGGGCGTGAAGGCAACGCCGATTAAGTAGCTGCGGTTACCCAAACTAAGCGGGCGGCTGCGCGACGCTACGCGAACCGCGGGGGGCTACGCGAACCGCGGGCGGCTACGCGTAAGGCGCACGCAAACTAAGCGGGCGGCGGGTGTGTGATTCTTGCACATCCCGCCGCCCGCGCTTGTTTTGTTTCGCCGCCCGGCCTACCCACCGCGAACGTTCATGCGCCGTCGTCCTCTCATTTTTAAGAACGACGACGCCGCACCTATCGGCCAGCCGGGACCCGGATAGCGACCGTGACCCGCGCGGCGAGCTGGTCACGCTGCGGTCGGTGTGGCAGTTTTGCTTTCCGAGCCGGCGTTTCGGGTGAAGAAGAGGAGCACTGCGATGAGTGCGTACACCGCGGCGGACAGCATAATCGCTTTATCCAAGCCGCAGGCCAGCCCGATTGCCGCGACTGCCGGGGCGAATAATGCCGTGACGATGGAGTCGGCCAGGGAGATCACCGATAGGGCACTTGCTCGCACGCTATCGGAGATTCGGGTGTGGTAACGCCCGGAGACCTGGATGATCAAGATTGTTTGCATGGCCACGTGGAGGGCGAACGTTATCCACACAAAGAACTGCTGCTGGGCAAGCGCGAAGAGCGCCGCGGCCAGAATATTGGCGACCGCCACAGCCCAGGCCCACCGCGAAGGAATATTGAGTTTCTCCTGGAGGGTGGCCGCGCCCAAACCACCCAGGCACATGGCAGCGTAACCAGCTGCCACCAGCCAGAGTGAGGCCTGGCCGAACTTGATTTGCCAGAGCATGAACGGCCCGAGCGCTGCCGAATTAACGAGGATTAAGGCGAGTGCCTGGTGTGACCACACCGCGGTTTTCAGATTTGCGCCGAGTTCCCGCCAGGTATATTCGGCAGCTTCCCGCGAATCAGGAACCGTCCAGGAGACCATCGCTGCACCAACAAGCGCCGCGATGCCAAGCAGCCAGATCGCCGGCGGCCAGATCGCATAAACCGCCACTCCAGCCAAGCCACCCAGGAGGGAGGTACCCGACCGCACGAACTGCATGACCGTCAATGTTTTGCTTGATTTTTCGGCGGTCGAGGTATCGACCTGGTTCATCACCAGCGCCTCAAGAGTGCCACTCATAGCGGCACTGGCGATTCCTGCGAGGAACTGACCGGTCAATAGGACGCCGTCGTTCACCGCCCAGAAAAATGCCGCGAAAGCGACGATGCGTACCACGATGCCCGCAAGAAGAACCGCGCGCTGCGAGTAGCGGTCAAAGAGTACGGAAAACGGAAGTTCCGCCAGAGAAACGGTGACATTGAAAACCGACACCATGACACCGAGGAAAACCAGGTCTCGCCCGAGGAACTGCGTGAAGTACAGGTTATCGACCGCACTGAAGCAGGCAACCGCCAGGGTGCAGAGACCTAAGAGGGCTAAAGCTTTACGCATTTCATAAGGGTACATCCTCAATTCCGAAATTCCGAGAGTTACACAAGGGCCAGGCGTCCGCACCCCCGGGGAGGTGGTAGGTGTTTTCCGAGCTGTAGTGCAGATGTCGTACACGCGAAGTACATCTCGGAAAAAGCACCCCGCCTTCGGGCCGGGCGAGTAGCAGCTCGAGCCAACACCCTTGCATTCCGTGGACCAACTTCCCGCGGAGCGGGGTCGGTGGAGTGGATGATCATTTTCAAGTTTCAGGGCTGCAAAACGTGCATTTCGGACTGTTAGGGGCGCAGAGTGTACGCCACGGACATTAAATCGCGGAAAAACTGTCACCTACGTAATTTTGTTAGCCGGGCTGGTCTCTCCTCTCCTCAGAGTGCGCATTTCGAACCGTCACCCCCGTCAAGTGCGCGTTAGAGACAGGAAATCGCCCCGAAACGGTGCTCTTACGCGCACTTCATTTCGGGGCCGCCGGGGCTAACCCGCTGCCACCTCCTGCTGCCCAACAAAGTGGTACTCCACGACAGCGGAACGCACAGAGTGGTACTGCACGACAGAAATTCAGGGTTTGGCTGTAGCTCCAGTACCACTTTGTTTCCGGGCCGGGAATGGCGGGCCGCTGTCCGGGGGGATGCCGAGAGGCTGGCAGCTGCCGGCGCTGCGGGCTAACCTTCGGCTTCGGCGAGGAGAGCATCGAGGACCGGGCGTTGCAGCCAAGCCGTGAGGTAGAGCGGGACGCTCAGCCCGACCAGCGCCAATGCCCAGAAAATGGCCAAGCGCGATACCGGCGCATAAAGCCAGGCCAGCGGGAGCGCCACTGCGGCCGCTACGCACGCGGCCGTGCGTAGCGGCCGGGTGATGGCGAGGAGCACCGAGTTACCTAGGTGTTCCAGGAAGGCGTTGGAGAAGAATGCCTGGAGCGTCACCAGCCAGACCAGCACTGCCAGCACAAGCAGGAGGGCCACGATAATAAGGCCGGAGAGGATACCGGCCAGCCGTGGATCCGCGGCGATTGCGGGGTCAGTAGTGAGCGCCGCGGCGGAGTCAACGGCGGGGAGACCGGCGAGGGCAGAATCGGCCGCGGGGGCGGCGAGGCCGGAGACCCAGCGGTTTTCCCACCAGGCCAGGCCGAGGAGCCCGAGGGTGGGCAGCCACCAGGCCAGCGAAGGCAGCAGAGCAGCGCGGAAATGCTGCCACCACAGGCGCCAGGGCCGGGGCGCTTCGCCGCGAAGCAGCTGGGCGCTCACCCGCGCCGAGGCCACCAGGCTGGCTCCCCCGCTCACCACCGGGAGCAGCCCGAGCAGGGTAATAATATTGAGCTCCACCAGGATGACGGCGTCGGAAAGTCCGCGCTGGAAAGGTGAGTCAGGATCGAAAATCCGGCGCATACATCTCCTTCAGTTCGTGGCGCGCCCGCGGGTGGAAGCGCTACGGGCTTGTGCGGCAAGCGAAGCCCCGCGGACCGGCGCCCGCCGACCAGCGCCTCACGGCTCAAGCCCCTCGTGGCTGAGCTACGGCGCCGCGCGCCCGGTTTCGGGTGCGCGGCGCCGCGTCGTCGTCGTACTTCTTAACCCTTGACGGAACCCGCCGCAACGCCTTCCACAATATAGCGCTGCGCAAAGAGATAGAAAATAATAATCGGGATAATGGCGAGCACCAGCACCGCCATTTGCGCACCCAGATCCTTATTTCCATTCGAGCCCACCAGGAATTGGATCACCACCGGGACAGTCCGGTAGGCCTCCTCGCGCCCGATCACGAGGTTCGGGAGGAGGAAGTCGTTCCAAATCCACATGGTGTTGAGGATCGCGACCGTGACCGCCGTGGGCTTGAGCATCGGCATGACCACCTGGAAGTAGGTCTTGAAGGGCCCGGCGCCGTCGATGGACGCCGCCTCCTCGATTTCGCCGGGAATCGACCGCACGAAGCCCGCGAAAATAAATACCGAAAGCCCCGCCCCGAAGCCCAGGTACAGCACCACTAGGCCCCACGGCGAGGACAGCCCCAGCTTGTCCGCGATTTTCACGGTCGGGAACATGACCATCTGGAAGGGCGCCACCATGGAGAATACCAGCAGGTAGTACAGCAGCGAGGTCCACCAGCTCCGCACCCGCGCCAGGTAGTACGCCGTCATCGCGCAGAAGAATACAATGACCAGCACGGACGCCACCGTCACGAAGAACGACCAGCCCAGGGCCCGCATAAAACCGGACAGGCTCAGCGCGGTCTGGTAATTATCCATCCCCGCGAAGGTTTCGCCGGCCGGCAGGCTGAAGGGGTCGTCCGAAATGAAGAAGCGGCCCTTGAAAGAATTGACGAGGATGAAGAGCAGCGGCACCACGTAAATCACGGACAGAATCCCGAGGAAAACCACCGCCGCCCAGCGCCCGGGGGTCATGCGCACCCGGTGGCGCGGAGCCTTGAGCTTCGGTTTCGCCGTGGGAACGGTGCCGCGCGCTTCCGCGCGTGTAGAATCGCGCGCTTCCGTACGCGTTTCCGCGGGTACGACGGCGCCCTGGGACTCAGCGGCGACCGCGCGTTTGCCAGTTTCGGTACTCACAGGTCCACCTCCTTCGTGCGGGTGGCGCGCAGCTGGATGAGCGCAATCGAGGAGACGATGAGGAAGAAGATCACGGCCTTGGCCTGCGATACTCCCTGCTGCCCGACCTGCTCATACATGCTCTTGACGATATTAAGCGCCGCCATTTCGGTTTCCCGCATGGGGGCGCCGTTCGTGAGCGCCAGGTTTTGGTCGTAAATCTTGAAGGTATTCGCCAGCGTCAGGAAGAGGCAGATCGTAATCGAGGGCATCATCATCGGGATGGTGACCGAGCGCAGGGTGCGCCAGCGGCTGGCGCCGTCGATCTGCGCGGCTTCGTTGAGTTCGGCGGGAACATTCTGGAAGCCGGCGATGTAGATGATCATCATGTAGCCGATCATCTGCCAATTAACCAGCAAGATAAGGCCGATGAAACCGTATTTCGAATCATTGACCAGCGTGGTGCCGTAATTGGAAAGAACCGCGTTGAGGAGGGACTGCCAGGTGTAGCCCAGCACGATCCCGCCGATGAGATTCGGCATAAAGAAGATCGTGCGATAGAAATTCGTGGCGGGTAGCTTCTGCGTAAGCAGATACGCCAGGAAGAACGCGATGATATTGACGCTGATAATGGATACGATCGCCACCGAAGCCGTGAAGATCAAAGCCCCAACGTAGTTTTGTTGCTCCGTGAAGGCATTGACGTAATTCTGCACGCCCACCCAGGTGGCATCATCCAGCGTGGTGAAATTCGTGAACGAAAGATAAATACCGATAAAGAACGGGGCGAGGAATGCGATCCCGAACGCCACGTACGTGGGCCCCACGAAGGCAAGCCCGTGTTTTTTCAATGTTTTCATGAGAAACCCCCTGTGAGAGGCGGGGCCCACCGCGATGGTGAGCCCCGCGCCTCACCTCAGGCAAGGCAGGTGTGGTAGCAGTAGGTGCGGGCGCTGCGTGGCGCGCTTATTGACTTGCGTTCCGCGCCGCGCACCCGCGCGTGGCGCCCGCACCGCCCAGCTACTTCACCCCGGCAGCTGCCTTCTCAGTGTTCCACTGGGTGACGAAGTAGTCCTTCACCTGATCCCAGCTTTCCTTACCGACGGCGTACTGGCTCAGGTGCTGGCCCAGCCCGTTCTTGAAGTCCATGGACGGAGCCACCTGGAAGTCCCAGGCCACGTTGTAGTGCTCGGTATCCTTCATGTACTTGATGACTTCCTTACCGAGCGGGTCGGTGGGCGAGAGGCTGGCATATTCCTTGAAGGGGGCGATGAAGCCGAGGTCCTCCGCGCAGAGCTTGGCGCCGGTGGGATCATTGAGCATCCAGTTGAGGAAGTCCATCGACGCCTTCTTATCGGCATCCGAGGCCTTGTTGTTGATGGTCAGGTAAGCTTCGGTACCCACCGAGATACCGGCCTTTTCTTCACCCTTGACACCCATGTAGATGGGCAGGAAGTGGATATCTTCCGCCTTGACGGTATTGCCATCCACCCCATCAATCTGCGACCAGGCCCAGTTACCGTTCTGCACGAAAGCCACCTGGCCGAGCGCGAATTCCGCCATGGAATCGGTGACCGCCTTCGCGGTGGTTTGCGAGGGATCCACCGTGGAATCGGTGAGGTACAGGTCGAAGATCTTCTTCATATTATCCAGGTAGGTACCTTCGATACTCCCGGTGTCCTGCACGCCCTTATCCCGCAGTTCGTAGAAGAGCGGCCAGTTCATGAGGTGGGTCTGCCAGCGCCAATCCTCATTCGGGGAGAGCGAGGTGACCGCGAAGGCGCCCTTGATGCCGAGCTCGTCCTTCTTGGCCTGCATATCGTCCGCGACTTCCTTGAGCTTGTCAAAGTTCTTGATCTCATCCACGGACTTCGCCTTGGCACCCGGCAGCGCGAAGTACTTCTGCAAAATCGCATCGTTGTAAATGATGCCGTAGCCTTCCACCGCGTGGGGGACGCCGTAAATCTTGCCGTCATCTCCCTTGAGGGCCATATCCTTATCCGTCATGGCCTCAATGAAAGGAGCATCGGAAATATCGCTGGCGTACTGCTTCCATTTGGCCAGGCCGATGGGGCCGTCCACGCGGAAAATAGTGGGGCCATCCGCGCGCCCGAGCTCATTGGCGAGGGTGGGCTCATACGAACCACCGGTCGCGGATACGATCTTAATATCCACCCCGGTTTGTTCGTGGTATTTCTTCGCCAATTCTTGGAAGGCCTGGTCCGATTCCGGCTTGTAGTTGAGGAAGTAGACCTTGCCGGCCCCGCCTTCGCTTCCTCCGCCACTATCGGAATTGGATACGCAGCCACCCAATCCCGCGATGGCCACCAACCCAGCTGCGGCGAGGGCCGCAATCTTCTTCACTGAATGCATCGTTACGTCTCCTATGATCGTCAATGCCAGCAAGAAAGCCGCAACCGCGACAGCACCGTAGCGCCCGGCTCCCTTGCCTGTGTGGTGGTACTAGTTTACACCACAGTGTGACTTATCTTGCGTTCTACAGTTCTAATTTAATATCACCTTCGCGTGTGCGTCCGGGGGTTGCGACGGGCACGCCCATGGTGGCCGCGCCCGTTGTGGCGGGCGCACCATTGGGGCGACGACGCCGCCAGCCGCGCCATCAGCATCCCTCCTCGGTATCCGTGCTGAAAGGCACCAGGTAGACCGTGGTATCGGGCGGGAGCACCCCTTCTTCCAACGGCGCGGAGCTGAGGAGCACCGCCCAGCCTTCGGGCAGGGGTAGGGGCTCGGCAAAGGCCGTCATAATCAAGAGGTCCCCGCGTGAAGTGGCGGCGTCGTCGCCTTGCGCAGCCTCGCCGCCAGCGGACGTGGCGCTCGCGGAAATGGCGGCGTCGTCGCCCGCAAAATTGATGAGCGCGACGCCGCTGCCGGCATACTCGGGCGCGCGGCGCAATCCGCCCAGGCCCAGGTCGTATCGGGCCCGCAGGTGCAGCAGCTCCGTGTAGTAGGCGAGCGCGGATTCCGGATCGGCTTCCTGCGCGTCCACCGCGAAACGGCGCCAGTCCGCGGGTTGGGGCAGCCAGCTTTGCCCCTCGGGTGAGAATCCGAAGGCCGGGGCGTCCGCACGCCAGGGGATGGGCACCCGGCAGCCGTCGCGGCCCAGCTCCGCGCCGCCGGTGCGCGCGAAGGTGGGATCTTCGCGGGATTCGGGCGGCAGCTGGGTGGCTTCGGGCAGTTCGAGCTCTTCGCCCTGGTAGAGGTAGTAGGACCCGGGCAGCGCCGCCGTGAGGGTGTGCCAGGCACGGGCCCGGCGCGCCCCCAGCTCCGCATCGGGCTGCGGGTCAGCGGGGCCGATGCCGCTCGGGCCGTTCCCGCACCAGCCGGTGGTCACGCCCTCCAGGCCCAGGCGCGAGGTGGCGCGCAGGGTGTCGTGATTGGAGAGCACCCAGGTGGTGGGGGCGCCCACGGCGTCGGTGGCCCGCAGCGAGGATTCGATGAGCGCATTAATGCGGTCCGCACGCCAGGGCGCAGAAAGGTATTCGAAGTTGAAAGCCTGTTGCATTTCGTCGCTGCGCACGTAGCGAGCCAGGTCTTCCTCGGTATCCACCCAGGCTTCGGCCACCATCATGCGATCGCGCCCGTATTCATCCAGGATCGCGCGCCATTCGCGGTAAATATCGTGGACGGCGGGCTGGTTGGCCATGGGGGCGGGCGGCACGTTCACGTCCGGGTTGTAGCGCACGTCCTCCACCTTGTAGGGCCAGTCCGGGAGGGCCGGGTCTTTGGCCAGGCCGTGGGCCACATCCACCCGCAGGCCGTCCACGCCGCGATCCATCCAGAAACGAATGGTGTGAGCAAATTCATCATGAATAGCTGGGCTTTCCCAGTTGACATCCGGCTGCGAACGGTCAAACAGATGCAGGTACCAGGTTTCTTCGTGCTCCTGCGGGGTGCCTTTCACCCAGGGAATGTCCTTGACCTGCGACCAGGCCGGCCCGCCGAAGGAGGACAGCCAATCCGTGGGCGGCTCGCTTCCGTCCTCCCCGCGCCCGGGCCGAAACCAGAAATTATCGCGCTGCGGGGCACCCGCGCCGGCCAGCACCGCTTCCCGGAAAAGCTTGTGATCCCAGGAGGTGTGGTTCGGGACGATATCCACAATGATTTTCATGCCGTGCGCGTGGGCAGCCTCGATAAGCCGCTCGGCATCGGCGAGGGTGCCGAAGCGCGGATCGACGTCGCGATAATCGGCCACGTCGTACCCGGCATCGAATTGCGGGGATACATAAAAGGGCGAAAGCCACACCGCATCCACCCCGAGCTTCTCCAAATAATCGAATTTTTCGGTGATGCCGGGCAGGGTGCCGAGCGGCCCGCCGCTCGACGCATAAGACCGCGGATAAATCTGGTAAATAACGGCATCGCGCCACCACTGGTCGCGCTGCTGGGGCGGGTGGATAACAGTGCCGGGGTGTTGTGCTGTCACGATCAACCTCTTCGTTGCCGGGAACCGGTGCCGGTTAGCACCGCACTTCCAAGCTTACGTGATAGGTACGACGACGCAGGCAGCTAGGCGAGCGCTCCCCCGGCAGCGAGAAGTTTGCGGCGGAATTCTTCCAGATCCCGGGCCGGGCCGGCCCGGAGTTCCCCGCCCTGTGCCGCGGCCTGTGCCGCAGCGGCTTCGAGCGCCGCGATGGCGGCCTGCCAAGCCTCGCGCGCGGCGTTCATATCCCGCGTTTCGGCATGTAGATCACCGAGCAGCCCGCGGCAGTGGGCGGCGGAGAGTTCCTCGCCCAGCCCTGCGTAGATCGTGGCAGCTGTGCGCATGGCGGGAACGCCCTGCGCGGGCGCGCCGTTTTTGGCCTGGGCCACCGCAACGTGATGCCAGGACATGGCGGCGACTTCCCAGGCAGCGAGCTCGGCTTCGGTGGCGGTGGTGCTTGGCTCGGGCACACCCGCCGCATCGGCACGCTCGCCAGCCGGCTTCCCGCCGGCCAGCTCCGTGGCGCGCGCCGCTACCTCCGCGAAATGCGCCGCGGCGGCCGGGTAGTCCCCGCTTCCGAGCACCGCGCGGGCTCGCCCGAAAGCGCAATCAATCGCATTAAATTCCTGGCCGGGGAGCGCCGCGAAAGCATCCTCCGCCGCCCGGTAATCGCGCGCGGCCGCCGCGAACTGCCCGGCATCCAAGCGCGCCGCGGCGAGGGTGGCCCGGATAGCCACCCGCCCCAGATCCACCTCCGGCAGCGCACCCGCGGGCAGCAACGCCGCTTCCAAAGCCGCGATAGCAGCGGCTAAGTCACCGGCTTCCGCGTAAGAGATTCCAGCGTTATACAGCGCATTGGCCTGCTGGGCTTCGTGCCCGCCCAGGGCTGCGTACACGCCAGCCGCCTCCCGCATGGCCTGAGCGGCTGCGGCGTCGCCCCCGCCGTCGTGCAAAAAATATCCGTACGTTTCCCAGGCGCGCGCAGCCCGCAAGGACGCCGGCGCCGCGCGATACGCCTCCACGGCGCGGCGCGCGAGGCCGAGGGGGTTCTCCCCCAGCTGCCCGGTGGCCAGCGCCGCGAAATACAGGGCATCCGGGTCGCTCACCCGGGCAAAAAGTTCAGGCGCGGAAGTGCCTGGAAGTGCGGAATCGGAAAGGGCGCCGCTCGAATGGGCGGCAGCGGGAAGGGTGCCGCCCGCGAGAATGCCGCCGGCGCCCCGGCCACCCGCGGCGCAGCGCTCGGTTTCCCGCGCCTCCACGAAACGGGCGCGGGCCTCATCTTCATTGTGGCGCTCGAGGGCGGCGAGCCCGGCGCGCAGCAGCTCGGTAACGGTGGCGTGCATAGACATCGTTGAAATTGATGAGTCGGCCTAGATAGACCGCAGTTTTTGGAGGACTTCGATCTGGAGCTCCTGGGTATTCGGCGCGGTGCGGTAGGCCGAATACGCCTGGTTGTAGGAAATGCGGGCGGCGTCGAAATCGCCGGCTTCCTCGTTGATCTCCCCGATATGCCAGAAGCAATTGCCCATGCTCACAGCGGCATCGCCATTTTCCGGGAACTGCTGGAAGAGCGAAATGGCACGGCCGAGCCGATCCGCCGCCTCGTCCATCTCCCCCACGGCCTTGAGGGAAATGCCCAGCTGGCCGTTGGTGACGGCGCGCTCGAGGTAGAGCTCCGGGTCGCGCTCGAAGGCATCCGCGGCGGCGCGGTAGAGCTCGATGGCATCCTTAATATTGCCGGCACTGAAGGCCTGCTGGGCATCGTTGAAATAGGCAAGGCCCGCACGCTTGCCCTCGTGCGGATCGCGGGCGGCAGGCTCCGGATGCGCGGGAGTGACTGGTGTTTGCGTCATGTGCGGGCTTCTTTCTGACTTGTTCGGTTACGTGAGAGCGGCCGCCGGCGCGAGGCCGTGGCCTGGACCACTGACCATTCTATAACTTGTGAGCGGAAACACAAACCCGGGGAAGGTGTACCTGACGTGGGTACCCGAAGCGTCGCAGCGGTTCCCGCGCACCGTGCCGCGCACCGCGCACCGTGCCGACGCTCGGGCGGGCACGCGAAAGGCGGGAGGCCGGGCGCTCTCACGCTCGGCTCTCCCGCCTGATCGCTACGCGGCTGCGGATGTACCGCCGCGGTTATTCACCCGGCGGCGCTATCCGCCCCGCCGCCACGCCGCCACTATTCTCCACGACGGCGCAGCACCAACACCCCGCTGGCTAGCAGCGCGAGGACCGCTCCCGCGGCTCCCAGCACTCCCGCACCGGTGTGCGGCAGGCGCGGGCCGGAGCCAGCCTGCGCGGGCGGAGTTGGGTTCGCACTCGGGGTCGACGACGCCGCCGGCCCGTCCCTGCTTGCGCTGGGCTGGGGCGCGGGCGCCGTGGTGCTCGCCGTAGGCACCGGGGTGCTCGGGACCGGCGTTGTTGCTTCCGGAGCGCTCGGCTCCGGCGAGCTCGGCGCGGGCACCGTCGGTTCCGGAGTTGTGGGCTCGGGCGATGTCGGCTGCGGCCCGGGTGCCGGCGCCGTGGTTGTTGGCACGGGTTCCGGCGTGGTGGGCTGCGGCTCCGGCGCGGGCGGAGCCGGCTCCGTCGTTGTCACGCTCGGCGTGGGCTCCGGATCGGGCTGCGCGCGATCCGTCGTCGGCTGCGGCGCGGGCGCCGTGGTCGTCGGCGAAGGAGCCGGCGCGGGCGTGGTCGGTTCCGGAGTCGTGGGCTCGGGTGCCGGCGGCACCGGAGGCTCCGGCGGTACCGGGGGCTGGGGCGGCACAGGCGGGACCGGCGCCACGTAGTGGAAGCCGAAATCGGCATCCAGCACATCGGCGGTGCTCAGGGTGATTTCCCCGGAGCTGGCCTTGTCCTTATCTCCCGAGCCTTCCCGGACATGGGTCGTTTCCCAGGTCCCCTCGCGCTTCGGGAGGGTCGCGCGATCAACCACAACCGAGTACGTGCCAGGTTCCAGGCCTCGCACAAGGTACTTGCCGCTGGCGTCCGTCGTCGTCGTTATAAATGGTTCCGTATCGCCGGGGCGGAACACCTTCACGGT
Organism: Actinotignum vesiculae; assembly: GCF_051267215.1. Taxonomy (NCBI): domain Bacteria; kingdom Bacillati; phylum Actinomycetota; class Actinomycetes; order Actinomycetales; family Actinomycetaceae; genus Actinotignum; species Actinotignum vesiculae. Next base: position 45,867 of record NZ_JBOZGG010000004.1, read on the forward strand.
CACGCCTGCCAGGCCCGGCTCGCCCGGATCGTCCGCGCCGTTATTATTCGTATCCTCAAAGATGCGGTCCCCCAGGTTCACGCCCACGGTCAGGCAGGCATTCGCCTTCGTGCCCGCGAACTTCTGGCCCTTCGAATCGAGGCGATCCTTGGCCGGGGTGAGGGCCTCGTTGCAGACCTGCTGGGAGCGCGCGGTTTCATCAACCACCGCGTACAGGTGCAGCACCTCTTCGCCGCCCGGGGCGATCCCGCGTTCGTGAGTGAAGCGCAGGTAGGCATCATCGGTGGCGCTCGGGTCCGCGCCCTCCACCGGGTCGCCGGTGCTCGGATCCACAACTTCGGTCACCGTGTCATTAATGCGCCAGGTGCCGGTGGCGGCATCGTATCCGCCGTTGGTGCTCCAGTAGCCCACGTAGGTGACGCCCTTGGGGAGCATATCGGTGATTTCCACGCCAGTGGCGAAGCCGGGGCCGGCGTTCTTGGCGCGCACCACGTACTCCACCACGGAGCCGGTGGCCCAACGCTCGGTTTCGTTCTGCTTCTCGATATCGGCGAGCTGCACGCCCTCGGCCAGGCCGGCGTGCGCGGGATCGGCGGTAACCTTCTCACTCAGCACGCCGAGATCAGCGGATTTCGCGTGAATATTTTCCTTGGTGAGGTCCAGGTCAAAGGGCATGGTCAGCCCCACCTTGGCCGGTTCGGTCGGCATCACGGGCGCGCCGGTTTCGGCGTTCTTGCCGGTCACCGCGTAGCTATTCCAGGCGATGCCGCGGGCGGCGGCCGGGGCCGTCACATTGGCGTTGATCGTCCAGGTATCCGCGCGGGTGAGCTTGGCATCCTGCGGGAATTCCACCCGGAAAGCGCGCACCTGGGAGAAGTCCCCGCCCAGTTCCTCGGCGGTCTTCCACGTGCCCGGCTCGCAATTCTGCGGGCTGGAATCCTGGGCGGCGCCCAGCTCCATGACTTCGCCGCGGCACGGGTTAATCGAGGTGGAGTACAGCACCGAGGTGGGCTGCGGGGTGCCTTCCCCGAAGGTCAGCGAACCGTTGAGGCGCGGGCGCCACGTGGAGCCACGCTCATTTTCGGGGGTATTGGCGCCGCTCACGCCGTGATCACCCGGGTAGGGCAGCACATCGTAGGCCACCACCCCGGAGACCCCCGCATTGCCGTTATTGACCAGGTCCAGCTTGAGTTCGGCATTGGAGGCCGGCGAAACGGTCCCGTAATTCGGGTTGGCCTGGAACTCGGTATCGACGTCGCCCTTCACGTAATTCTTGCCCGCGAGCGCCGGCAAGCCCGCCACGTTGAACTTCGTGGAGGTGGTGCAGCCGCGCGCTTCGGGGCGGTTGAGGCCGTCGAGGTTATCGGTGAGTTTGCGGCTGTCCGTGCGTGCCCACCAATTGCGGATGCACTGGTTCGGGGCGACGGCGGTGCCCAGGTTCGGGCGCTTGGCATCCGCGAGGATCATGTCGTTGGTGTTTTCGCCGGGCTCGGTGGCCGCGGTGATTTTCGCGCCGAAGTAGAGCACCATTTCCGAGGAGTTGGAGCGGCTTTGATCGCCGGTGCTGGGCGGGGCGAAGTAGTCGCCCGCGCCGTCGGGTGTGCCCGCGGCGCCGTTAGCGTCGTCGTTCGGCCAGGTGAAACGCACCAGTTGGCGCTGCTTGCCGTCCACGGTTTTCATTTCGGTTTCCACCCGCATTTTGTCGAGCGGGAGGGTGGCCGGCCAGTTCGCGGAGGTGGTGATCTTCTGCGTGGGATCGTATTCCATGCCGGGGGCGAGCAGGTCCATGATCACCGGGTAGAGTTTGGCGCCCTTGCCGGTGTAGAAGCCCAGCCCGAAGGTGTAGGTCTGGCCGGTTTGGAAGAGCTCACCGGGCTTGGTGTCGAGGTTGCCGACCATCTGGCCGCCCAGGTGCGAGGTTTTCGACACCCCGTAGGTGGGGTAGCCGTCCACAATCGCGACCTGCGCCGCGGCTTCCCGCGTGGTAATCTTCGCGGGCAGGTCCGGGGTCGGGTTGCCGGCAAAATCGAGGGATTGCGCGGTTACGACGGCGCGATTTTCCAGCGTGGGGACCTCGTAGCGCGGGGCGGAGCTGTAGGTGGCGCCGTCGGGCGCGGTGGTGCCGTTATGCACATCGGCCGGGAAGTCCGCCACCACGGTTCCGCGGATTTCCAGCGTAATATCGCTCCGTTCACCGTTGACCACGTCCACGTCCAGGACGATGGAGGTGATCTCTTCGCCCTCGGGAACGGTGAGCGGGAAATCGCGTGTGGTAGTTGGGTCGACGACGACGCTCAGCTGCTTCCCACTCGTGGTGGTGTAGGTGACTTTCGCCGGGACATTCTTACGGAGCGGGCGGACCAGGCCGGCCTTGACATTGCGCAGGGCCGGGGTGGCGCAGGCACCGGGCGTTTCCGGGGAGACGTAGCGGCAGGGCAGGTTATCAGCCACGTGCATACGCAGGGGAACATTCCCGGTATTCGACCAGGAAATATCCCAGCTGGCTTCCCCGTCGCGCTGGGTCACGGCCTTATTGGCGGTTTTGCGGAAATTGCCTTCGGCACGCAGGTTTTGCAGCTGGCGGGTCACGGAATCGGTGGCGGTGACGTCCGCGTGCTTGGGATCGAGCGGGGTGCCGGTGGCTTGCACGTTGTTGGTGGCGCTGGCGCCTTCGGCGAAGGTGCCGGCGGGGAAGGCTACCGTGACGCGGTAATCTTCGATGGCGCGTACGACGGGTGAGCCGGGAACCACCCAGGTGACGGTGCGGGTGGCCGGGTCGTAGGTGCCGTCATGGGTGGCGCGCACAAATTCCGCGCCTTCGGGCAGGGTATCGACCAGGCGGATTTCGGTGAGGCCCATGAGGCCGGGAGTGCCGGTGCCCGGGTCCTTGAATTTGTTCTCGTTGGTATTGAAGGCGCCTTCGTAACCGGCGGTAATGGTGTAGGTGTACTGGCCGCCGATGGCCGGCTGGGATTCGGGAGCGAATTTACGGACCGCGATGGTGGGGGTGGCATGCACCGGGGTGGCCAGTTCCACCGGGTCAGCTACCAGGCCGTTTGTTTCGCCGGCAACCTTCGGGTGGATCGCTTCGCCTTCGGGCCAGCGCAGGTTCTCCGGGCGTACCTGCACGCGCATGGCGCCGGTGGTTCCCACCGGCACGGTGCCCAGGTTCCAGGTGTAGGTATCGCCTTCGCGCACCGGGACTGCGGATTGATCGTGGGAAGAATTGGTGGCGCTCACGTGGGTGAGAGGGAGCTTGTCGGTATCCGAGATGGAATCAACCAGGCCGGGGATGGTCACGCTGAGAGTGGTGTTCTCGCATTGACCTTGCACGCCGGCGCAGGACCATTGCACGTCGTAGCTGGCCAGGGCGCCGGATTTCACGCCGTTGGCTTTCTGCTCGGCGGGTTCGGCCACCGCGACTTCCAGGCGGGCCGAGGCTGCTTCCGCGGCGCGCTCGGCGTTTTCGGAGTTTTCAGTGTTGTTGCCGGTGGTGTTGGTGTTGTCGCCGGTGGTGTTTGCGGCGTTGTCACCATTCGTTGTGACTCGCACATTCGCGGCCATGGCCGGCGCGGTCAGCGGAATCGCTCCGCCCACCGCGACGACGGCGGCAATAAGCGCCGCCACCGCACCCGTGATCAACCGGTGCGCCGCGACTCGCGAACGCGCCGCTCCCGTTCTTAATTTTTGCATTCTTAGATCCCTTATTAGTTACCCGTTTTTACCGGATTCCACGCCCCGGCGGCGCGGTGAGACGCCCCCAAACACATGGCTCAGCTGCGGAAACACCTTGATGACTCGAGGTACTCCTGGCGCCCCGCGATTATAAACCGTTTGGAAGGTGTTCAAGCACGACTTAAATAACTATGTGGTAAATCTTATCTTCCGAGGTAACTGTCTCAGAGTATGACCATTTGCGCTGGTGGCGGCGGTGTGGTGGCGGCGGTGTGGTGGCGGCGTCGATGTCGCGGCGCGGCGGCCTCGTGGTGGCGGTGGCGGCGGTGTGGTGGCGGCGTCGATGTCGCGGCGCGGCGGCCTCGTGGTGGCGGTGGTGGCGGTGGTGGCGGCGGCGCACCAATATTGGCTACGGCACCGCGGTACCGCGGAAGGCCGCCCGCGCCGGAGCGCCATCGCTCGAATGCTGTCGCTCGGCACCACATAATGCAAATCCAGGACCGCGCACGCCACGTAGTGCAACCTGGTGACAGAAAAATCGCCAAAACCGTGCGCCAATTTGCACTACGTTTTTCGCGCCGACGTGGGAGCTGATCGTGGAAATCACACAAGTCACACGAACCACAATCGGCGCACTAGCCCCTGCGGGCGTGGTAGGTGTTGTCAGAGCTGTAGTGCAGATGTCGTACATGCGAAGTACACCTCAGAAAAACACACCCGCCTCCCGCCGGCGCGGGATCGGTGGAATGGGTCATTTTCAGCTTCAAGGCTGCGAAGTGCGCGTTCTGGACATCGACCCCCGCGAAGTGCGCGTAAGGAACACGAAATCGCTCCGAAACGGTGCTCTTATACACACTTCGTTTCCGGGGCGGGCTAGATCGGGCCCGGGCGGCCAGATGCCAGATCGCCTCCGGGTGGTGGCTGGCCACCAGGCCCGTGCTGCAGTGACAAAGCAGCACAAAGGGCCGGTAGCCCAAAAATGAGCTACCGGCCCTTGTTGCCGCTATTACCGCTGTTACGGCTCATGCGCGGAGCCACGAAAGGCTCGCGCACTTGCGAAAGCTAAGCGCGGCGCGTCTACTTCACGCACGAACACGCCCGCTTCGCGAGCGGCCCGAAAGCACCGCCCTTACTTCATGCGGGTGCCGGTGGAGCCGAGGCGCTCGCACGCTTCGACAACGCGGGCGGCCATGCCGGCTTCGGCGGCCTTGCCCCACGAGCGCGGGTCGTACTGCTTCTTGTTGCCCACTTCGCCGTCGATCTTGAGAACGCCGGAGTAGTTGGTCATCATCCAGTCGGCCACCGGGCGGGTGTAGGCGTACTGGGTGTCCGTGTCCACGTTCATCTTGATGACGCCGTTTTCCACCGCGGTGCGGATTTCTTCGGCGGTGGAGCCGGAGCCACCGTGCATGACCAGATCGAAGGGCGATTCCTTGCCAACCTTGGCACCGACTTCCTTCTGGATCTCACCGAGGATTTCGGGGCGCAGCTTGACGTGGCCGGGCTTGTACACGCCGTGCACGTTCCCGAAGGTCAGCGCGGTGATGTAGCGGCCGTTTTCGCCCAGGCCCAGCGCTTCAACCGTCTTGAGGCCGTCCTCAGCGGTGGTGTACAGCTTCTCGTTGATTTCGCCGACGACGCCATCTTCTTCGCCACCCACAACACCGATCTCAATTTCGAGAATGGTATTGGCCTTCTGGGAGAGCGCCAGCAGCTCCTTGGCGATTTCCAGGTTCTCATCCAGCGGCACGGCCGAGCCGTCCCACATGTGGGAGTTGAAGTAGGTCTGCTTGCCGGCCTTGTGCTGCTCAGCTTCGAGCTCCATAAGCGGGCGGATCCAGGAATCGATGTTCTGCTTGGCGCAGTGATCGGTGTGCAGGGCGATGGTCACATCGTAGTTCTTGGCGACGGCGCGCACGTACTCCACCAGGGCGATGGAACCGGCCACGCGGTCCTTGACGGTGGAGCCGGAGAGGTATTCGGCGCCGCCCACGGACACCTGGATGATGCCGTCCGATTCGGCTTCCGCGAAACCGCGCAGGGCAGCGGTGGCCGTCTGGGACGAGGTGACATTGATGGCCGGGTAGGCAAACTTATTTGCCTTGGCGCGGTTGAGCATTTCGTCGTACTGTTCGCGGGTTGCAACAGCCACTGAGATCTCCTTTATTCGGCGTTCCTCGAACCATCTGTCCGAGAGGTTTTCTGTGTGAGCACGCGAACCACCGCGATGTGGCGAAGGCTCCGTGCGAGTGCCGCGACCGACACTCTTTGAGGGTTCCTCAAACAGATTTTATTATCCCACGTTTGACCCCGCCGTGGCCGGACCTTTGCCCTGAGGCGAAAGATTCACCCCGCCGCGCATTCGGGATACGATGAGCGAGGAAGCGGCATGCCGGCCCGGTGCACGCACGCGCGCCCGCATGGGACCGATCCGCACCGGCCGCCGCACCGCCCGAACCACCGGAGCCAGCACGAGGGAGTCACCATGATCACCAGCGACACCACCGAGGCCGCTTGCGAACTAGCCGAGCTCATGGCCGGGCGCACCACCGTAGTTATCGCGGGGGCGGGCGTCTCCACGGCGTCCGGCATTCCCGATTACCGCGGCACCGGCTCCTCCGATACCCCCTCCATTGATTACGACGCTTTCGTTTCGGATCCGGTATGGCAGCGCTGGGTGTGGCAACGTAATCAGGAGACGTGGCGCGCGCTGAGCGGCGTCGTCGCCAATAATGCCCACACGGCACTGGCGCGTTTCGAAAAAGCGGGCCTTATTAATGGTGTCGCTACTCAAAATGTCGATAATCTCCACCAGAAAGCCGGTTCCACCAAGCTCGCGGAACTGCACGGGAATTTTTTGCGGGTCGTATGCGTGGAGTGCGGGGCGGAGTTCCCGCGCGCGGAGATTGCGGCGCAGCTCGACGCGCTCAACCCGGGCTGGCCCGAGGATCCCGATCCGGCGCACGTGGCGATTTTGGCTTCCGCGGATCGTGCCGGGGCGGAGGCCTCCACGTTCCGGGTGGCGCCGTGCCCGCGCTGCGGCGGTCTACTCAAACCCGCGGTGGTATTTTTCGGCGAGGCCTTGCCGCGCGACGCGATGGAGCAGTCTTTTGCGTGGGCGCGCGAGGCGGATGTGGCGCTGGTGGTGGGCACGTCGCTCGCGGTGCTGACCGGTTCGTGGGTGCTGGGCGAGGCGCTCCAGCACGGCGCGGCGTGCGCAATTATTAATATCGGCCCCACTACCGCGGATCGTTACGCCGATCTGCGCGTGGAGGGGGACGTGGGGACGGTGCTCGCGGGCGCCGCGGATCTTTTAGGAGCGTGAGTCCATGCGTGGTTCAGCTTTTAGCGACGACGACGGCGCACGCGGCTGGTTCAAACGCCGCCGCCAACGTAAACGCGCCCAGGACCTGGCCGAATGGCAAACCCGCGCGCACCGTTCGGCGTTTTCGGAAAGCCCGCCGCGCGCAGGCTCCGGCTCGGCTTTCTCGGAGCCGGAAAGCGAGCGCCGGCCGGTGGTGGCGCGGGCGAAGGAAGGTTCGCGGGGTGGCGCGGGTTCGCGGGGCAAAGAGCGCTCGCGCACTCGCCAAAGCTCCCGCACGAAACCGCATCCGCGCGATGAGCGGGCGATGCGCCAGGCTTACGCAAGTTCGGCGCAACTGCTGCCCACCGTCCCGCCGGCCCCCTATCCCGCGAGTGCGAGTGCGCAGCAGGCCGGCGGCGCAACCGGGCCCCACGGCGCAATCGGGATCTACGGGGCAACGCAGGCCGGCGGCACAACCGGTTCCTACGGTGCAGCGCGGGTCAATACCGCGCCGCCACCCGAGGAGCCGAAGAAAAAGAAGGACCGCGGCCTTTTCTGGTGGCTCATCATTGTTTTCGTGTGCTTCCCGGCCGGGTTTTTCCTTGCCGATATGGAAGATGAGGTGAGAGATCCACCGGCCGAGGTGGGGAGCGCGCAGAACGCTGGAGATTCTGGCGGCGCAGATTCCGGCGATGCCGGGGGCGCTGCGGCTGCCGCGGCTCCCGAGGCTGGCGCGCAGCCGCTGGTGAGTTACGCACCCGTCCCGCAGAATCTTGCAGAAACGCAGGCGGTGCGTACGGACTCGCATGTTCCGTCATTCATGGATCGGCCTTTCGTTATCCCCGCCGGGCACGTTTTCGGCGGCTACAACGCCAAGGCGAATTCCACGAGCTTTTATGACACGGAAACCGGGCAGCTGCGCTACACGCTGCCCGGGGAGCTCAGCTGTGCCCCCGCTGGTGACACCACGAATATGTGGTGCAAGCCGAATTCCTGGGGGAACCCTTACGCCAGCTCGTATATTTCGGACCTACCCGCCACCCTGCGCGCCGCAGCGGATGGCGCCGTGATCTGGGAAAGCGGAGAGGACGCGCAGGGCTTCGCGCCCGGGGTGCTACTCTCCCGGGCTGATATTGGCGAAGAACGCTTCTCTTGGCTGTCCCCCACGGATGGCACGGTGTTGGCCGAGCTGACCGTCCCTGCCTCGCTCGGGAATTTTCACGTGGCGCCGAGCGGGGAGCTGCTGCTTTTTGATCGGGAGGGCACCACGGTCAACTGGACTGTTTTCGATTCCGGAGGCCGCACGCGGGGTTCTGGTTCGGTGGAGGCCGAGGATGTGGAAAGCGCCTCGGTCATGCCAACCGCGGATGGCTGGTTCATCCCGGAGGCCAATCTGGCTATCACGCTGGAGGGGAAGGTGAGCACCGGGGCGCCGTTGCCTGGAGAAGTGTCGGTGCGGGAGGCTAGCTGCCCGGCTCCGCAAGCGAGTAACGCGCAGCTGCGGGAGAATCTGGAGAAGCTGCTCGGGCAGCAGCCGGCGGGTTCTGCCGCGCGGTATCAGGTGGCGATCTCCGCCTGCGTGCCGGGCGGGGTGGCGTATCTTTCTAGCTTGACCGGATCTACCACCACGGTAGTGGCGGCGGGTCAGCTGCGCGAGATTCCGCTCGCGAGCGCTAGCTTGGATTTTGTGGTGCTCGGTAACGGGATCGTGCTGACGGGTTACCGCGAGGATTCCCGTGATGCCACCTTTGCTTTCGACTGGAACCAGGGCGAAGCCCCGGTCTGGTCAGTGCCCGCCACCATAACCGATGCCGTGCCTGGCTACGGCTTCGTCGGCACCGACTATTCCGCCGCTGACCCCAAGCCCGTCTACTACGCTTTCCGGGCGAAGTAGATCTTGAACAGCAGCCGCGCTCTTGAGCCGTCGCCTCAGCCTTGAGCCCTTGCCGCGGCATTGCTAGAGTTTATTCACCAGTACCGGCCCGCCCACTCGCTTTGCTGAATGGGTCAGGGCCGGGCTTCACGTACCAATCATTTCTCTTCTGAACCCGCGCCAACCTGCGGCACCGGGTGCCGCTTGTCGATATACGCGCTGCACCCCATCGAGGTCACCAGCATCCACACCACCAGCAGGAACGACGGCCACCGAATCGATTCGTACGCGTACTGAAACACCAGGAAGGACAGCCCGGCAATGATTCCGTAGCCGGCGTCGAGGAGGTACCCGAAGCGCCGCGGCGTCCGCCCCACCGCGCGCGTCATGTAGAAACTGGCGATGCTAAAAAGAATAAGTACGACGACGAAGCTCCATAGCGGGAAGGAATGCCGGCCAGCAAGGAAAACCACCAACAGGGCAAGCCCGAAGCCGACGAGGAGGATGATCAGAAAGCTTGCGATCTTACCGATGGGGACTTTCCTGCTCGGCTGCCGATGCTGCGGTGCGTCTGCCATAGTCCGTTCCCTTCGCCGTTGAATATCGGCCATAATTATCCTATGAACGAGGATGTCACACAAGAACCTAGGCAGCAGCCCACCGACACCACGCAAGCACCCGCCGATTCCGCGCAGGCACCCGCAAGCTCCACACGCGCATCTGCAGATTCCACACACGCACCCAAGAACCGTGAGAAATCCATCGAGAGGGCGTACCGCTACCGCAAGGGCGCTACTTTGCTCATCGTGGTCGTTGCCGGGTTGGCTGCGGCGATACTCCTATTCTGGGCCACCGGTGATCCGGAGGTGAAGATGTGGATGTTCTGGACTTCCACCCTCGTGTACCTGGCGGCGAGCGTGCTTCTCACCATAGCCGCGGCAGCGCTACGCCGAGCGCGTGGCGTGCGAAGCCCGTGGGGCTATGCCTTGGATGCCGTCTACGGTGCTTTCTTCGGCATTTCGTTCATCATCGCGACCGAGCTGCCCCGCATCACGCTCTTCGGCGGCCTCAACTGGTACTCTGCCCTGGCCTGGCTCTGGATCCTCGCCTTCGCGGTGTTCTTCAGCACCTACCTAGCCCAGCGGCATCCTCAAGAGTAAAATGCCCTGATCGAACAGTCCACAGACCCCTCTTCATATAGAAGACACCACTCCAAATACCGTCAGTCGAAACAGCACCCATTCCACGCACTTCTCGATAGCTACTTCGAGGGAGATCACACCCTCTACCGTTTGGTAGTATCGTCAGTGTGGCTGATAATTTGATTCCTCTAGAAGTGATACCTGAACATTCCAGCCAGGCGCGCCCGTTACTCAAATGGGCTGGGGGAAAAACTCAGCTACTTCCGGAGCTGCTGGAACGAATGCCGACAGACTACGGTAAGTATATCGAACCGTTTTTTGGTGGCGGAGCACTCTTTTTCGCTTCACGACCCCAAAGAGCCATAATCGGAGACATAAATCCGGAGTTAATCAACCTGTACACCGCAGTTAAGGATGACGTACATTCCGTAATAGAAGCTTTAAAGCTTCATCGTAACGATGAGGACTATTTTTATACTGTTCGTGCGCAAAACTGGGAGGAACTACCCTCGACAGTTGCGGCAGCACGGACAATTTTCCTCAATCGTACATGTTTTAATGGATTGTACCGGGTCAATCGTTCTGGACAGTTCAATGTACCTTACGGCCGGTACAAAAACCCTAAGATCGTTGATGAACATAACCTTTACGAAGTATCATCCGCACTGCAGAGCGCTGAAATAATTCAAGGCACCTACGAAGATATACTTCAGGCGAACGCCGAGCCAGGCGATTTCGTCTTCCTCGATCCTCCATACTTACCGACAAGTAAGTATTCCGACTTTAAGCGTTACACCAAAGAGCAGTTTTACGAGGAAGATCATCTCCAGCTAGCCCAGGAGATTAAGCGCCTACACGAACTCGGATGTTTCGTAATTTTAACAAATTCCAACCATCCGCTTGTTCACCAACTATTCGACGGTTTCCACATTGACGTAGTTCAAACAAAGCGGTCGATTAGTGCAAAAGCCTCCAGCAGGTATGGAGAGGACGTCATTGTAACAATTCCCCCGAAACGTAAAGTGAATCTAGAAGCCTGCCGTGAACCCCTCGATAAACAAACACTCGCCTTCCCATCAACTCGATACATGGGATCCAAAAAGAAATTACTGTCGGATATCTGGGCTGTGGCCGAGCAGTTTGACTACGAAAACGTTGTAGATCTATTTTCCGGTTCCGGAGTGGTTTCATACATGTTCAAAGCGAAAGGAAAGAGCGTTCTCGCCAACGACTACATGGCTTTTAGTGCAAATTCGGCTAAGGCACTCATTGAGAACTCGGAAGTTATTCTACCTTTAGACAAAGCATGCCGCCTCGTTGAGACCGATTTTAAAACTGATGGGTTCGTCTCCGAGACTTTCCACGACTTATACTACTCAGACGAAGATAACGCTTTCATCGATTCTATGAGGGCGGGCATTAAAACGATCAAGAATCCATACGAACGCTCGATCGCAATGGCGGCGCTAATACGAGCGTGTCTAAAAAAACGCCCGCGCGGAATTTTCACTTATGTCGGAATGCGCTACGATGACGGCAGAAAAGATTTACAGATGTCTTTTCAAGAACATTTCCTCAGAGCTGTCCAAGAAATAAATAGTGCAATTTTCGATAACGGCAAGCAATCGCTTTCGAGGAAAGGGGACGCGATGACTGTGCGTGCCGTACCGAACTCTCTCACCTACATCGACCCGCCGTACTATTCCCTCCGCTCAGACAACGAGTACGTGCGCCGTTACCACTTTGTTGAGGGACTTGCGCGCGACTGGAAGGGAGTCGAAATTCAAGAATCCACTCAAACAAAGAAATTCAAATCCTATCCGACTCCATTTGCATCTCGCAAAGGCGCCTACAACGCTTTTGACCGTTTATTCCATCAGCATCGGAACTCGATTTTACTCGTTTCATACTCCTCCAACTCATTGCCGACCCTTGATGAGATGGTCGAAATTATGAGCAAACATAAGCGAAACGTGGAAGTGCTTCCGATCAACTACAAATACTCTTTCGGAAATCAACACGCTCGAGTGGGTAACAATAGAAATTCAGTCCAAGAATACCTTTTTGTCGGATATTAAAATGAATCATGAGATCGACTTCAGCTTACGGCCTTGGCACCTAGCCAACACGACCTTGCGAAATCCTTTGCGGCTCAGAAATGCTTTACAAGCCCTCGTCGATGCCGGTTTCGAAGGCCGCATGGGTAAAGAAGAGGAAGAAGCAATCGCAAGAGCGCTCGATAACGCCGGTATTATTACGTTGAATCCTCGCACTAAAGATATCACGTCCATTTCCAGAAAATGGCGGTCAGGGCTCAGCAAACTAGGCTTTATCACCCCAGATTTCACGAAGTTAAAGGAGATTAGAGAGCTTGACACAAAACAAATCCTTAACGAACTTGGAAAGCCATACACCGTTACCGAAAATGGACAACGCTTATTATCCGCACAGTCACTGCAAGCACAGCAAGAGGTCTTCTTGCGCTCAATTTCAGCGTTGAGCTTACCTAGCCCTCTTGAGCATAATTACGCATTCAAACCATTCTCACCGCTGCGGCATATTTTAGAAATATTAAGACAGTTAGAGAAAAGTGGAATAGAGCCATACATTTCGCGGCTTGAAATGGCATCTCTTGTAATTTTCACTCACAATACTTCCGATATCGAAGCCATCTGCGATGAGATAATGGCGCTCCGAACACGTCGAGAAAGGGCTGTTAGCAAAAGGAAGTTCGATGCGGAAACTATGGAATCAGCTTTGGAACGACAACGCACTCTTGGCGCATCGCACAGTAATTACGGAACATTCTACGACTATCAAGACGTATCTTTCAGGTACCTTAAAATGACAGGGCTTTTCCAGTCTAAAGGACGTGGAATCAGTCTGGTCCCTGAAAAAAAGACTATTGCGCACGCGATCTGCGATGACTCCTACGATCCCCTCCCTGGGGCAGTTCCGTATATGCAACGACTTTTTAGCGGTGCCGAACTTCCAACCGACAATATTCGTGGCGCTGTGTCCGTACTCGAAGATCTTATTAAAGTCGCGAAAGCCCGACGCCTCGCTTTCGACAAATCAAACTACGATTTAGATACAGTAGCCGGTGCGAGTGCCGCGCGCTACGATCTGGACGCACTAATTTTTCAGAATAAAGAACTTGAATTCGCGTTGGAGCAGCCGCGAGAAATCGATGAAATATCGGCCTACCTTGCAATGCTAGATGAGAATAAGACTACCTACCAATTCGGAGACTACGAACTGAAGATTCCGAAAGAGGAGCGAGCCGCATACTTAGAGTGGACGTTGTGGAGGGTAGTTTTAGCCTTCGGCGACCTCGCCATTCCCCCAAATTCCGTTCGCCGATTCCACATTGATCAAGACTTCTTGCCTATTGGCACTGCTTCTGGTGGTGGTGCAGATATAATTGCGGAATACGACGACAAGGTAATTGTGATAGAGGTTACGCTTACCGAAAGTTCGCGCCAGGAGGCCGCTGAAGGAGAGCCAGTAAGGCGTCACGTCGCCGACATGCTCGCTGAACATCGCACAGACGGAAAAGATGTTCTAGGTCTTTTTATTGCTCGGAACATTGATACTAATGCCGCAGAAACTTTCCGTGTTGGGACCTGGTATTTGAGCGATAATGACAAAGTTCGACTAGATATTGCGCCTCTCACTTTGAAACAGTTACGTTTAGTCGTCGATTACGCAGGCCGGCACAAGACCCTATCTCCGCGCGTATTTTTCGAGCTAATCCAATCCGTTATGTCGAGCCGCGATATCACATCGGGCGCACCGGGATGGAAAGAAGAAATCGAATCTTATGTACAGTCATTTTACAGTCCTCAACGGAGATGAAAAGCCTCGGCCGGTCGGCATCAAGTAGTTGTGAAACGTTAGCGACTGTAGCGTAGGGATATGCCGGGGTTGAGGCGAGCGAAGATCCTGGCCTAACTTGCCTGCCTGGCCTGCCTGGAATCTGGGAAGCCCGTTGCGGCGGTAGGATGAAGCATGGCATGGAACAATGTGGCTCGCGGCGTGGCGGGGATATGTGCGGTGTGTTTGCTGGGGGCGTGCACGAGTAGCAGCCAGGCCCCCGCGGCGGGATCGCGGAGCGAGACCGGCGCGGCGTCGTCGGCCTTGAAGGAAGAGGCGGGCGGCGAGGTGAACTCTGCGAGCCCGAGCTCCTCGGCAGCGGAACAGAATGCGGGCAGCGGGGATATTTCCCGCGAGGCGCTGAGGTTCGTGGACGAACTCGCAGCAGCGGAGATGGGAATTATCCACTGGGACAACGCCAAGGGAGGCCCGGAGGACCTCAATTACGTGGGCGAACGGCGCATTGCGGTGACCTACTCGGGCGACGAGGCGAGTGACTATACCGTGCGCACGCGGGTGCCGGACGGTGCTGACGGCGGCCCCGTTCTCAAAAGCGATATGCGTTTCCTGATTGAGCATGCCGATTTTGGGCCGGCGGACGAGAGGGGCGTCTTCCACGGGAGCGTGCGCGAGGGAACCGCGGTGCCGGCAGCCGATACTCGCCTCCTCGAGGGATGCTCGGAGGGCGACGGGTGGATTATCACGCGGGGGTGGGTTGCATACAACCGGAACACCGATGTGATTGAGTCTTTCGACTTCACGGTAAAGAAGCCGGGCGCCACGATTGCGGTGCGCCCGTCGGATGGATCAACGCGGGAGGAGACTCCATCCTGCACCGTGGTGTGGGACTTTACCTCGGCAAACGGGCGGGTGATTGAGAAGCCGATGCCGAATTAGGGCGCATGAGGGAATAATGGAGCGGGCCGAGCCAGTGGGTGATGAGCCCAGTCAGGTTAGACGCCAAGACCCGCTGCAATTTTTTCGAGTGCATCGCGAATTTCTTGGCCAGTCACGTACATTGTTATCAGGTCGTTTTCCTGGCGTATCGCTGGTTTAAAACCATACTTTTTGCGATAGTACTGAACTAAAGCGTCATCGCCAGTATGCAAGACAAGATACCTGGCGCTAGAAAACCTGATGCTATCAGGAAACAAGAAAAAACGCCGTACATCATGAGAACACCAAATGGCGGCTTCCCAGCACAAGAAGCATCGAGAGCAAATTTTCCAAGCAAAACAGCCGGATGCATTTTATAGGAGCCAGCGGTACCGCCATTTTTCGGATCGAAATACTTGTCTCTGCGCCGGACATCATCGCACAATACCGAGTACGAGGAAAGACAAAAATACCCGAGAGGAACGTTGCTGTTTTTCGGAAGTACCACCCACACTCGGCAAAGATCTTCGCTATCCGCGCGCAGGGCATGACGGCGCAGCCAGGTTCCGTGATAGTCGCCATCGCCAAGCGTGGAAAAAGACGAAAGATCATGGCCTGCGCTAATTTGGGTAAGCTCCAGGCCATGCTTCGATAACAGGCTCATGCCCGACACAGCGCCAAAATATCCTCAACGAAGGACCCGTGATCGAAATCGGCAACAGGTTCCTCTTCAAAAACCGTCACCGCTCGCTCAGGCAATTCCAACCCTTCCGGGACTTTTTTAGCTATGAAGTGATCGATAATATCGGAGCTAGGGAGATCGGCCCGCTCGCTTCCCTCTACCCGGTTATTCCAGGCAGTAATCCAGGGCTGTTCTTCATGAGTCATATCCCGAAGCTCCCACCTATCGTGCGGGCTGTAGTAATCCCACACGGCCTCAAGAATCTCTTTTTCATAAAGAGAAAACTCAGCAGGCGAAAAACCGTGACGCTCCTGGGCACGCGCAAGCGGCTCTTCCGTCACCTCAATGGTTTTAGCATGAGCCGAATAGAGGTCGGATATGACAGGCCCGTGCTTCATCGCGTAAAAATGTTCGCGGAAAAGGGGCCGGGCAGTTTCGTAGGCATACCACCCGTAAGCATAGAAGCACAACTTCTGCAAGGTAATAGCGGGAATGCTTCGCGTAGGAGATTTCCGGATAAAAAACCGCGCAACATCAAAAACGGTGATCATACCTACCCCCTCACAGCCCTTGAAAACCGACAGAGTCTCCTACCTCAGCCTATTGCAAAAATGTGGCATCGTATACATTATCCGCAGCACACTTTTTACGACGACGCGGGGCGGGTGGCGCAGCCACCCGCCCCGTTGCCTTGCCAACAGCCCAATAATGGCAGGTAGTCCCTTCCCCGTGCAGCGACCAACAATTCCCGAAGCGCCTGCGAGAAATCTGGGCGAATGAGGGAGCGGTACAGGTGGCCAGCTGCGTAATGGCGGTACTCGTTTGAGAGAGTACCGTTTAGACGAGAGTGTCGAGGAAGTCGAGGACGTCGCGGAGATTATCGAAAACGGCGCCGTCTTCCGGAATTTCGCCGGCCATGATCTTCTCCGCGTGTTCAATTACTTGCTCGGTGAGTTCATTCGGTACGTATGACTCACGTGGAGTGCTTGGAGGTAACTGGCCGCTGGCATGTGTATCGGCCTGATGAAGCATCGAATCTGGAAACTCCATTGGGGCCACCCCTTTCGCGCGGTTGGATTTATGGTGTGCAAGATTGAGACTACCGAGTGCGGGCGGGGAGGTGAAGCCCCTTCGATTCCGGAACGGTAAGGCTAGAGTCCGGTAGGTGGAGGCGTGGGCCGGGCCAGTGGGTGATGAGCCAGCGGTCGTGCGTGGCGAGGATGATCGTGCCTGGCCAGCGGGCCAGGGATTCCTCGAGAGCGTGCATGGCGGCCAAGTCAAGGTAGTTAGTGGGTTCGTCGATGACGAGGACAGCAGGCTGGGCCGCGAGTGCGAGAGCGAGCTGGGCGCGGCGCTGGTTGCCGGCCGAAAGCTCGGGGATCGGGGTTGCCCACATGGATGGGTGCAGGATTCCGGTACCCAGATCACCAATGCCGGAGTTCCAGACCTCGGGAGCGAAGCCGGGATCTCCGCAGCGCGGGAGACGCTGCGGGACGAAAGCCAGCGGGCCCGCGCAGGAGAGAGTGCCGGAAGGCCGCGCGGAGGGTGCCGCGACAGGCTGCGCGACGGTAGTAGGCGCAGTGAGGCGCAGAGAGTCGGGCGATACCGCGACGGATGACGTAGTAGGCGGCGGGGTGCCGGTGGCGATCCAGGTGAGGAGCGTGGATTTGCCGCTGCCGTTGGCGCCGGTGACCACGAGGTGCTCGCCGTGGGAAAGGTCGAAGGTAACCGGGGAGAGGCGGGGAGGCCCACCGGCGTAATCCGGGAACGTAAAAGTGTATCCGCGGGGTTTGCGTACTTCCCGGGTGGCGAGGGACTCGAGTTTACGGTCGTCGTGGCGGGTGCGGCGGGTGGCCGTGCTCTGGGCGCGGTCCGCGAAGAATTTCTTCGCCTTGCCCTCCGCGTTTGCCAGGCGCACCCCGCCCCGGGCAATACCTCCGGCCGCCTGGCGATGCGCGCGCAGCTGCGTCTTTTCTTCTTGTTGGGCCAGGTAGAGCGCCCGGTAGCGTTGCTCCGCATCGCGCTTTGCTTCAAGATAATCCGTGTAAGTACCGCGGCACTCCCACACCCCACATACCTCACCTCCACCGTCAGCACGCGCCAGCTGCGCCCATACACTCACATCCATATCCACAATGAGCGTGGCAACATCCTCAATAAAAGCCCGATCATGGCTGGACATGAGCACCGGGCCCGGCCAGGAACGCAGCATATGGCTGAGGTACGCACTCGCCTCCGCATCCAGATGATTGGTGGGTTCGTCCAAAATAAGAACCTGCGGGCGGGCCACCAGGGCAACAGCCAAGTTTAGCCGCGCGCGCTGGCCCGGGGAGAGCGTGGCCAACTCCCGCGAGCGCCCGCTCCCGGCCAACATATCCAGGCCCAGACCAGCCAAAGCGTCGTCGACCCTATCCTCAAGCGACCACAGGTCCAGGCGGGTGATCTCGGATAATAGCCGGTCGTATTCGGCCGCGACCGGGCCGCCCTCCCCCAGGTGTGCGCTGAGCGTTTCGAAACGGGCGAGTAGTTCCCGCGCGGGTGCGAAGGTGCTGTCGAGGAAGTGAGCGACGGTCGCGGCGGCGTCGTCGTGCGGCACGGGGTTCCACGGGATGGTGCTGGCGCCGGTGCGGGTGACGGTGCCGCGTTCGGGGCTGAGGTGACCTGCGGCGATGCGCAGCAGGGTGGTTTTGCCGCAGCCGTTCGGGCCGATGAGGACGGCGCGGTCGGCGGTGGCGAGGCGCAGGGTTATGCGGTCGAGGAGCGGGCGGGCGGTGTAGGAAAATGAAATATTGTCAAGAATGAGGGCAGGCATGGTGATCTCCTTGGACGCGGGTGCGGGGTGCGGCGTCTCAGCGGGGCTGAGTGGGGATCACAGCGACATCGGAACGATGGCCTCCTTTGAGCGTGGGGTTGTAGCCCCGGTTACATAGGTAAATGTAGCGACGACGCGGGCCGTGGGTCAATGGTTAGCGAATGGCTCGTGAATGGTGCGGCAGTGGAATGCGCGCAGACTGAAAGTCTGGACGCCAGACTCATAGTTAGAGTTACAGTTAGACTCATAGTTTCGCAGTCTAATTGAGAGTCTGCGGTAGATTTTAACAGTCTCAGCGCTAATTTTGACCGTATAAGTAATAATTTGCGCCCCAGACTTCGATTTAGACATTGAAAACCCGCGTGACTCATAATAGTCTATGAGTGTGATGTCGAAGTTAGAAAGCGAAGAAGAGCTGCTTGCCCTTCTTGCTCGTTTGCGCCTGCACTGCGGGGATGACACGTTTTACGAGGTCAAAGCCGCACAAGGCGGCCTTCCGGAAGACCTCGGGAAAACAATCTGCGCCTTCGCTAATATGCCTGAGGGCGGTTTCATTATTTTAGGAGTCTCGGAGCCTAATTTCGATGTTATCGGTGTTACGCGCCCCGCAGACATCGAAGCAGGCGTAGTCAGCGTTGCACAAAACGCGATCATCCCGGCGCCGTCGGTTACCACGCGAACTCTGACGGTCAACGGCACATTCGTTGTAGCGGCTCAGGTGCACCCGCTCGCTGTCATGCACAAACCCGCCACGTTCCAGGGCAGTCCTTACCTGCGCCAGGCCGACGGTGATTACGTTATGCCGGCCAACGAACAGCGGATGCTGGAAGTTGCCAAGCTGACGGACCGCGACATTGATTCACCAGACTCACAGGTAGTGGCGGATACGAGTGTAAGTGACCTCCAAACCGACCTCGCGGAGAAGTATATACGTGCGTGCCGGCGTGAGGTTCGCTCGTTGAGTGAAAACTCCGATGAAGAAGTGCTGCGGAATACTCGTGTGGTGCGCGAGAACCAGCTCACCCTCGCGGGGTTGTATGGATTAGGAACGTTCCCTCAAGGGCCCTGCCCCGCCCTCGCGGTAACCGTGGCTGTCCGATACTCGGGCACTCGCGCGACGGTCCGAACTTCTGACCTAAAGCGATTCAACGGGCCGGTTCCAGAACTCTTCGATGCGGTGATGGATTGGATTCGCCATAATCTCACGAGTTACCAGGTCTACCTCCCGAGCGGTGATCTGCGTTCCATCCCCGAACTTCCCCTCAACGCAATTCGCGAAGCAGTAGCCAATGCTTTGGTTCACCGAGACCTCGGATCTCACACAGTCACGGAAAAAAGCATCGATATCCGCTTGGAGCCACAGAAACTTATCATTGCTTCCCCCGGCGGGCTCAAGTCGCTCACAGTTTCCCAATTACTGAGTGACGAGCTCACCCGCGTGCAGGTCAACCAGCACCTCTACCGCATCGCTACCTATATGACCGATTCCGACGGAAATAATATTATTGAAGGCGAAGGCGGCGGCATCCAAACGATGCTCCGCGAAATGAAACGGTACGGGCTTGCTGCTCCCACAATTATTGATACGGGAGTCAAAGTCACTGTAGTTTTCCCGCGCCCGCAATCTGTCGATGATATTGACGTGGATGCGGTTCTCGGATCTCCTGCACGCATCTCACCATTCGTAGACCCAGGTCCGGTGCCCGCTGGCGTCCTCCTGCCAGAAATTACCTCACAAGAAATCACTTCGCCCGATACGGGCGGCCCGCTCCTCGCATCGCGCGATACAGATGCCTGGCTCCGCGGACTGAGCCGGAACGCACCTGCTATTGTCGCGGTCTTGCGCAGTCATGATACGGCGCTCTCCACCGGAGAGCTCGCTCTACTGACGGGGCTGTCCATCGCGCAGGTCCGCTACGCGCTCAAGCCGCTCCAGGAAGAAGGCGTGATCCAGCGCAATGGCGGGCAAGGCGTGAGAACCACGACGTATACCCTTTGCGAACGGGGTGTTGCACAAGGGGGTGCTGATTAGCTACCCGAGGACTACCCGCCGCTGGAAGGCTTCCCCGAGCCGCTCGGCCCGGAATCCCCGGAGCCACCCGCCCCGGAAGAATTCGCTTGGCTCTTCTTGCTCAGCGCCCGCGCGCGAAGCGACTGGCGGGATTGGTTGCGGCGTCGTACCGCACGTTCCTGGCGTTCGGCGCGCGCCTGGCGGCGATGCTCCTCATCACGCAACCGATGCATCCGGCGACTGAGCGAGGAACTCACGTGCTGGAGCGTGTCATTAACGGAATAGTCGCGGTTCACGGGCAGCGACCACTCGAAAACGCGAGCCAGAATCACCAGCAGGGAAGCGAGCAGCGTAGAAACCGCCATCGCAAGCATCGGCGCGTGGTTGTACCACAGCACCACCGCCGGGAACGCCGCGATCAGCGAAGCCGTGGCGTAGAGAGTATTGCCGCCGAAAATCACCGGGGTGCGGCCCACCGTGATGTCGCGGATGAGCCCGCCGCCCACCGCAGTAATCATGCCCATCATGACAGCCGGCATCACACCCAGCCCCGCGTTGAGAGTTTTGATCACGCCGGTGGCGGTCCAGGCGCCCATGACTGCGGCGTCCATGACCGTCATGAAACGCCGCACCCATTTGCCGCGCAGGCGCAGCAGATACGCCACCAGCGCCCCGAGCAGGGCGCAGCTGAGATAGTAGGGATTGGTGAGGGCGACCGGCGGTTCCTTGAGAAGCGGCGCCTGCTGGATGAGGACATCGCGCAGCATGCCGCCGCCCAGGGCGCTGATAATCGCGACGATAACGAAACCGACAATGTCGAAGGACTTTTCGCGGGCCACCATGCCGCCGAGGATGGCCGCCACGAACACCCCGAAAATATCTAAGAGGTCAAAAACAACCGGAGACCATTCCGAGAGCGTATCCAAATCCACGTCTTCCATTCTAGGGGACTGAAGTTTTCAAGGAGTGGGATTGGGGTGGTGTGGTAGAGGCGCTGGAGGAGATGTTCCGTGGTACGCAACAACCGCGCCATCGCACTCCAAGCTCTCGCAGAGTGATCTAGGATCACGTGAGCGCAAAGAGGTTATAGGCGCGGGCAATGTGCGCCAGGGCCTGGCGAATCTCCTTCATAGTGGAAGCGATATACACGCCAGGATTACCCACGAGCTTGCGCGCCCACTGCGTTTCGCGAGCCACGGGCGCAAGGAGGATAACGCTGCGCCCGTGCGCTAATGCAGAGCGTACGTGGTTACGGGTCCCTGAATATTCACCGGCAGCCACCACAATGGTTGCCTGGGAATATCCGGACATGGTGGCGTTGCGCATCGGGAAAGACGCCTTGGTTGGCGCGACACCCGGCTCGAACTGGGTGAGGACCAGGCCCCCGCTCTCAATAATTCGCGAACGTAGCTGGATGTTTTCGGGCGGATAGGTGATATCGATGCCGGTTCCCATCACGGCGATGGTGCGCCCACCAGCCTCCAATGCCCCTTCGTGCGCCGCGGTATCAACACCGCGTGCCAGCCCGCTGGCAACGCTATAACCTTGCTCAACCATCATCTGGGCGATCAACCGCGCACGTTCGCAGTCACCCCGTGTGGCCTGGCGTGAGCCAACAATAGCAACAGCCCGGTCTACAGGATCAATCTTGCCTTCGTAGTAGATGAGCAAGGGCGCATCACGAACCTGGGCAAGGTACTGGGGATAGTCATGATCCAAGACGGAGAGGATCTTGATGCTGCGCTCTTGCCAGGTAGCAATATCGTGAGCGGCTTGTTCGCGTTCAAGCTGGCATGGCAGGAGCGCGCCCGGATCAGCCTCCGTGAGGGCAGCGTCAATTCCTTCATAAAGCAGAGTAGCGAGGCGTACCGGCTGCGTGATCTTCTTATTGGTTTTACGCGCGAGCGCAAGAATATCGGCCAGCTGGCTCATCGTTGTTGTCACCCCCTATCTGTGGTTTCCACCTTAGCGTTGCTGTCATACTCGGGGCCTGCCTCCAACGTGACCGGGCCACCTAACGCACAGTGGGAATACAGCACGAAGGGTAGCTAACTGTCAAAGTTAGTACCCCGATAGAAAGCCGCCTCGTAAGGGATGCTCTCCCCGAGGCTCGCGCCTGCCCAGGGCGCTTCACGGCGGGACAGCGCTTCCAGCTGCGCCCCGCTCAAGCGTGAGTAGGTCCGGCGAACTCGCTCCAAGATGACCCGATCACCCTCGTCAAAAACCGACATATCTGGCTCGCGCAAGACCTTGTAGACAACAGCAGGGCGCGACTCCGTGTGCTTGTCTTCTTCCGCTATCGCGAGCAACCCGCGTTCCGCCATACCCTTGGCAATATCGAGATAGGCTTCGGGGGCCGGCCCCATTCTGCGATTCCGGTAGGTATCCCCGGTAATGGAGACCATCGATTCCTTGTACTCGAAGCGATCAAAATCGGCATAGTAGAGGAGGCTGGCCAGTTTTTGGCTCCCATGCACGGCATCGTCTTCTTGCGTTGCCGCCAAGAACAAGATGGTGTTTTCGTACTTTTCTACATTGACCACGACGCCTCCCCGCTCCTGCGTTTAGCCTATCGTCTTACCGGGGCCGACTAAAGGTTTCCCGAGTTGACTCAAAGTAGTCAGGTTGACAAAACCAGTCGATGAGAACGGCAAGATCGCGCGGGCTATTCGATGGCTGGCTTAAGTTATCCACAGAATTACTCCCCGTTTTTCCACAGGTTGTGGGTAGCTCTTTTTTGCGCTTGCATACCGTGCAAGAATGACGGAGAAGCACACATAACTACTTCGCCATGAGGCGATTGAAGGAGTGAGACAAATGGATATTGCTGAGGATCGGCTGTGTACTCCGGAACTTACGTTTACATCACTTGAGGATGTTCTCAAGCGCAAGGAAGAAATCTTGCGTGAGGTCAGAATGACCCGCGAAGAATTCGACTGGCGCGCTGATAACTACCAGCTCGGACCAAAAGAAACTAACGCCTACTTCGAAATGGAAGGCCTGGATCGATTCGAGGAGTACTACCGTGGTGAACGCACGATTTGATGAGCTCACTAACGAGTTCGCGGCACATTTACAGTCGCTTGGGGAGCTAATTGACCCCGGATTTTCGCTGCGGAAACAAACAGGCACAAAAGGAGCTCTTCCGCGAAAAAGATTGTTGGGTGATATTCGCGTTGCCCCTCTGCTCATTGTCCGCTTCGATTACGAGGTTTTCCTCAATTCGAAAACCGGTTTACTCGCTGTCAATGAGTCAACCTTCTCAGTGATTCACGGAAGAGTTGGAAAAGAGCCGCTGGTGCGGTGGGATTATATTCGCTCGCCGCGTTCGAATATCCCTTGCGCGCATGTCCAAGTGCATTCCCATCGCGATGAATGGACTCACGCTTTGCTTCTAGGTGGCAAGCATTCCCGCCGCTCGCGCCGGCGCCTCAAGAATGCGCTGCGCACTCCCCGGATTGCCGATGTTCATTTCCCGGTAGGTGGGCGCAGGTTCCGGCCCTGCTTGGAAGAAGTTCTTCTTTTCGTTATCGACGAGTTCGGGGTGAAGTGCACGCCCGAGGCACGTGAAGCGCTCCAGCGCGGCATGCGGGAATGGGAAGAGATTCAGGTGCGCTCCGTGGTGCGCAACAACCGCACCATCGCACTCCAAGCCCTCGCGGAGTGAACCACCCACGTTTGACGAGCCTGTCTATACGTTTGCGTGTGGAGCAAAGAGGCCCCAAACGCAAAGCAAAAGCAATAGCCCCGGGGGTGTATCGATGTTTCGCGACATTGACCTTCCCGGGGCTCCCTGCAATGGAGTTTACCTGAAAGCCCTTGCTTGCGAACCCCGCCCCAGCCAGTCCCTAGGAATCGGATTCCGCTGCCAGCGTGGGATCAGTAGCAGGAGCAGGTGCAGAATCGGTAGCCGGACCGGCACCAGCAGCCGGAGCAACATCAGCAGCAGGCTTGAGCCGCACGATGATGCCGCGGTGGTCGCTGGCATTATCCGGGTCGATGATCTCCCCGGCCACCCCGCGGTAAGCCCCCGAACTCATGACCCGATCAATTGGCGAGGCCAGCAGCGCGGGCACCGTGGTAGGCCAGGTCCCCACCGCCCCGATTCCGGCGTCGGCCCCCAGATCGCGGCAGGTAGAGCCGGGGCTGAGGGCAGCCTGGTGGTCCGCCGTCGAATTAAAATCCCCTGCAACAACCGCATCCGGCACGGCCTCGCACACCCGGTACAGTGCCCGCGCCTCCGCGCGCCACAGGTCCATATACGCAGGTACCGGCGCTGTGGGGTGCCCGGCCACGAACATCGGAGCATCCGGGCGCGCCCCGCCGCGCGGCGCCGCCGCCACCGCGCGCGACACATCCTCCCCGTACGTCTCACTCAGATCCACCGCTTCATACTCCCCGCGCGCGGCAGACACCAGCAGCACCGAGGACCGCCACGCGGCGCTATACCGCGACACCCCGCCGTCGAAAAGCTGATAGTCCGCCCCGCGCGCGGCCAGTTTCTCCTGAATCTCCGCGCCGGCCTCGCTCGACGTTTCAATAAGCGAGACCGCATCCGCACCCACCCGCACAATCGCATCGGCCAGGTGATCCAGGTCCACGCGCCCGCCCTCCGTGTTGTATTGCACCACGGTGAGCTCGCCGGCCGCGGGCGCGCCGAGGGTCTCCCGCTCCAGCCCGCGCCCACTCAAGGTTCCGGCATGCGCCAGGGCCACGAGTAGTAGTACGACGGCGCAGCTCACCGCCACGCGCCCACCCCCGACATACCTACGGACCGCGCCGAGCAGCCCCACCGCGAGCGCGGCGATGAGCATCCCGAGCGCGAGTGCCCCGCGACTGGACATGATCTGAGCGCCGGGCACCACGGTGGCGAGCCGGGCGGCCGGACCGAACCAGGCCGGCTGCACCGTGAACACCGCGAAAACGGCCAGGAGCAACCCGAGAAGAGAACTAAGAACGCGCACCGCGCCTACCTTTCCGGCTGGCTTAGGCCCCGCACAGGGCCTGCTGGATAAGGGTAGCGAAGTGCTGCTGCCCGGTGGGTGTGAGATGGATGCCATCGTCGCGCAGGAATTCTTCGTGGCCTTCGGTGGCGGCCCACCAGTCGATAATGCCAACGTTGGGGTGGGAGGCGGCATAGGACTTGAGCAGCTCGTTATTGGGGTTTTGGGCCTCCAACGGGCTGCGATTCGTCACGAAATAGACGGGCAGGCCCTGCGCGGCGTCCACGAGTTTTTGAATATCCGCCTCGCTGCCGATGAGCCCATTTGAGCCGAGGGCATAGATAAGCACCCGCGGTTTCTCCCCCAGAGCTTGGCGCTGGGCGAACACCTCCGCGCCGGCGGCGAATTGGCGGCTGACCTTGCCGTCCACCACCGAATTGGGGAGGACTTCCTTGAGGGCTTCGGTGGCGCCCAGGGTGACCGAATCGCCGATCATCACGGCGTTTGCGGAGCAAACGCCGGTGGCCGGGTCTTTGGCCCAGGCGGACGTATCCAGGTTGGCCGGGACTTGGGTGGCGATGGGTTGGAGGGCACTTGAGCTCGGCGTTGGAGTGGGAGTCGGCGTAGCCGGAGCTGAGATAGCAGGCGCGGGCGCGGCGAGCTCGGGGCGCAGCGCCACCGCGCGGGAATCCGCGAGACGCTGCCAGGGAATCGGCGCGAAAGCCAGCAGAGCCACAAGCAGGAGGGATACCGCGCTGAGCACCGCGAAAATCGTGTCGCTCAGGTGGTGCTTGCTCACCAGGCTGCGCCAGGTGCGCCAGCTACGTGGGCCGGTGCGCCACGCGCGAATGTCGCTGCGCCACGCGCGCAGGCCAGTCCACCAGCTGCGCAGGCCCGCGCGCCAGCCGGCCCGCGCCAGGCGCGCGCTCGGCTGTTCCACGCAGCGATAAAACAGCTCCGCCACCAGGCCCACCACCAGCAGCTGCCCGATCTTGGCCGCCCCGGAAATCTCCGCGGTGCGGGTAGCCGGATTCATGAGCAGAAGCAGCGGGTAGTGAACCAGATAGAGGGAGAAAGACCGGGAACCCAGGTAAGCCAAGGGCGCGCTGGCCAGCACCCGGCTCAGGCCGAGCCGCGGGTTGTGGACGGTGAGCACAATAAGGGCGGTCAAGAGCGCCGTCGTCGTTAAACCACCCGCGTACGTGAGGGCCGATTCGCCATCCGCCCACACGGCCAGCGCCAGCAAAGCCAGGAGAGCGGCGCCGGTGCCCACCCGCAACGCGAAAGCGGCGGTGGCGGAATGCGTGGGAGGCTGCGGCGTCGTCGTACTATCCGCGCGCGGCCACAAAGACGCAACATACGGCGAAACCAGAGCCGCAAGCGCGCCGATGAGGAGTTCGGCGGCGCGGGTGTCCAGGCCGTAGTAAGCGCGGGTGGAATCCGGGCCCGCGAAGAACAGCACGGCCATGAGCAGGGCGGATGCGAGGGCCAGGCCCGCCACGATCCGGAGCGTCGAATAGCGCACCCGGCGCAGGGCCAGCAGGATAAACGGCCAGACCAGGTAAAACTGGGCGAGGACCCCCAGGTACCACAGGTGGGTGAGCGGGGACGGCAGCCCGGACGCCGCGAAATACGGGACCTCGCGGAAAATATAGACCCAGTTGCTTGCGAAAAGCGCGGCGGGGAGGGCGTCGGCCTGGACTTTCGGGAGGAGGCTGGGCGCGATGAGGTAGCTGAGGAGCGCAGCCCCCGCGATGGTGACGAGGACCGGGGGCCACAGGCGCAGGAGGCGACGGCGCAGGTAGCGCCGGTAGGAGAAGCGGCGTTCGCGGCTCAGCTCGCGCAGCACGCTGCGGGTGATGAGGAAGCCGGACAGCACGAAGAACACCGTGACGCCCACGAAACCGCCGGTGAGCAGCGCCGGGCGCATGTGATAGAGCACCACCGCGATGATCGCGAGCGCGCGGATGCCGTCGAGGGCGCGGATGCGGGTGGTGGTGCGTGAGGATTGCGGCATAGGCACATTCTAGGACTGCGCGAATACGGGGCGGCGAGACACGGGGCGGCGGTGCGTCCATGAGATGAGCGCCACCGGGGAGCGGGCGGGGCGACGGCACGGGACAACGGCGCTAGGCGACGACGCGGGGCGACGGCGCGGACCAACGGCGCAGGACGGCACAGCGGCGCAAAGTGGGCGGCTGTAGAATTGTGACGTTGCCTAATCCAGCACGAAAGGACTGCCTGTGATAACAGTCGAAGCCCTGACGAAACGCTACGGTGCGACCACCGCGGTCGATAACCTCAGTTTCCAGCTCCAACCCGGGAAAATCACCGGGTTCCTCGGCCCGAACGGTTCGGGCAAATCCACCACGATGCGCTGCATTATGGGGCTGGATCGCCCCACCTCCGGGCGCGCCCTCATTGCCGGTCTGCCTTACGAGCAGCTCGCCTCCCCGCTCACCACGGTGGGTGCGCTGCTGGACGGCAAGGCTTTCCACGGCTCGCGCAGCGCGCGCAGCCACCTGCAGATTCTGGCGGCCACCCACGGGATTCCCGCGCGGCGCGTGGACGAAGTGATCGAGCTGACCGGGATTGGGAGCGTGGCCAAGCGCAAGCTCAAGGGCTTCTCGCTGGGCATGGGCCAGCGGCTCGGGATTGCCGCGGCCCTGCTGGGCGACCCGGAAGTGCTGCTCTTTGACGAACCCGTGAACGGGCTGGATCCGGACGGGGTGCGCTGGGTGCGTCTGCTTATGCGCACGCTCGCGCAGCAGGGCCGCACCATCTTGGTCTCCTCGCATCTCATGAGCGAAATGCAGCAAACCGCCGACGACCTGCTGGTCATCGGGCGCGGGCGCATGATCGCCTTCGGGCCCATCGAAAGCTTCACCGAGGCCGCGGCGAATACCACCGTGCTGGTGGCGTCCCCGAACCGGGCCGGCCTGGAGAGCGCACTGCGCGCGGCCGGGCTGGACTTCCAGGATGCTAGCGAGGTTGCGGCGCCGGGTACAGCCACCGCATCACCCGCACCCATCGCCCGCTTCGCGATCCCGGGCGGTTCACGCGCGGACATCGGCAAAATCGCCTTCGAGGCGGGGGTGCAGCTGGACGAACTGGCCACCATCCACCGCTCGCTGGAAGATATTTTCATGGACCTGACCGGCCACGACGTCGAATACGGCGCGGGCCGCCCCGCCACGAACCTCCCGGGAGGCCACCAATGAGTACCGCTTTTGTTCCCGCCGGCCCCGGCACTCCTGGCTCCGGCACTCCTGGCTCCGGCGCTCCCGGTGCCGGCGCTCCCGGTGCCGGCGCTCCCGGTGCCGCCGCGCCTCAGCTCGCTCAGCTCCCCCCGCGCATCAGCCAATTCGCCGCGCCGAGCTACCGCGTCACGCTGGGCCGCTCCGTGCGCTCTGAGCTGCGCAAAATCCTCACGCTGCCTTCGCTGCGCTGGACGCTCATCATCGGCACCCTCTTCTCGCTGGCCATCACCGCGCTAACCGCCTGGGGCTCCAGCGAGCTCGAACTCAACACCTACGCCACCGCGATGGGCGCGGAGCATTCGCTCGCCGCCTACGTCCTCATCAGCGCGAGCACCATTTTCCAGATCATCATGGTGGCTTTCGGCGCCGTCACGGTGTGCTCGGAATACGCCGCGAACACCATGCGCTCCACCGTGAGCGCCGACCCGCGCCGCTGGCGCAACGTGGCCGCCCGCACCCTCGCGCTCAGCCTGATTGCCCTGGCCACCACCCTGGTGCTCCTGGTGCTGGGCGCCGTGGTGGGCACCCTCTTCGGCCTCACCATCGGCTTCAGCGGCGACGCCTGGTGGCTCTTCCTCAACTTCATCATCGCCATGGTCACCTCCGCGTGGATGGCCCTGGGAATCGGCTACCTGCTGCGCAGTTCCGCCGGCACCATCGTGCTGATCCTCGCGGTGATGATGCTGTCCCCGGTGCTCGCGCTTATTCCCTCCGAGTTCGTGCGCAGCTTCGTGATCCCCTACCTGCCGCCGATGCTCCTCACCGCGGCGCTCAGCCCGCCCGGCCTCAACGCCGGCGCCGACGTCACCTCGTTCACGGTTTCCAGCCCGGCCATCGGCCTGGGGCTGTGGTGCGCGCTGGCGGTGGTGCTGCTCGCGCTGGGTGGCTGGCGCTTCTCGCGTTCTGACGTGTAGTCGCGCCTGAGCCGCGGTGCTTTCCAGCGCGGCATTTTTGCGTACGGCACCTTCAAGCACGCTGCTTTTAAGCACGACGACGCAGGTGGGGCCCGGGCAATCGCCCGGGCCCCACCTGTTTCACTAGCCCACAGCCAACCCCAACCGGTAGGAAGCTCCGGCCTGACTTGCACAGCCTTAGTGACCCACCACCCCTCAGCAGCCGGCAGTCGGGTCACTAATCTGCACGAGTCAGGCAAACCGGCGAATGACGGGCAACACCACCTTCCCGAGCAAAACCCGTCCTGAGTGACGGAGAACGACCTTTTCCCGAGCGGAACCCACAACAAATAATGGACAACCGCCAGATCCCAAGCAAAAGCACTCGCGAATGATGGACAATGGGCAGTTCCCCATCATTCATCGGCGCTTGTGATGGTAAACCAGCAGGAGAAGCACACCCCCTCACAGCCGGAAAAGCCAGCCGAGATGCCCGCCAAAGCGCCCCGAAGGCCGCTGTCGGCTCAGGCTCAAACCAACACCCGAACGATCGCAGGCGCGAAATACACTTTCGGCCGAGCGCTCTCGTTGACGGCGGCCAAGATTTCCAGATTCTCTAGCTGCCTAATTAGCTCGCCCGCTCGCGCCACTGAAAGATCCAGTTCTTCCGCTAGCGCCTTAGTCGTGAAAGTGATTTTCGCGATGGCTAAATCGACCACACGCAGACCCGCTTCTGAACGTAGACCAGAATCACGCACTTTGCCTTTGAGCACATTTCGAACACGCATCAGCTCCTGCACCTGGCGCAAGGCCTGGCTGGCCGATTGCCCTATTCCTCTGGCGAAAAATTCGACGTACTCATCCCAGTTACCGGCGGTACTTACCGCAAGCAGCCGGTCATAGTATTCTGCTCGACGGGCTTCAAACCAAGGCGAAACGGAAAGCGTCGGCTCGGAAAGCACACCCTGAGACATCAAGTGCAGAACTATCAGCAGCCTACCGAGCCTGCCGTTGCCATCCATAAACGGATGTAGAGTCTCAAACTGATAATGCGACATTGCGGCGGCGACCACGGGGTCTATCCGCTCAGAATGATCCTGCCCTATCCATTCCACCAGCCTTTCGACGCCCGAAATCAGCAAGTCCCCCGGAGGAGCTGGAACAAACCTAGAGGAAAGTATCGCCGGCTCATTTGCTTTGGCGCTACTTCGCTTATCTATGACAACCTGACGCTCTCGCAGCCGTCCGGATTGCCCAGCCAGTCGAGTGCCTTTCATCAGCTCCCCCTGCAGGGCAGTAAGCATCCCAACAGATATTTCTCTCCCGTAACTCAACCATTCAAAAGCCGCATAGGACATATCCAGATAGTTGACGATCTCACGCATGGTCTCGTCTTCTGGCGAGTCAACATCAGTTGTCATGACTCGCTCCAGAGGAGCATATGTGCCTTCCAAAGCAGAGGTACTTTGCGCTTCCCGACGAAGAGCAGAACTTCTGAAAAGAGCAGGGTTAGGAAGCTGTAAAGCAACAGCGTCCAAAGCAGCCAAGCTAGACCTGGCATTTGCGACTTGGACGACAGTCCGCCCAGACAGCTCAGGCATCTTAGAAGGAAGCACGGCGGGCACGAACGCCTTGTGCTCCCAACTACCCAAAATGGGATCACTGCCCGCAATGTCCACCAACGAACCCATCTGCGGGGCAGTAAAGTCTTCAAGCCTCATGACGTAAATTTTAGGTCACCGCGACGCACAAACCCAGGCTCAATGATGGACAAGTGCCACTTCCCAAGCAAAACCACTAGCAAATGATGAACAAGAGGCACTTCCCCATCATTCAGCAGCTCCATTGATGGTAAACCAGCAAAGCTGAAGCCGGCCAGAGTGAGCACCCACTCGTGATCCATTCGGATCGGGGAATCCACTACCGGTCTGTGTCCTGGATTGAGCTTACGCGGCGTTACGGGTTGACGCGGTCGATGTCGAAGAAGGGGTGTAGTCCGGATAATTCTGCTTGTGAGGGGTTTTTCGGGCGGATGAAAACCGAGATTTATCACGGGAAGAAGTGGGCTACAACCGATGAGCTATGCGAGGCGATAGACGAGTATATGCTCTTCTATAACCAGAAGCGTATTACCTTGAAGTTCGATGGTTTAACTATTGCGGAACATCGTCAAGCGGTTTTAAGCGATAATGTCCAATAAACAGTCCGCAGCCCCCTTTCCAGCGCGGCGCTTTTAAGCACGACGACGCAGGTGGGGCCCGGGCAATCGCCCGGACCCCACCTGTTTCACTAGCCCGCGGGCAACCTCGCTTACAAAGTGGTACTGGAGCTACAGCCAACACCCGATTTCCTGTCGGGGAGTACCACTTTGTATGGCTCGATGTCGTACAGGACCACTTTGTTTCCTCAGCATGCGGCAAGAATCAAGCTAGGCACACCAATGTCACCCCAACCGGTAGGAAGCTCCGGGGAGGCGTGGAATAATGAGGCACGATATGGATAAGTCTCAGGAACCCGCAGCGCCCTCCGGCAAGGGCGAGGCCAACCACCACGCTCGCACCGACCAGCACAACGGTGATGGCTCGACCGGCCGGCAGGGAGGTGGCGCTTCGCGCCGTCGTCGTTCCAACCGCACCGGCACGCAAGGCAAACGCGGCCACCACAATAACCAAAGCAAACGCCGCGGCAACCGCGCGGGCCGCACCAACCCGCGCGGGCCGCGGCCCTTCACCCCCGCGCAACTCGAAGCGCGCAAGGCGGCCGTTCCGCACATGAGCTACCCGGAAACCCTGCCCGTTTCCGCTCGGCGCGCGGAGATCCGCGAGGCCATCGCCGCGAACCAGGTGGTTATTATCGCCGGGGAAACCGGCTCCGGGAAAACCACGCAGCTGCCGAAAATCTGCCTGGAGCTGGGCCGCGGCATCACCGGGCTCATCGGGCACACCCAGCCGCGGCGCATCGCCGCCCGCTCGGTTGCCGAACGCATCGCGGCCGAACTGGGGCAGAAAGTCGGCGGCGCCGTCGGCTATCAGGTGCGTTTCACCGAAGAAGTGGGCCCCACCACGCTCGTCAAACTCATGACGGACGGCATCCTGCTCGCGGAGATCCAATCCGATCCGCAACTGCTGCGCTACGACACCCTCATCATCGACGAAGCGCACGAACGCTCCCTCAATATCGATTTCATCCTCGGCTACCTCGCGCGGCTCCTCCCCGCGCGCCCCGACCTCAAAGTCATCATCACCTCCGCGACCATCGACACCGAGCGCTTCGCCGCGCATTTCGGCGAGCACCGCGCGGGCGGCCGCCCCGGCGACACCGCGCCCATCATCGAAGTGTCCGGGCGCACGTATCCGGTGGAAATCCGGTACCGGCCCCTCGATGAGGAACAGGATACGGACCACGAAGAACAGTACGACGACGCCGGTGCGCAGCGCGTAACCGCGCCGCGCACCCCGGGCCGGGCGGCGGCACTTGATCAGGTGAGTGGAATCGTGGCGGCTGCCGAAGAGCTCATGGCGGAAGGCGAGGGCGATATTCTGGTCTTCCTCTCCGGGGAGGGCGAGATTCGGGATACCGCGAAGGCTCTCGATGACGAGCTCGGGGCGCGGTATGTGGCGCCCGGGGGGAGCTCCAGCGCGCCGGGTGCCGTGGAGGTGCTGCCGCTGTTTTCGCGGCTTTCCGCGGCGGAACAGCACCGGATTTTCCAGCCCGGGCCCTACCGGCGCATTATCCTGGCCACGAATATTGCGGAGACTTCGCTGACGGTTCCCGGGATCAAATACGTGATTGACCCGGGCACCGCGCGCATTTCACGCTACTCGAATAAAACGAAGGTACAGCGCCTACCCATCGAGCCAATTTCGCAGGCCAGCGCCAATCAGCGGTCAGGGCGGTGCGGGCGCGTGACGGACGGGATTGCGATCCGGCTCTATTCCGAGGATGATTTCCTGGCTCGGCCCGAATTCACCCAACCGGAGATTCAGCGCACGTCGTTGGCCGCGGTGATTTTGCAGATGCTCGCGCTCGGGCTGGGCGCCGTCGACGATTTTCCTTTTATTGATCCGCCCGAAGCGCGGGCGGTGCGGGCCGGCACCCAGCTCCTCGAAGAAATCGGGGCGATAACGTACGGGGTCTTTGGAGCTGCGGGCGCGGCTGGGGCCGAGCGCGGCGCCGCGGACAGCGACCCCGCACAGAGCGACCACCCGGAAAGCCGCTGGACAGAAAGCAGCCGCGCCGCGCACCGCCACGCCCCGCGCCTGACTGCCATCGGGCGGCAGCTCGCGCGCCTGCCTATCGACCCACGCCTGGGCCGCATGCTTATTGAGGCGCAGCGCAACGGGTGCGCTTCCGAAGTGTTGGTGCTGGTTGCGGCGCTGTCGGTGCAGGATGTGCGCGAGCGCCCCGCTGAGAAACGCGCCCAGGCCGATCAATTCCACGCGCGTTTCACGGCCGGCTCCTCGGATTTCCTCGCGTATCTGACGCTGTGGCGCTATCTGCGCACCCAGGCGCGCGAGCTGTCCGGTTCGGCGTTCCGGCGCATGTGCCGCGCGGAATTCCTCAACTACCTGCGCTATCGCGAGTGGGCGGATGTGGTGGCGCAGCTCGAGCAGATGGCGCGGCCGCTGGAGCTGACGATCCGCCGTCTGGCACTGCCCAGCTCGAAGCAGATTCGCGCCGCGGCCGATGCGGGTGCAGGGGCGCCTCAGCTGGGCGGGGCCCCGAATTCCGGGGCGGTGGCCCACGCCTGCCGCGAGCTCGGGCGCGGTTCGGATACCCCGGAGGCGGGTGCGATTCACCGGTCGTTGCTGGTGGGGCTGCTGTCCAATATCGGCAATTATTCCCCGCGTAGCCGCGATTACCTGGGCGCGCGCGGCACCCATTTCGTGATCTGGCCGGGCTCGGGCCTGCACCGGCGCACTCCGGAGTGGGTGATGGCCGCCGAGCTGGTGGAAACTTCCCGGCTGTTCGCCCGCACCGTGGCCGCGATCCAGCCGGAGTGGATCGAGCCGCTGGCGAAGAAGCTGGTGCGGCGTTCCTATTCGGAGCCGTATTGGTCGGCGAAGAACGGCGCGGCGATGGTCCACGAAAAGGTGACGCTCTACGGGGTGACCCTGGTGGCGGACCGCCCCGTACTACTGGCGACTTCCGGTTCGGATGCGGCGCGCGAGCTGGCCCGCGAGATGTTCATCCGCCACGGGCTGGTGGAGGGTGAGTGGCGCACGCACCACGAGTTCCTGGCCCGCAACCGCGCGGCCCTCGAGGAGGCCGGTCGCACCGAAGATAAGCTGCGCCGCCACGGGCTGGTGGCTGATAATGACGCGCTGGCCGCGTTTTACGAGGAGCGCATCCCGGAGAGCGTGGTCTCCGGGCGGCATTTCGATTCCTGGTGGAAGAAGGAATGCCACGCGCGCCCCGAACTGCTCGATTTCACGCAGGATTTCCTGCTGGGCGGGGCCTGCGGAAGCGCCGCGGAAGAGGACTTCCCCACCGAATGGCGCCAGGGCGATATCACGCTGCCCATCACCTACACCTTCGCGCCGGGCTCGTTCAACGACGGCATCACCGTGGACGTGCCCATCGCGCTGCTCCCGCGCCTGCGCCAGGACGGTTTCGACTGGCTAGTGCCCGGGATGCTGGGCGAACTCGTGGTCGCCACGATCCGCGCGCTGCCCAAACGCGTACGCCGCAACCTGGTGCCCGCTCCCGACGTCGCCCGCGATATCCGCGCGGTGCTACCCAGCTGGGAGGAGGCCGTACACGGAACGGAACCGATTTCTTTCGAGGAGGCTTTTCGCGCAGCTACGGCCCGCGTGCGCAGTATTGAGATCGACGACGCCGCATGGCGGGAGGTGAATCTGCCCGCGCATCTGACTGTGAATTTCCGGGTGCGTTCGGAGCGGGGTGCGGTGCTTGAGGAATCAACGTCGCTTGAGTATCTGCAGCGCAGTCTTGCCCCGCAAACGAAGGCGGCGGTGGAAAACGTGGTGGCCGGGGCGGTAGCCCAAGCCCTCGATGAGGCACGGGCGCGTTTGCGCAAGCCCAGCTCAACGAAAGATGGCATGAAGCACTCCGCGAGTGCACAGTCTGCGGGCACCCCATCCGCCGGCACGCCGGCCGCGGGTGCGCCAACCACAAGTTCGGCCAGCACCACCAGTTCGGCCGGTGCGGCCCCCACCGAACTCGCATCCGGCGATGCTTTGACCGGTTGGCCCGAGGTGGAGCAGGGGATTATCCCGGCGGTTATCGAAACTGAGGGCCCGGCCGGGACGGTTCGTGCCTACCCGGCGCTTGCTGACCGCGCCGGAAAGGTTGTGCTGGATGTGGTGGCGGAGCCGGGTGAACAGGTGCGGGTGCATCGTGGCGGCGTGATTCGTTTGCTCGCGGATGCGCTGGCGCTGCCCGAAGGCCGGATTACCTCGCGCTGGGATGGCGAGCTGGCTTTGCAGCTGGCGGGTAGCCCGGCACCGTCTACGGCGGCGCTGGTGGCCGATCTGCAGTGGGCGGCGGCGCGGAATCTCGCCGACCGCTGGGGTGCGGCCAATGATGCCAGCCCGGAGGAGCTGCGTTCCGGGCGTGAATTCGAGGAATTGCAGGCGTGGGCTCGCGACGAGTTCGAGGACGAAGTGTTCCTGATAGCGCAAGGCGCGGGCAAGGCCGCAGCCGCCTGGGCTGAAGTGGAACAGCTGGTGCGAGACAACCGCTCGGTGGCGCTGCTTGCCACAATGAGCGACGAGCGCGCTCATCTGGATGCGCTCATGCCCGCCGATTTTGTGCGGTCCACGCCGGCAGCACACTTCTGGGATCTGCCGCGTTATCTCCAGGCCGCGAAGCTGCGCATCGAGAAGGCCTCGGTGAATCCGGCAGCCGATGATTCGCTCGCTTGGCAGGTGCAAACCGCGGCGGATGCGGTGGAGAGTGCCCGCGAAGAAGCCAGCTACGCGGCTTTCGATCCGGGCCGCGCGCGGGTACTCGACCACGCCCGCTGGCTCCTGGAAGAGCTGCGCGTCTCGCTTTTCGCCCAGCAGTTGGGCACCAAGGAAAAGGTCTCCGTCAAGCGCATCCAGAAGCTATTGGCCAGCTAAGGACCAGCCGTGCGTCATCACTTCTCGATCACGAAGAATCCCCGTGTTGCTTCGAAATCGACGGTGGAGTTTCCGTACTTTTCCCAGACGTTATCCGCCAGGTTTCCCTGAGGTGACACGTGCCAGAAGTAGGCCGATACCAGTTTCCCTTCCGCGTAGTTGAGGGTCTGGAGCGCGCCGAAACCATCAGTTCCGGCAGGAGCCTGGCACTTGTCTCCCCCGCGTTCCACACCAACGCCACCGCACTCCACATAGAACGCAGCCGCGTAATCCAGAGCGGTGTTTTCATCCAGCGGGCCGAGCCCGAAATTCTTCTCCAGAGCGCTTACGAGTTGCGCGGAATTCTTCTTGTCGAGAGCGACAATGGGAGCCAACTCCGTATCATTCACTTCGACTATTCCATCCCCGGAGAGTACGGTCTTTTCTTTCAGATCCGTATGACCCGGAATCGCCCGCTCCGAAAGCTCCGTTAAAGTACGAGCGTTCCCAGCTCCGTAAACCATGTTCCAGTTCTTTTGCGCACTCGAATCCTTGAGTTCCTCACCGAGAGCTGCGGAAACCCGCTCGAAAGCTTCATCCGAGCCACCGGTAACTGATACCGGCGCATCGCTAGTCACGGGCGTTGGCGTTGCCCCAGTCGCATCGAATTCGGTCCCCTTTTCCGATGAGCACCCGCCGGCCGCGAGCGCGAGCACTAAAGCTCCAGCAGCCACGAGAGATAGTACGGGCCGCGAGCTAATTTTTTGCACAAACATAATGGGATCCTCATAAGTATTGAGAGGAAACAAGGATGGCGGACCGTGGCGTGAGAGCCCGCATATCTCTGATTAGCATCATTGCTTATCAGGTCGCGTTAGGGTTCGTTCTGACGGCAACTGTCTCGTCCGCCTTCAATGTAGTTAACTGAATTATCCAACGGTGCGCAATGGTTTCCTGCGATGTAGTTGTGCGGGCTCACCTCATGGCCGGGCCGCGATGCACCTAAGCGGCCGGGTGCATATATGCGTCGTCGTACTTCTTGAAATTACAGCAGGCTGACGATGCCCATGATGACAGCTGCGAGCAGCGCGCCGGCGATCATTCCACCCCACCATTCCAGCTGGTCCCCGGTGGTGACTCGGTCGAGGGACTGCGGCTTGAACGGCAGCACCGGCGCGGTATTGGGCAGCAGTTTCGGGCGCTGTTCCAAGGAACGCATGAGGGCTTCTTGTTCCGGGCTGGCTTCCTCCACACTGGCGAGGCCACCGTAGCCCTTTTCTGTTTGGCGCAGCGGGAGCAGGGTGCCGGGCTTGCTCTCCGCGAAGCCCGCCTGCTCGGCGCCGTGCACCGCGATAACGGTGCGGAAATCCGCGGATTTATCCACCGGGCGGACCACCACCGGCACCATGAGCGCCTGCTTGCGGCGGCTATTGCCAACCGTGCGCATCCGCCGGCTTTCGTCGGTGCCTAGCACTCGGGCGACCACGTCTACGCCGGGTGCGACCGGCGTTTTGTCGCGGATCAACCACGGCAGCGCCAGCAAAAAAGCCACCACCGCGAAAGCCGGGATCAGGTAGAACGCACGCGAACCGACCAGGGCATTCGGGAAAGCGATAAGTCCGAGCACCACGCCCGCGCCCAGGCCCCACAGGGTGCCGGTGCATACCCGCCGGGCATGATCGATAGGCCGCGCCGCCGGGAGGTTGCCTTCCCGCCAAATCTCAGCCACAACGTTGGTGCTCATACGTCCTTCCTCTTCTCTCGCGCCGCTACTAGCGCTTTCCATGGTAACCCGGGCTAGCGCAGGCTTTCACTTTCCAGCACCACGTCCCCGTTCTCCACCCGGAATCGCACCGCATGCTCCCGCTCGAAAACCCGCGCGGTATCCGAGCGTTTCTCCCAGCTCAACGGGGCAAGAAGCCGCCACTCGTAGCTGCGCTCCAGCACACCTCCCCGCACGCTCACGGTTCCACCCAGCCCTTCCACGGACGCACTCACCTGCGGCTTCTCTCTCCAGTTCAGCTTCTCCTTGCGGGTATCCCCGAACGTACGATCCTTGCGGAAAGCGGCCGGGCAGCCAGCTGGCGGCGTCGTCGTACCATCACCGCGTACGCAACTCTCCACGAGGCGTTCCACCAGTTCCACTGCGCGTTCGCCCGCGGCCGGGGTGGCTTGGGCGCTGAGACGCGCGGTCGCGGTCTGGCCGGGCCGCACCGTGGCGGTGGCGCCGGCCCCGAAGGTGAGGTAGTGCGAATCGCCAGGCGCCGCGACGGTGTAGTCGCCGGGGAAGGCCGGGGCGGGTTCCTGGGGTGCGAGGGCGACGGGTACGTCGTTGATGCTGGTGAGGTTGGGAGGGGTGGAGACTGGTCCGCTGCCTGCGGTCGGCGGTTCGCTGCCGGAAGCTTGCTCGGTGCCGCTGCCGGAAGCTTGCTCGGTGCCGGGATCGGCGGCGTGTTCGAGGCGCAGCTGGCCGAGGGCGCCCTCGCTTACCTGCCAGCGCGGGCTCAGGATCGGCGTGGTGCCGCGGCGCACCAGGGTAATGCTCAGGGACTCTTGGGTGCCGTTGTAGCTGACGACGCCGTCTACGCGCACGCTGGTTTCCGCGCCGTTACTGGTGCCAGCAGCATTGCCGGCGCCGTTGCCGGAGTCGGCACCGTTACTGGTGCCGGTGCCATTGCCGGCGCCGGTGCCGGTCTCGATGATGCTGGTTTCGCGCACCTGGAAATGGGCGGGACGGCCGGGGACAGCGCGATAGACTTCGTCGCTCAGCAGTGCGAGGGATCCGGAAAGCGCGCCGGGATCGGTGAGGTCCAGGGCATCGCGAGCGCGGCCATCTTCGAGAGCGGCCATATATCTGCTGGCCACGGCCGCGGGAGAGTAGTACGTGGCGGCCAAGACCTGGCGCACGGCCAGCACCGCCAGGGCGATCAGCAGCACCGCGAGCGCGCAGAACAACACCCCCCGCCGGCGCATAACTATACGGGCGCGCGCCGCGGGCTGGGTACGCGCCGCGGGCTGGGTACTCACCGCGTGACGAGCGCTCACCGCGCCACGGGCAGGTGACCGCGCAGCAGCTCAACGAGGCGCTCGGAGCCGGCTTCCACGCAGGTGAGCGTCGCTTCGAATTCGCGCGCCGAACCGCCCCACGGATCGGGTACATCGTACTCGCCGGACGAATAATAAAAATCGGAAGAATGCTGGCGGCCCGAGGCCCGCCCGGCGTCGTCGGAAAGAATGCCGCCGTGCCCGAATACGCCCTCCGGCGCGATCCCCACCTCCGGCAGCGCGAACTCGGTCCACAGGTGAATATTGGTCAGCGAAAGGGAGAGGGAGCGGCACAGCCGGCGCACCGCCCGGGCATGCCCGGTGGTCATAGCCAGAATCAGGCCGGCGTTTTCCAGTTCCTCGGCGGTGACGCGGTGGGCCCGGTGGTGATCGGGCAGGTCATAGCCGTGTTCGGTAAGTGTGCGCTGGGCGGGCGGGTAAATCGGATTGCCGGATTCCTCATTCGAAACCCCCGCGGACGCCACCGCAATATCAATACCGGCATCGCGCAACCGCTGGCGCAGCACGATTTCCCCCATGGGAGATCGGCAAATATTCCCGGTACAGACAACAAGAATGCGGGGCCGTTCCGCCAGCGCGCGAACGACGCCCGCACCGGGGTAGGCAGCGGGAGTGGCACTTTCCGTCATGCTGGCAAGTCTAGGCACCGCGCCTGAAAAGTTTTGAGCAGTAGGTCTCATCGAGTGCATACTACGCTGAAAGTATGCAGAATCCCGGGATAGAAACGCCCGGGCACGTGTGACCGGGCGGCCCAGATCACCCGTGTTGAACTGCGGAAAAGTCACGTCCGGGCAGTTCTGCGCCGCGGTTATGCATAATCCCAGCTGAAAGCGCGTGATTTTCGCCACGGCCTATGCGGGGCACAATCGCGCGCTCATTATTGAGTAACGACGACGCAGGGCCGGGGCGCGTGCGCCCCGGCCCTGGAAATCAGACCACTGCCTGAGCAGCCTCGCATCGCCTCATTAATGCGGGCACTACCCCGGGCTAGGCGATGCAGGGGCTACCCCCGCGGGTGCTACCCCGGCT
The DNA here is from genome assembly GCF_051267215.1 of Actinotignum vesiculae. Taxonomy (NCBI): domain Bacteria; kingdom Bacillati; phylum Actinomycetota; class Actinomycetes; order Actinomycetales; family Actinomycetaceae; genus Actinotignum; species Actinotignum vesiculae. The sequence continues at coordinate 86,373 of NZ_JBOZGG010000004.1, forward strand.
AGTTGATGCGCGTGCCATCCCCGGCATGGAACACATGGATAGCATCCAGGTTCGGGGTGGCGTACACGGTGTCACCCACCGCGGGAGCCTTGAACGGCGGGATCCGCACAACCACCTGGGAGGAGCCATCGCCCGAGCCGAAGCCGGACTTCTCCACACCGGCGATCTCGCCATATACATAGTTATCCGAACCCAGGTTCTCCACCATATCCACCACGATCGGCACCGAGCTTTCCCCGGGCTCGCGCGTGAGCTCCGTGAAGGATTCGGGGCGCACGCCCAGGATTACCTTGCCCTTATCATCCGGGGTGATCGCATCGATCACCGCGCGGGGCAGGCGAATGCGCGCTTGGCCAAGGACTGCGTCGTCGCCCTCAATATTAAAGGTGCCGAGGTTCATGGCCGGCGAACCAATGAAGCCCGCCACGAAAGCGTTTTGCGGCCGGTTGTACAGCTCATCCGGGCTGCCCACCTGCTGCAATACCCCGAAGTTGAGCACGGCGATGCGGTCGCCCATGGTCAGCGCTTCGGTTTGGTCGTGGGTGACGTACACCGTGGTGGTGCCCAGGCGGCGCTGCAGGGTAGCGATCTGGGTGCGGGTCTGCACGCGGAGCTTCGCGTCCAGGTTAGAGAGCGGTTCGTCCATGAGGAAGACCTGCGGGTTACGCACAATCGCGCGGCCCATCGCCACGCGCTGGCGCTGCCCACCGGAGAGCGCCTTCGGCTTGCGATCCAGGTACTCGGTCAGATCAAGAATCTGGGCGGCTTCCTTAACGCGCTTATCGATTTCTTCCTTCGGGGTGCGCGCGATCTTGAGCGCGAAGCCCATATTCTCCGCCACCGACATATGCGGGTAGAGAGCGTAATTCTGGAACACCATCGCGATATCGCGATCCTTAGGCGACACATTGGTGACATCGCGGTCCCCAATATAGATACGCCCGTCATTAATATCTTCCAGGCCGGCCAGCATGCGCAGCGACGTTGATTTACCGCAGCCGGACGGGCCAACAAGAACAAGGAATTCCCCGTCAGCAATGTCGAGGTTGAGCTGATTGACAGCCGGGGTATCCGACCCCGGGTAGATACGCGATGCGTTCTCAAATGTTACAGATGCCATTACTGGTCCCTTCACCGGCAGGTACGTGCCGGACGATCCGAGTGAAGAGTGCCGTTGCGGGCACCCGAAGCTCCAGCACTTGTGGTACGACGACGCCGCCCCTTGGCAGGCCGCAATGCCCCCACGCCCGGACACCCGGGCCATGTACAAAATGCTGTGACTTCAGAGTGTCCACTCTGACACAGTCGCCCTGTGCGACATACCCAATTTTGCCAGGCGCCGGCGCGGATTTCCAGCTCCGCTGCCATGTTTTGCGCAAAGCTTCCAGGCTTTTCCCGGATTAGGCTCTAGCTGGTATCCCCCGCATCACTCCGCTGCGGCTGGAGGGAGCGCACGCCGGCGGGCTGCGGAATCGCCAGGATCAAATCACGCACGTACTGGCCGATCGGGGTGAGCGGCACCGCGGTATTCGCCACCACGGAAACTTCCCGCCCGTAATCACCCGCGATTGCAATCGCGCGCAGCCCCTCGTGATCGCAACTGCGAAAAGCCAGCAGGTTAATAACCGGGGTGAGCAGCCCGGCCTTGCACATATTAAGGAGGGTCTGGGGTTGCTCGGTGCGGAAATCCGCGATGCGCGGCTCCAACTCCCATAAATCAAAAGCGGCGCGCATTTCCGGGTCGATGCTCAGGCCCGGTGCGCCGGTCAGTCCCAAGGTCACCTCCGCGAGATCGGCGGGAGCCACCACCTCCACGCCCTGGAAATCCGGTGAATTCTTGCGGACCACCGCCACGTAGGGCTCCCACCACAGGCGCTGTGAATCAGGAATGGAAGGCAGCGAACTAAATTGCGAAACGATGGCCAGCTGCGCGTGCCCGGCCCCCACTTTCTCCAATAATTCCGCGGAGGTGCGCTCCAGCAAATTAACGGAAATACCGGGCTCCTCCAGCTGTAATTGCGCCAGCATTCCCGGGCACAGCACCGCCGAAATAGAAGGAATCACCCCGAGGGTAACCGCGCCCACCAGGCTGCCCGATTCGGTATTGAGCTCATCGACCGCATCGCGCAGCTTCACTAAAATCTCCTCGGCGCGCGGTAGGAACGTTTCGCCTTTCGCGGTGAGGGTGCAGGGCACATGGCTGCGATCCACCAGGGTATGGCCCGTGGCCCGCTCCAAATTCGCAACGTGGAGCGATACCCGCGACTGACTGCTGTGGAGCAAACGAGCCGCCCGCGAAAAGGACGATAATTTCGCAACGGCAACGAAAGACTCCAACCATTCAAGTCGGTCGATGCGCATAAAACCCTCCACGACTGTGTGGCACCAACGAGCTCTCCGATAATTTACCTGGCGCATTTCAAGTTCTTTCGCGGCGAGTCGGCTCCCCCGGCGGCGCGCGGCTGCGCGCCGCCGGGGCGGCGTCGTCGTTCCACCACCGCCCGCACCCACTCGGGTAGGCGACTTATCCGCGGAATCTCGCGGCGTTTCGCGCACACCAACGCCGCGCCGTGCCCACCGCGAGCACCCGGCTTCCACCCCGCCCGCGTATCGCTATTCGAAATCCTCATATGACATATCGAAATATCGCCGTCTCTCGGGCGTGATTTTGGCGCATTCCCGCCGCGATACTGAAGCCATCGGAGCTCGCTTATCCATCCGGCTATCCGCCCGGAAAGCAGCTTCTTCTCAGTTAACACAACGAAGTGAATGTGGAAGGCACCTCATGTCCAAACAACACCCGCCGGGAACAGTAACCGCCCCGGTGCCCACGCGCTCGACCTCGGACCTGGTCAAGGCCGCGGTTTCCGGCTGGCTCGGAACAGCTCTGGAATTCATGGATTTCCAGCTGTACTCCCTGGCCGCCGCGCTCGTCTTTAAAGACATTTTCTTCCCCGCCGGTCACCAGTCCATGGCGATCCTCGGGGCCATGGCCATTTACGGCGTGGGCTACGTGGCCCGCCCGCTGGGCGCCTGGTACTTCGGGCGGCTCGGCGATCGCATCGGCCGCACCAAAGTCCTCTTTATTACCATCGCCATGATGGGCGTGGCCACCACCCTCATCGGCTTCCTCCCCACCTACCAGGTGGTGGGTATCTGGGCGCCGATTATGCTGGTGATTCTGCGGCTCATCCAGGGCTTCGGGGCCGGCGCGGAAATTGCCGGCGCCTCCGTGATGCTGGCCGAATACGCTCCGCGGGAACGCCGCGGCATTATTTCCTCACTGGTGGCCCTCGGCACCAATACCGGCACCCTGGGCGCCGGCGCGATCTGGGCGATCATGCTCGCCACCATGGGCACCGACACCGTGGTCGCGTGGGGCTGGCGTATCCCCTTCATCGCCTCGGTTGTGCTCATGGGCCTGGCCGTGTTCATCCGGCTGCACCTCAAGGAATCGCCTGTTTTCGAGGCGGCTACCAGCGGGGAGATTTTGGACGACGCCGCCCTGGTGGCCACCTATGACCAACCGCTTCCCTCGCGCGCCGAGCGGAAGGCGGGGGCTGCGGCCGCGAAGGCCGGTGCGGCGGAAGCTGCTACTCAGCGGGAAGCCGCGGCCGCCCAGCGCGAAGCCGCCGTGGAAGAACTCGCCAAAACCCCGAAGTCATTCAAGGCATTCATGGCGGCCTTCCTGCTGCGCTTCGGCCAGTCCGGCAACTCCGGCATGGTGCAGACCTACCTCATTACCTTCCTGACCGCCCAGATTCTGGTGGCCAAGGACGTGGCCTCCGCCGTGGTGGTCTACTCCTCGCTGGCCGGCTTCATTACCGTGCCGATTATCGGCTGGATCGGCGACCGCATCGGCCGCGAGCGCACCTACCGCCTGGTCACCGGCCTGGGGATTCTCCTCATTATTCCGTGCTTCCTGCTCATGGTCTCCCCGCGGTTCCTGGGCGACCTCAATGCACCGGAGCTGGTGGACGGGCAGATGGTGGACCATTACGGCACCCCCACCCTGCTGTTCTTCATCGGGTACATCGTGCTGCACAACATCACCGTGCTGGCCATGTTCTCCCTGGAAAACATCACGATGGCCGAATGCTTCGGCTCCGCGCACCGCTACGAGCAGCTGGCGCTCGCCAAGGAAATCCCGAATATGATCACCGCCGGTTTCGGCCCGCTGATCGCCGCTGGCTTGGTGCAACTCTTCGGCGGTTCCTGGATCGCCTGCGCGATTCTCATGTTTGTTTACACCGGAGTCACCCATATCACCGCGTGGCTCATGCCCGAAATCACCGGGCGCGACCTCACCCTCAAGGAGGATGCATTCTAATGAAGGCTGTACAAGTTCGTACCGATACCCCCAAGCAGATTCATATCACCGAGGTTCCCGACCCGGTTGCCGGTGCTGGCGAGGTGCGGGTGCGCATGGAATGGGGCGGCATTTGCGGCTCCGATCTGTCCTACTGGAAGAATGGTGCTTCCGGAACCGCGATTATGCGCGAACCGCTGATCCTCGGGCACGAAGTTGCCGGCGTGGTGGACCAGGTGGGCGAAGGCGTTGCCGGAGTTGAGGTGGGCCAGCGGGTGGCGATCTATCCGCCGACCCTCGTGGGAGAGCACGATATCCCGGAAAGCACCCGCGGCAAAGATAACCTGTGGCCGGAGGTCCGTTACTTCGGATCCGCGGCTTTCTTCCCGCACGAGCAGGGCGGTTTCTCCACCTACCGGGTGGTGCGGCCCGATCAGCTCCGTGCGCTGCCGGAGAACGTTTCGACGAAGGAAGGCGCCGTCGCCGAACCTCTCGCGGTGGCAATGCACGCCGTGAGCCTGGCCGGGGAGCTGTCCGGGAAGCGCGTACTGGTGAACGGCGTGGGCCCGATCGGGGCGCTGGCCGTGGCCGCCGTAAAATTCGCGGGGGCGCGCGAGGTGATCGCTTCCGACGTGGCCGCGGAATCCCTGCGGATCGCGAGCGCGATGGGCGCTACCAGCACCGTGAACCGTAGCGCCGGTGAGGAGCTTCCCGCCGACGTGGACGTCACCATCGAAGCGTCCGGCGCCGCCGTTGCCATCGGTGATTGTTTGCTGGCGACCGTGCGCGGCGGCACCATGGTACAGGTGGGCAACTTGCCGGCCGGCGCAGTCTCCGTGGTGCTCGGGCAGCTGGTCACCCGCGAAATCACGTACCGGGGCTCGTATCGGTTCAACCCGGAGTCCATGGACGCCGCGATTGACGCGATGGCGCGCGGATTGGACGTTTCGCCCGTGCTCACGCACGAATTTAAGATCGACGACGCCGCAGCCGCTTTCGCCACCGCAGATGATCGGTCCACGGGGTCGTCCAAGGTGATGCTCCAGCTCAGCTAGGCGGAGCAGGCCGGCGCGGCCGGGCGATGCACTCTCGCCTGGCTCGGGCTGGCCTTGCCTCGTGATTCGCAGCGTACATCGCGCGACGCGCGGTGTACCTCGCTCACGAGGCGGCGAAGGGGCACGGACTTACGGGTCCGTGCCCCTTTTCCGTGCCCTCACCATGTTCACAAAGTGCAACCTCACGACAGCGAGCCCCACAGGATGCAACCTCAGGACAGCGAGCCCCGCAGGATGCAACCTCACGACATCGAGCCCCACAGGATGCAACCTCACGACATCAAAACGATTTCTTAATGTAGCTGTCGTTGCACTTTGATTTCCGGCAGAGAAGACGACCGGACCGCGCGAATCTCACGGGCCTCGCAAACCCCAATAGTCACACGCGCCCCTGCGGGAGTGGTATATGTTTTCAGAGCTGTAGTGCAGATGTCGTACATGCGAAGTACACCCCGGAAAAACTGTCACCCATGTACATTCTGCGAGTCGGCTTGGTCTCCCGCCTCCTCGAAGTGTGCATTCCAGACAGTGCATCCCGCGTAGTGTGCGTATGGAACACGAAATCGCTCCGAAACGGTGCTCTTACGCGCACTTCATTTTGGTGCCTCGGCGACTAGCCCGTCGCTGCCCAGCAAAGTGGTACTCCACGACAGCGGAAGAAACAAAGTGGTACTCCACGACAGCGGGCCTTACAGAGTGGTACTGCACGACAGAAAACCGGGCGTTGGCTGTAGGTTCAGTACCACTTTGTTTTTGGAGCTTCGGCGGGCAAAGAAAGCGGGGCGCGGGCTTGAGCCCGCGCCCCGTGGAGAGGGGCAGGATCGACACGCCCGATCCTGCCCGAGGGAGGCAGTGAACGCTTCCCGGCTTGTGGTGCTGCCGTGCCCGCGAAGGGTTTCCGGAAAACCCGGAGGCTAGGAGTGGGAGATTTCCACTCCCTCGCGGACAACCGCCAGCGGGGTCATCGCCTCATTCCAGGCGACCAGATTGACCGGCTTGCCCGGGGTGAAGTCCACCGTGACACCGGGAGCATCCCAGGCACCACCGGCGTAGACCGGCCCGGCCACCGTGGCCCGCACCAGCTGCGGGAGCGTCAGCTTCCCGCGCCCGGCGAAGAGGGCCACCTGATCGGCCAGCACCGATGCACCCCCGGCCAAAGTATCGGTACCTTCCAGGTAGCAGGCGCCGTCGCGCACTTCCACCGCGAGCCCGCCTAGGGTGTACTTCCCGGGAGGCATACCGGCCGCCGCCAGGGAATCCGTGACGAAGAAAGCCCCGGGAATACCCAGCTGGCCCGCGCCCGCGCTCCCAGACGCCCCACCCCCGAGATCCGGCTCATCGAGGTAGGCCACCACATCCTCGACCAGATCAGGATGCACGTGGTAGCCGTCGGCAATCACTTCCGCGCTGATGAACCCGCGGCGCGCCGCCTGAATGTACTCGCGGATCGGGCCGGGAGCCCGGTGCGTAAAAGCGGTCATCGCGTTGAAGAGATGCGTGACGGTTTGTGCGGCTTCCTGCCCGACGGCGCTACCGCCGCCATCGCCAAGCGCCGCCAGCGGCGTGTACCCGTGCCGGCGCGCCACTTCCAGGGTGCGCGCAATTTCGGCCCGGGTGACCGCGCCGTCCCCGTGGGAATGCCCCCAGGACGGCTTGCCGCCATATTCAAGCAGCAGCTCGGCGGCCCGCTGGGCGCCCTCCGCTTCCGGCGCCACCGTCATCGTCTTAATCCAGCCGCGCCCGGCCTCCAGCCAGGAACGCAGCTCGGCCTCGTCCACCGCGCGAATCACCTCGGGGTTCTGCGCCCCGCACTTTTCCCGCGAAATATACGGGCCCTCCAGGTGGATACCGGCCAGCTCCCCGCGCTCGCAGAACGGCACCAGCGCCTTGATCTGCGGGAGCGGATCCGCCAGCGACACCAGGGAAGCGAACATCGCCGTGGTTCCCCCGCGCTGGTGGGTGCGGATCGCGGTCGCGATCTCCTCCTCCGCATAGTTATCCGGGAAAGCAAAGCCACCACCGCCGTGGCAGTGAATATCCACGAGGCCCGGGGTAATAACATGCGCCCGGCGCACCCGCGGGTTATCCGCGCCCAGCCCGAAAGCCTCCGCGGCCCGCGCTTCGATCCCGCGCGACTCCCGCTCCGCCGCCAGCCCCGCGGTTACCGCGGCGGCCTCCTCAGCGGTGAGCAGCCGAGCCAGCGTACCGGCGTCGTCGATCTCAATACCGTACCCAACCTCGCGGCCGTACCCGTTGAGAACGCGCCCCAGGTAAAACACTTAGATCATCTCCCAACGCGCGCGGTACAGATCCGTCAGCTTGAGCTGCGCGGCGGCCGCTTCGTCCAGGAGCACGGTGACATCCGGATGCATCTGAATAATCGTGGCGGGCCAGAAGGCGCTGATGGGGCCTTCGCACAGTTCGCGCACCGCATCCGCCTTATTCGCACCGAAAGCGAAAAGCACCAGCTTCTTCGCTTCCATAATGGTGCCCAGGCCCTGGGTGATGCAGCGGGTGGGGACGGCCGCTTCGTCGCCGTCGAAGAACCGCGCATTATCCTTGATGGTTTGCGGGGCCAGCGCCTCCACGTGGGTGCGCGAGACCAGCGAACCACCCGGCTCGTTGAAGCCGATGTGGCCGTCCGCGCCAATGCCAAGGATCTGGAGATCCACGCCGGCCGCACCGATCTTCACATCGTAGTCGGCGGCCGCGGCCTGCGGATCCGGGTTCTGCGCATCGGGCGTATTGAGGCCCTCCTCGGTCAGGCCGGTCTTATCCTCCCCCACGAGGTTGCGGCGCAGCACATTGCGGTAGGACTCCGGATGCTCCGGATCCAGCCCCACGTACTCATCCAGGGCAAAGGCCTTGGCGCCGGAGAGGTCAAATTCGCCGGCCGCGTGGGCCTCGCGCAGCGCCGCGTAGAGGAGGTCCGGCGTGGAACCGGTGGCCACCCCGAGCGTCGCGTGCGCGTCACGCGCGAAAAGATCCTGGATAATGCGTGCGCCCTCGCGGGAGGCTTCTTCCGCGGTGGCGAAAATTCCGATATGCATGAGTTCGTCCTTTCCCGGGCGCGTTTCACGTGAAACGCGGCAGTGCTCAGTGCTCGCGGGCCCCGCGCTTCGGTTGCGTGGGAACCCTGGTGAAGTTTTAGTTTTCGACGGCCTCGCGGAACCACGTGGTGATCGTGGTCGGGTGCGTAATAGCGGTTCCGACGACGGCCGCCCAGGCGCCAGCTTCCATGACAGCCCGCGCTTGCTCCGGAGTGTGGATGCGCCCTTCGCAGACCACCGGGATCTCCGGGAATTCCGCGACCATCTGGGCCAGCAGTTCAATATCGGGGCCATCCGTCTTCGGGCGGTCCCCGGAGTAGCCCGCCAAGGTGGTGCCGAGGATGTGGCAGCCGGCCTTGGCCGCCGCCCGGGCATCCTCAATCGAGCCGCAGTCCGCCATGACGAGCGCGCCGTCGTCCAGAAGAGCAGCCACCGTTTCCGCGAAGCTCAAGCCATCCGGACGCGGGCGGGACGTGGCATCGAGGGCCACAATATCGGCGCCGGCGCTGATGCACGCGCGCGCGTGGCGCAGGGTCGGGGTGATGAACACGCCTTCGTGGCCCTCTTTCCACAGGCCGATGACAGGCACTTCCACCTGGCCTTTAATCGCGGAAATATCCGCCAGGCCCTGGCAGCGAATCGCCGCCGCTCCCCCGCGCTCGGCGGCGAGGGCCATCTGCGCCATCGTTTCGGGGTGGCGCAGCGGTTCGCCCACGTACGCCTGGCAGGACACGACGAGGTGCCCGCGGAGAGATTCGATCATCGGATGCACGGTAACTCCTAAGTTATAACGAGAAATGCAGAGGTGTAGTTATGCGGTGCGGCGCGTTTAGCGCGCGGCTGCGTGCGCGGCGCGGCTGCGTTTGGCGCGCGGCCGGCGCCGGCACAGCGCGTTTAGCGTTGCGCAGCGCGTTTGGCACGCCACCCGCCCGCCGCGCTAGCCCGCGGTGTGCAAGAAGTGAACGGACGCGCCGATGAGCGGGGCCTGCGACCCTAGGCTACCCTCCACAATCGGGGTGGCGGCGGTGCCCACCATGGCATCGCGCCGATAGCCCTCGCGCAGCGCGTCCATCCAGAACTCGCCCACGTGAACGAGCGAGCCGGACAGGATAATAACGTCCGGGTCGAAGGAATTCGCCAGCCCGCCCAGGGTCTGCCCGAGCGCGAAAGCACCGTCCGTGAACACCTCGCGCGCGAACATATCGCCCGCGTCCACGAGGGCTTTCAGTTCCCGGCCTCCACGTACGACGACGGGGCGCTGCGCGCCCGGGGCCCGCAGGTAGGCACTTTCGGGGACATCGGCGATCCCGGTGAGGGAAGCCGCTGCCGCGGCAGCGTAACTCGCACCCTCCACGTGGGCTTCGGCCTGGCGCTTGGCGTAGAGGCGGGCCGCCCCGCTACCCGAGGCCACCGATTCCACGTGGCCATCGCGCCCGCAGGAGCACACCAACCCGGCGGCGTAAGGATGGTGAATATGGCCGAAGTGGCCGGCCACCCCGTGTGCGCCGAAGAGGATGCGCCCGTCAATAACAGCCGCGCCGCCCAGCCCGGTTCCCACCGCGATGACGAGGGCGGTACGCGCGCCGGCTCCCGCCCCGTAGGTTGCTTCCCCGAGGGCGTGGCCGTGCACGTCATTGAGGACGCGCACCGGCAGACCGCAGCGTTCGGCAAGATGCGGGCCGAGGGGCTGACCGCCCCAGCCGGGCATGGTGTCCGTGGCGGAGGCGATGCATCCGCTCTCCACGTCCACCACCCCGGCGCTGGCGATAGCGATTCCGCGCACCGGCGTTCCGGCGGCGCTGGCTGCCGCGATCTGGCGCTCCGCGAAATCCGCGATATCCGCCAGCACGCGCGCTCCGCCGCGCCGCGCTTCGGTAGGAATACTGGCTTCGAGGGAGATGCGCGGGGCCGGGAGCGCGGCGGGCTCCACGCCCGCTCCACCCGCGGCCAGTACCCCGGCCGCGCGGTCAGCGCCCGCGTGACCGGCGCCCGCGCCCGCATCACCGCCCGGAGCGGTGGCCGCAAAGGTCACCACCGCCCCCGCGATTTTGGTTCCCCCGATATCCAGCCCGAGCAGCGAGAACTCAGACCCGGGCTGGAACGGTGCTACCTTCATGAGTGCTCCTTAGAGCAGCCCGCAGCTGGCGAGTACGCCGCGAATAGCTTCGACGTTCTCACCTTCGAGGGCCTTGACGGGCCGCGGCATCTGGTTGGAGGCGATAACCCCCAGTTCCTTCATGGCCGCCTTGAAGGCACCCACGCCACCCGCGAAGCCCTGCACGCCCTTGGGCACCATGACGATGCGCATGAGGTGGGCGAGCTCGTTCTGCAATTCGGCCACGCGAGCCCAGTCGCCGGCCTGCGCGGCATCCCACTGCTCCACGTAGGGGCGCGGTGCCACATTGGCCAGGCCCGGAACGGAGCCGTCCGCACCGCCCATGTAGGCGCCATCAACAACCACTTCGTGACCCGTCAGGATGTTGAGCGGCTTACCGGCGGCCTTGTTCTCCTCCAGCAGGAAGCGGAAGTTAACGTCGTCGCCAGAAGAATCCTTGACGCCGGTCAGTACGCCTTCGCTCCCGAGGCGCATGAGCAGGTCAATGGAGAGCTTCTTGTGCACGCACACCGGGATGTCGTACGCGAAAAGCGGCAGGTCCACGGCGTCGCGGATGTAACGGAAGTTCGCTTCGATTTCCGCTTCCCCGCCCAGCGCGTAGAACGGTGCGGTGGCGACGATGCCGTCCACCCCGATGGACTGCGCGTCACGGGCGTGCTCGATCATGCGCTCGGTTTGCATATCGATAACGCCGGCGAGCACCGGGACGCGCCCGTTCGCAACTTCCACCGCGGTTTCGAGGATTTCACGACGACGCGCATCGGTGCTGAAAACCACCTCGGAAGTCGAACCGAGCACAAACAGGCCGTGCACTCCGGCGTCGAGCATCCGGTTGAGCGAGCGCGCGAAGGATTCCTTATCGAGTTCGCGTTCTTCGGTCAGCGGCGTCACTGTCGGGGGGATAACGCCGCGGAAACGAGGATCTGACATGGGACTATGCCTCCAATTTCGGATGGAGCAGCGACGGCGCCGCTGCCAAAAGTGTTCTCGTGTAGTCATTTTGCGGATTGTGGAGCACGTCCTTGGCGTCTCCCCATTCCACGATCTCTCCGTGATTCATCACCGCGATCTTGTCCGATACGTAACGCACCGTCTGAATATCGTGGGTGATGAAAACCATCGCCAGCCCCAGATCCCGCTTGAGATCGGTGAGCAGGTTGAGGATCTGGGCGCGCACGGACACGTCCAAGGCCGAGGTGGGTTCGTCCGCGATAATCGCGTCCGGGCCCACGGCCAGCGCACGGGCAATAGCCACGCGCTGGCGCTGCCCACCGGACAGCTGCCCGGGCAGCGCATCGAGCGCCGATTTAGGCAGACCCACCATGCCGATGAGGTCCTTGACGCGCTCGTAGCGTTCTTCGCGGGTGCCGATCTTGTGGACCGTCATCGGGTCGAGGAGCTGGTCCCGGACCGTCATGCGCGAGTTGAGCGCCGTGGCCGGGTCCTGGAACACCACCGAGACCACGCGGCCGATATGGCGGCGCTGGGCAGCGGTACGTTTCGTGACTTCTTCGCCCTTGAAAAATACCTGGCCGCCCGTGGGTGACTGGAGTCCGCACATCACATTGGCCGTCGTCGACTTACCGGAACCGGATTCGCCAACGAGACCGATGGTCTGGCCGGGCATGAGGGAAAGGTTGACGCCGCGCACGGCGCGCACCTTATTCGGATTGAAGATGGAACCGGTACGGGTGCGGAAGGTGACGTCGACGTCGCGCAACTCGATAATCGGCACATCGGACAGGGCAGGCCGGTCAGCGGCGCGCGCGCCGGCAGCGTGACGAGCTTCGGTATCCAGAGTAGTCATGATCTTTCCTCCTTCGTCACTTCTGGGCATCCGGGCCGGTGGGAGCGCCGGCGCTTCCACCAGCGGCATCACCAGCAGCGGGAGCTGCGGCGGGGCTCGCGGTTTCGGTGGGGCTGGACGCGCCCACCGATTCCTTGGGCACCAGGTTGGTGGTGGCCGGATCCGGAGCATCGGGCTGGGCGGCGTAGAAGTGCCACGTCTCGCCCACGCGTTTCATAATCGGGCGGGTGTCCAAGCCCACCGTCGGGTGCGAGGACCGCGGGGCGAAACGGTCGCCCTTCGGGAAGTCGCGCGGCGAAGGAACCGTGCCGGGCACCTGGTGGAGCCGGCCGGCACCCGCTTCGATGGAGAGCACCGAGCCGAGCAGACCGCGAGTGTACTCGTGGTGCGGGTCGGTGAGCAGTTCCTTGGTGGAAGCCTGCTCCACAACCTGACCGGCGTACATGACGGTAATCGAGTGGGCCACTTCGGCAACGAGCGCCAAATCGTGGGACACGAAGACCATCGCGAAGCCGAGTTCCTTGCGCAGGCGGTTGAGAAGCTCCACCACCTGAGCCTGGACGGTCACGTCAAGCGCGGTGGTCGGTTCGTCCGCGATAACCAGCTTCGGGTCACGGGTGAGCGCCATGGCGATAAGCACGCGCTGGCGCTGGCCGCCGGAAAGTTCGTGCGGGTAGGACTCCAGGGTCCGCTTGGGATCCAGGTCCACCAGCTCGAGGAGCTCTTCGGCGGTGCGGGTACCCCCGCGGCTGGTCAGCTGCTTCATCTGTGCCTTGATGAGCATGGAGGGGTTGAGGGAGGACAGGGCGTCCTGGTAGATCATCGCGATCTCATGCCCGCGCAGTTCATTGTGCTGCTTGGGGGTGAGGTCGAGGAGGTTCTGCCCGTTGAACATGATCTCACCGCTAATATCGGCGGACTTATCGAGCAGGCCCATAATCGCCAGGGAGGTAATGGACTTACCGCACCCGGATTCACCCACGAGGCCCATAGTTTCACCGGCGCGCACATTGAAGGACACGTGGTCCACCACATTGACATCGCCGTGGCGCGGGAACTTGATGCACAGGTCGCGCACTTCGATAACCGGGGCCTCCTGCGAGGTGGGTTCGAAGCGGTCGCTGCGGCGTTCTTCGGCTTGGCGTAGTTCCTCCAGGCGCTGGACCAGCGCATCGTGCTGGGCGGCGTAAGCGGCCACCGGGTCCACGAGGAGGCGGTCCTCTTCGCGCTTGGCGTTCGCGTCCACATTATCGGGAACGGCCGCGGCCTTCGGGGCCGCCACCATGGCGTCCGTGAGACCTTCGGAGAGGATGTTGAGGCAGAGCACCGTGATCATAATGGCCAGGCCCGGGAAGAGCGCCTGCCACCACCGGCCCAGGAGCACGCCGCCGCGAGCGTCGGCGAGGATATTACCCCAGGTGGGTGTGGGTTCGGCGATGCCGGCCTGGATGAAGGACAGCGAGGCTTCGAAAACAATCGCATCGGCCACGAGCACGGTGGTGAACACCATGACCGGGGCGATACAGTTGCGCGCCACGTGCTTGACGAGGATCCAGGGGGCCCGCGCGCCGGAAACGATGACCGCGCGCACGTAATCTTCACCGTATTCGCTCATGACATTCGCGCGCACCACGCGGGTGATCTGCGGAATGTAAAGGAAGCCGATCGCCATAATAATGACGGGCAGGGTATTACCGAATACGGAGACGAACACCGCGGCCAGCGCGATGCCGGGGAAGGACATGATGATGTCCATGCAGCGCATGATCACTTCGGAAATCCACTTGCGGGATACCGCCGCCAGCGCACCGAAGATCGCACCGAAGAAGAGCGCGAAAGCGGTGGCGGCGAAGCCGATGACCAGCGAGTAGCGGGCACCGTAGATCATGCGGGAGAGAATGTCACGGCCCTTTTCGTCAGTACCGAAGAGGAAATCACCGTTGGGTGCCTGACGGGCCACTTCAATGGCCTGCGGATCGTGCGGGGAAATAAGGGGTGCGAAAACGGCCGCGAGGGCGATGAGCACCAGAACGACGACGCACAACTGGGCGCCGCGAGTCATATTGCGGAAACGCTTGAACCGGACGCCCGGGCGTTCCATCTTTTCCGTGAGTTTACGCCTCATATTTAGACCTCCCGGATACGCGGGTTGATCAGCACATAAAGCATGTCAACCACAATATTGACGACGATGAAGGCCAGGGCCACCACGAGGACCACGCCCTGCACCAGGAGGGGGTAGTTCTGCTGGACGCCTTCGAGGATGGCCATACCCATGCCGCGCAGGTTGAAAATAACTTCAATAACCACAGCGCCACCCATGAGGTAGCCGATACGCAGGCCGAGCACGGTCACCGGGGAGATCAGGGCATTGCGCAGCACGTTGCGGGACACCACCACGCGCTTGGGGATACCCGCACCGATAGCGGTACGCACGTAATCCTTATCCAGTTCCTCCACCATCGAGGTACGAATAACACGGGTGAGGGAACCGGCCACCGGGACGCCCAAGGCGATAGCCGGCAGCGCCATGCGCGCCAGCCAGCCGGCCGGGTCTTCACCGAAGGGCGGCAGGGCACCGGATGCCGGAAGCAGAGGCATATTGACGGAGAACGCCAGGATCATGAGGACGGCCAGCCAGAAGGACGGCGTCGCGATGAAGGCGATGGAGAAGACGCGGATGATCTTGTCGGGCCACTTGTCGCGGTAGAGCGCGGCGAGGACACCGAAGACGAACGCGAGAATGACGGCGATAATAAGGCCGAGGAAGGTCAGCTGCATGGTGATGGGGAAGGCCTCACCCACACGTTCGGCCACCGAAGCTTGGTTGGCGCCATACGTGCCGAGGTCACCCTGCACGAAGTTGACGAGGAAGTTCCAGAACTGAGCGAGCCAGGGATCATTGAGTCCCATGGTGTCACGATAGGCTTCCAGGGCTTCCTGGGATGCACCTTCACCGAGGGCCGAGTAGGCCGGATCGATCTTAGAGAAGGACATCAGGAAGAAGACGAGGAAGGCAACGCCCAGAACCATGATCGGGAGCACCAGCAGGCGGCGCCCGATGAGTCTGAGAAGGTTGTTCACTGCGATATCTCCTCGGGGCTGCGGTGCCCCGCGTTGAGTATAGGGGAGTATTTGGGCAAAGCTCGGGCCGGGGGTGGGGTTTACACCACCCCCGGCCCTCGCATTACCGTGTGTTCTTTGAGCCAGCGCCGCGCGTGTCGTCAGCGCTGATTCACGGGATTATTTACTTTCCAGCCGCGGAGCCAGCGTTGATGAAATCAAGGCCGGTCGTCGAAATCGGGGAGAAGTTGGTGACCTTGTCCGGGTAGTACGCGGTCAGCATCTGACGGTGGAAGAGCGGGTAGAGCGGAACTTCTTCGGCAACGAGGTCGAAGGCCTTGTTCCATTCCTGCTGCTGGGCGTCGCCTTCGAGGGTGACGGCCTTGTCCATGTACTGATGCAGTTCCTTGAACTTCTCGGAGCCGCCCCACTGGGTGCGCTTCTTGGTCCAGGTGTTATCGCCGTACCACCAGCTGAGCAGGAGGTCGGGGTCCTGACCGAAGACCGAGGGGTCGCCGGGGGCCAGGGTGACATCGAAGGTCGGGTTGTCCACGTCCAGGTTATTGGCGTAGAGAGCCGAGGAAGCCTGGGATTCGATGGTCGCGTTGATACCGACGGCAGCCAGGTCGTTCTTGATCTGGGGAGCCAGAGCGGTGATCCACGGGTGATCGGTGGTCAGCAGCTTGATGTCGAGGTTCTCAACACCGGCTTCCTTGAGGAGTTCCTTGGCCTTTTCCGGGTTGTAGGTGTAGACCGTGGAAGCTTCGTGGAAGTTCGGGTGGTTCTCCGGAAGGAAGGACTTGGCGGCCTTCGCGTTGCCCGAAAGGGCGTTGGAGATGAGCTTGTCGGTGTCAATGGCATAGAAGAACGCCTGGCGCACCTTGTTGTTATCGAGCGGAGCCTTCTTGGTGTTGAAGAGCAGGAAGGGCAGGTTGAAGCCCTGAACCGCGTCGATCACGCCGCCGGCGCCCTTGATCAGAGCTTCGGCATCGGCCGGGGCAGCTTCGATAACATCGACGGTGCCCTGCTGGAAAGCGGTGGTACGAGCGGTGTCGTCTTTGAGGATCTCCCACTGCATCGCTTCCGCGGTGGCCGGGAACTGGCCGTTGTAGTTCTCATTCGGGGAGAACTTGATGTGGGCGCTGGTGATCTCGTCGTACTTCCACGGGCCGGTACCCACGGGCTTGGCGGTCAGATCATCATCGCTCATCGAGGCGGGAACGATCTTGACGAGGGCCAGGCGCTCCTTGACCAGCGAGAAGGGGTGCTTGAGGTTGATGGTGACGGTCGTGTCATCCTTCTTCTGCACGTTGTCAATGAAGCTCAGCATCGGCAGGTAGATATTGCCTTCAGCGGTGGACCGCTCGAAGGACTTGACCACGTCGTCCGTGGTCACCGGGGTGCCGTCCGAGAACTTCGCGCCATCACGCAGCGAAACTTCGTACTGGGTATCGGTCACCTTGGTGGGAGCATCTTCCTTCGCCAGGGCGCGGTAGGGCTTGTAATCGTGGTAATCCAGTTCGTACAGGCCCTCCACCACGTGCATATTCGCGCCGGTTGCCAGCGCGGACGAGGTGGACGAGGGATGGTAGTTATTGGATTCGTAGGCGGCCGCCGCGCGAATGGTGCCACCCTTTGCCGGCTGTCCCGAGGGAACTGCGGCCTTCTCGGGTGCATCTCCACCGCTCTTGCCGGTGTCAGATCCACCGCCACCGCAGCCGGACAGCGCCAGCACACCAGCGGCCAGCACGGCCGTGGCCTTGGCGCCCCACTTCATGCGTGTCATTGAAGTGTCCTCTCCTTTGAGTTCTTCCGGAAATTCACTGCCGAATTTCCGCTATTTTTTCGCGTGCGACAACCATCTTTAGCGTCGCGTAGCTATGACTCTAGATTGTCTGACAACTTTGTGCAAGCCCGATATCTGGCTTGTGAGCAAACTGTGACCAATTTGTGATGAACCTGAGATATGGGTGCGTGGGCAGCTGTGCGGCGTCGTCGTTCCTGCGCGATACCACGCGTAACGTGACCCTATTCAATATTCCTGCGCACATCTTTTGAAAACATCCGTTTTCCGATACCTTAGGTGTCATGATGCCCGACGACGCGCAGTCACATGCCACGCAGGGCGCTATGCGGGTCACCGGCGGCCACCCCCGTTCCGGCTCGGATCGCGCCGATTTGGTCATGGACGCTTTGAAACAGCGAATTATTGAAGAACGCCTGCAACCCGGCGCGAAGCTCCCCACCGAAGCGGAGCTGTGCCGCGAGCTGGGGGTTTCGCGCTCCTCGGTGCGCGAGGCGCTGTCCAAGCTGGCCGCGCTGGATATTGTCACCTCGCAGCGCGGGAAGGGCACCCAGGTGGCGAATATGTCACTCTCCCCGCTGGTTGAATCCTTGCTGCTGCGCTCCTCCGCGCGGGCCGGTGCGGGCACAGGTGCGGTGGAAAGCGTGGCTCAGCTGCGCGAATACCTGGACCTGGGGATGGCGGAAGGTGTGGTGCGGGCACTGTCGGGCACCCATCACGATAATCTGCACGACATCGTGGCGCGGATGACCGAAAAAGCGCTGCGCGGGGAAAACTTCCAGCACGAAGATATTGAATTCCATATTGCGATGACGTCCGCGCTCGATAACGAGGTCGCGTTGGAGATGGTCACGGCACTGTGGGTGGTGCACTCTATTGCGCTGCGCGATTTAAACGACGACGTCGACGAACTTCTCCTAGAAACCGCTCAGGCGCATAAACGTATTATTCAGGCCGCCGAAGATGGTGATATTTTCGCGTATCGCGGGGCGGTCATTGACCACTACCGGCCCCTCAATATGATTATTGACCGGCACGAAGCCGCCCAGCAGCGGGCGAATTCCGGGAGTTCGGAGGGGTCCGGGGGAAGCGGCGCGGAAAGTGCGGAAAGTGCGCTCGGAGATTGTGAGGATCCGGAAGCGCCGCCGGAGGCGCTGACCGCTCAGGCCGCTGCCCAGCAGCGCGAGGCTGAGCGGGCCGAACGAGCCGAGCGCGCCGCTGATATTGCCGCGCGGGCACAGCGGGCCGCCTCCTTTGCCGATATTGCGGATCCGACATCGCGGGTTTCCGGGGTGTTGTGAGGCGGGATGCCGGTGTCCCGGCATCAGGCGAAACAAAGTGTGCGGGAGAGTACCGTTTCGGGGCGATTTCATGTCTCTAACGCACACTACACGCCCCGTACGGCTCAGGATGCACATCTTGTCCATGGATCCCATAGTTGGCTAGAATATACATAATCGTTCAGCCCGCCCCGACTTCGGTCGGGAGTGGGCTGGATCTCTGTTTGCGGCCGGTAGCCCCACCACAACAGGATGCAAATCTACGCACCATTTTGGCCAGATTTCCGCTCTGAGTTTGCACTACGCACCCCTATTAGCCCGGAATCATTGTTTCGGTGTTCCCATCCCGATAGGCTTGTAGCGGAGCCCCGGTGGAGCGCTATCTAGCCATGTCAGATATTCTTACCGGGGCATTGAACTTCATCGCGGAAGTACGTGCCGACTGAGCTGCGCCGTCGTACCGAAGTGCGGAGAAATGGACCCACCGCGGCCGCGACCCGTACTGAAACGATATTTCGCGCGACCAACCGACGTTCCACAGCATGACCACAACGACGTTCCGTGCGCTCGAAACGCTGCTTTATGTGACCGGAACGCTGTTCCACTGGGCATTATTGTCTGACAATAACTTTCCAAGCGCGGAGTTGCTGTGCTATTTTCGTTGTTGTCTGACAATAGCGTCAGACGAGACGATGATGTCTGCCAGAAAGGTAACAGCACAATGTCAACTCCTCGCGCCCGGCGTGGGTGGAGTGCATTCGTGGCACTGTCGGCCACGGTTGCTCTCACGGTCACGCCGTTGACAGCGTGGGCCAGCCCGGGGGAAACGCCCCCGCAGCCCGAACCTCAGGCAGCGGAAGTCCTCGAGACTGCGCAGCCGGCCCTCACTGCTGACGAATTAGAATCAGGCACGTCAAGGCTCTCGCCGCGGAGAGCACGCCAGAAAACAGCGAAAGCTCAACTTGAACCTACTAATAGAGCCGCCGAGACTACTGAGAGAGCAGTCGAGAGCACCGAAGCTTCGGAGGCGGAAAAACCGAGCGCTTCAGAAACTTCGGCGCCCGAACTTATGTCGGTGACATTTGAGCGTACTGACAACAACGGGGACGAGCTCCGCATCGGCCAAAAGATGACTTTTGCGGTGACCTACACAAATCTGACGAAGGACAAGACCTTCACCGCCTTCCCGTACGATTCGAATCTATCCGGTTTCCTCACTACCGGACGACCGAACTGCCGTTGGGGAAATCTGCGCCCCGGTCAAACCCAAGGCTGCACCAGCATTAGCTACACGGTGACCGCCGAAGCTGCGAAGACCGGCAGCTTCACCCCTTACGTAGTTTTCCGCGCCACAGCCGATACCGCCGGCAAGAAAGTTCTCCAAGATGGAATCCGGAAAGAACTAAAGTCGGTAACCCTTATCAATGAACAGGCACCTAAGGAACCAGATCCGGCTACTATTCCCACTGATCGCCAGGATATGCAAACCGTGCCTCTGGCTCGTGCGGGAGATAAGCCGAATTACTGCTACCGCATTCCAGCTCTCGCCCAGGCAAATAATGGTTGGATCCTCGCGGCCTACGACGGCCGGCCCGATTCCTGCATGGACTCCCCCAACCCCAACCACATCACCCTGCGTATTTCCAAGGACAACGGAAAGTCCTGGACTGAACCCAAGGAGATCTTGAAGGGCAAGGGCCACCTCAATAGCCCCGATAAGTACGGCTATTCTGACCCGTCCTTCGTGGTGAATGAGAAAACCGGACGCATTTTCCTCTTCTCCGTCTTCTCCTACGATGTGCGTTTCCAGGATTCCAAGCCCGGCACTGATCCTAAGGCGCGCAATGTTCTGCATGCGCAAGTGTCCTACTCGGACAACAACGGAGAAACCTGGTCTGAGCCCCGCATCATCACCAAAGACATCACCTTCAATGACGCTATTAGTTCCCGCTTTGCCGCTTCCGGCGCGGGTATTCAGCTCAAGTACGGTCCCCACAAGGATCGGCTCATCCAGCAGTTCACCATGACCGTCCCGGGTCGCGGTTACGCGGCGGTGTCTGTGTACTCCGACGACAATGGCGACACCTGGAAGCCCGGAGAGCCTGTCTACGGAAATATGGATGAAAACAAGGTCGTGGAGCTCTCCGACGGCACCGTGATGCTCAACTCGCGTTCCTCAGACGGTACGCTCGCGCGCAAGGTTGCGTACTCGCATGATGGAGGCGAAACCTACACGCCTATGCAGGTGGAGTGGCAGCTGCCCGACCCACGCAATAACGCCTCAATTATCCGCGCGTTCCCTGATGCCGAAGAGGGTAGCGACGAAGCGAAGATCCTGCTCTACTCTTCCTCGTCGGCCCGGTCGCGTTCCAACGGCCTCATTCGTATTTCGTACGACGACGGAAAAACCTGGTCGGTAGGCAAGCAGTTCAAGAAGGGTGCTATGGCCTACTCCACGATGTGGGCGCTGGATAATGGCAAGTACGGCATCTTCTTCGAAGGTGACAACAATGACATGCTCTACGCCCACTTCGGGCTAGACTGGCTCGACGCGCTCCCGATCACGAGCACTCCGGAACCCACGGTCGTTAACCGCGGAGAGGCAACTCTCAAGATGCGGGTGACGAACAAGGGCACTGCGGAAATTCCCGATCCCGTTCTCACGCCCGGAAAGCTCCCGCGTGGATGGTCTGCCGAACCGGTACGGATCGGAAAGCTAGCCGCCGGGGAGAGCCGCCTTGTCAACATTCCTGTAACCATCGCCGATTACGCACCTGCGAACTCGGAACCTATTACTGTCAACTTCGTCATTAACGCGAAGGGCAAGGTAGGAGTCAACGCTGCGACGTCGACCCAACTCGTTAATCGTGAAGGCGAGGTTCCCGAAGCACAGAAGTACATGACAGTGAAGTTCGAACGCACCGATGACGGCGGAAACACCGTTCGTATCGGCCAGGAACTGAACTTCAAGGTTACCTATACGAATATTTCTGATCGTACGATCACCGCTTTCCCCTACCAGTCCAACCTTTCCCGGTTCCTCACCACGGAAAGGCCCAACTGCCGTTGGGGTGATTTGCGGGCTGGCGATACCCAGGGTTGCTCCTCGATCACCTACAAAGTAACGGCAGAAGACGCAAAGAAGGGCACCTTCACCCCTTATGTGGTCTTCCGCGCTACCGAGGATCGCGAGGGCACACGGGTGCTTCAGGATAATATCCGCGCTGAACTGCCCGCCATCAAGGTGATCAACGAAGAGATCGGCAAGCGGCCTGACCCGGCCACCGTCCCCACCGAACGTGGGGATATGGAAACCGTGCGCCTGGCGCGCGCCGGGGATAAGGACAACTACTGCTACCGCATCCCGGCCCTCGCCCAGGCGAATAACGGCTGGATCCTCGCGGCTTATGACGGCCGCCCGGATTCCTGCATGGACTCCCCCAACCCGAACCACATCACTCTCCGCATCTCCAAGGACAACGGAAAGTCGTGGACGGCACCGGAGGAAATCCTGCAGGGCAAGGGGCATATCCGCGATGCCGATAAGTACGGCTTCTCCGATCCCTCCTTCGTGGTGAATGAAGAAACCGGCCGTATTTTCCTCTTCTCGGTGTTCTCTTACGATGTGCGTTTCCAGGATTCCCAGCCGGGCACCGATCCGGATAACCGGCGGGCCCTGCACGCGCAAGTGGTCTACTCGGATGACAACGGCCAAACCTGGTCCAAGCCGCGCCTCATCACCAAGGACATCACCTTCGATGAGAATATTCGCTCCCGCTTCGCGGCCTCCGGCGCGGGCATCCAGCTCAAGTACGGCCCGCATAAGGGCCGCCTCATCCAGCAGTTCACGATGACCATGCCGAACGGTAAGGGCTACGCCGCCGTCTCCGTCTACTCGGACGATAACGGCGCCACCTGGACCCCCGGCGCACCCGTGTACGGCAATATGGACGAAAACAAGGTCGTGGAGCTCTCCGACGGCACCGTCATGCTCAACTCGCGTTCTTCGGACGGCATTATGGCCCGCAAGGTCGCCTTCTCGAAGGACGGCGGCCAGACCTACACCCCGATGCAGGTCGAATGGCAGCTGCCCGACCCGCGCAATAACGCCTCGATTATCCGCGCGTTCCCGAACGCACCGGAAGGCAGCGCACAGGCGAAGATTTTGCTTTATTCTTCGTCGTCCGCGACCTCGCGTTCGAACGGCCTCGTGCGTATTTCGTACGACGACGGACGCACGTGGTCAGTTGGTAAGCAGTTCAAGCAAGGTGCCATGTCGTACTCCACGATGTGGGCCATGGATGATGGCCGGTATGGCATCTTCTACGAGGGCGATAACAATGACATGCTCTACGCGCATTTCACCCTGGATTGGCTGAACTCCCTGCCTGTTTCCGCGGTACCCGCGGAGAACGCCAAGGTATATCGCGGTAAGTCCACGATTCCGCTGTCGGTAACCAATATGGGCAGCGAGGATCTTGCTGGCGTGGTGGCCACCCCCGGTGAGCTGCCCGCCGGTTGGGAAGCCGAAGCTGTGGAGCTGGGCACCCTCAAGGCCGGGGAGACCCGCGTTGTGCAGGTGCCGGTGACCATCGGTGCGAAGGTGCTGGCCGGTGACGGTAACCAGACCATCCCCTTCCTCATCACCTCCGGTGACAAGGTGGCGGCCAATGGTTTCGCCGAGGTCACCCTCATCAACCGCGAATGCGAATCGCGGCCGGTCTACGTGCCGGGCGTGAAGCTCGCTAACGAGGTGGCGGCGGAAACCGCCCGGGAGGATAACGGCACCGATAACCTCTTCGACGGGGACCTCAACACTATCTGGCATAGCCCGTGGAGCTCCACGATTAAGCTGCCGCTGGATATTGATCTGGCCCTGCCCCAGGCTGAGAATATCGGCCGGGTGGATGTACATCCGCGCAGCGCCGGCGGGGATAACGGCCGCATCCGCTCCGCGGAACTGTGGGCCGGTAAGGATGCTGCGAGCGCGGTGAAGATTGCCGAAGGCACCTTCGAGAATTCGCCGGAGCCGGCAACCTTCTTCGTGGACGCTAAGGACACCCAGTTCCTGCGCCTGCGCATTACCGGCACCTACGGGCGCACCGCCGATTCCCTGGCCTCCGCTGCGGAAATCGCCGTGTACAAGATGACGGATGTGTCCGATACCTGCGTGGAGCCGAGCCCCGAGCCCAGCCCGACGCCCGGTACCGAGGATCCGACGCCGGGTACTGAGCCGACTCCGGGTACTCCGGACCCGAGCCCCAAGCCGGATCCGACGCCCGATAAGCCGGCGCCTTCGCCCGATCCGACGCCCGATAAGCCGGCGCCTTCGCCCGATCCGACGCCCGGTACTCCGGACCCGAGCCCGACTCCTAGCCCGGAGCCGAGCGAACCGGCGGTTCCCGAATCCAACGGAAACTCCAACTTCCTCTCGAACTCGTGGACATCCACAGTTGCTGATCTCGTCTTCTCCTATGGGCGCGCCGGCGACGAACTCCTCGTGGGCGATTGGACCGGAGACGGCCGCAAGTCCGTGGCCGTGCGCCGCGGTAACCAGTTCTTCGTGAAGAACTCCCTGGGCGGCGGCAACGCCGACACCGTATTCTCCTACGGCAAGGCCGGCGACAAGGTCGCGGTGGGTGACTGGAATGGCGATGGCAAGTCCACCTTCGCGGTTATCCGCGGCAATAAGGTGTTCGTGAAGAACTCGCTGACCAGCGGTAACGCCGATAGCGTTATCGCCTACGGCAAGGCCAGCGATACCCTCATCTCCGGCGATTGGGATGGCGACGGCGTCGCGACTTTCGCGGCGGTGCGCGGCAACCAGTTCTTCGTGAAGAACTCCCTGGAATCCGGAAACGCGGACGCGGTCTTCAGCTTCGGCCGCGTGGGCGATGAGGTCATCGTGGGTGACTGGGATGGCGACGGCGTGGACACCGTTGGGGTGCGCCGCGGCAACGTCATCTACACCGCTGATGCGCAGGGCAATACCGTGATGAGCGTCGCCTACGGCAAGCCCGGCGATCAGCTCATCATCGGTGACTGGGACGGCGACGGCATCGACACGCCTGGCGTGCGGCGCTAAGCGCTTCCCGCTTCGCGCAGAGGCATCTCATCCCATTGAGGCAACACCTCATCTCGCTGAGGTAGCGCCGCGGTGATGCAGCACCTTCGCATCACGTAGCGCCTCGCGCCGAGAAGCACCTCGCGGCGCGAGAAGCGAGATACAAACCGGGGCCGGGTGGGCTGGATTTCCAGCTCACCCGGCCCCGTTGCGTGGCGCGGCGCGCGGGTACGTTCCCAGCTTAGTTAGCGCAGTTCACTGCCCGGGATAAGGTCGAGGTAGAGAGAGTTCTCGCGTTCAAAAACGACGGCGAGGCTATCCGAAAGCCACACCGCGTCGGAGTAACCGAATTCGCCCGGGCCCAGGGAGCGGAGCAGGCGTCCGGCGTCGTCGACAATAGCGCCGTTCTCCCGCGCGGTATCCGAATGCGGGTGGATGAGGATGGTGCCATCTCCGCAGGTGATGAGCTTGGCATTGCAACCCGGATCGGGGAGGCTGAGGGGCTGCGGCGCGGACCAGGTCAGGCCGTCGCTCGAGCGCGCCACCACGCGCCCGCCGCGGCCCTGGAGGCGAATATTCGCGATGACCTCGCCGCCACTCACTTCGAGGGTAGTTTCGTCCAGGCCCGGGGTGCCGACCGGGAGGATCGGTTCGGAAATCGCCACAATCTGACCCGCGCGCACGTGCACCACGTAGATCACGGCTTCCCCGCCGCGGTTCGTGACATACGGCAGGAGCGCGGTATCGCCCAGCAGCGGCGTGGAGCCGGAGGTGGCGAAGAGGCCATCGCAGCGCAGCTCGCTATAGAGCTGGTCATCCACCCGGCTATGGCTGAGCGAGTCGAGGCTGCTCCCCCAGGCAATCCAGGCTTCCAGGCGCGGCCCAGCGAAACGCGAGCCAAAGTAGCCGATTTCTTCCGAGGCGGCGTAGGCCAGGGTAATGCCGGCGTCGTTGCCATCAGAGTTCCCGGCGGCGCTCCCGGCGGCGGTTGGCGCTGCGGGATCCGCGCCGGTAGCACTGCGCATAGGCGCGCCGGCCACGCACGGATCCCCGCACACCGCCGGCGTTCCCGGAACCGGGCGCGGCGCGGAAAAGTCGAGGTCCTGCGCGCGCAGCGGCGTGCCTGCGGCAGAAGCGCCCGCGTCCGCGGCGCTCGCCCCCGCATCGGCGGGCAGCTCAGCGGTGATATAGCAAATCCGATTGGGATTGGGCAGGTCGGCAGCCATGGCGCCGCCCAGGTTTTCCCAATCAAAATCCCCGCTCGGATGCGGGCGTTCATCGAAGAAGACGGTCAGCTGGTTATCCCGATGCAGCACAGCCGGGATGCGGAAATCACGGTCGGCGGTACGGGTGACGAGCGCGCGGGCCGAACGGCCAGCCGCGGCGCCAGCGCCGGGCGCGGTGGCCTGCGCACGATCATTGTGC
Organism: Actinotignum vesiculae; assembly: GCF_051267215.1. Classification (NCBI taxonomy): domain Bacteria; kingdom Bacillati; phylum Actinomycetota; class Actinomycetes; order Actinomycetales; family Actinomycetaceae; genus Actinotignum; species Actinotignum vesiculae. Next base: position 112,346 of record NZ_JBOZGG010000004.1, read on the forward strand.
GGGTCCTTATGTAGTGAAGTCATGGCACCATCCTATGCGGTTGTCAGACTTAATGCCGCGGGCCGGGCGCTGGGCTGCTGGCGTGCACTTTTCCGCGGGATAACAGGGCTGGTGGGCGGTAGGCGCGGCGTCGTCGCCCTTCTTGAAACGGAGGCACGTGCCGGTGGTGCACACCACGTTTTGACACGGCCGCCGCGCTGTGTAAAATCCTGTGTGCAGCAAGCGAGGCCGGGAGGTACCACCCGCGTTTCCAGCTGTTCGCGTACAGCAACGATACCGATTCTTGACCGTTACTAGAGCTTGCACTGAAGACTTTTCTTGTTTTACGCTGAGGTTCAGCGGCCCATGACCGCGTGACACCCCCGGTGTTTCGTCCAGTACGACGACGCCACCCCCAACCTAACCTAACAGCAGCGCATGTTTGCCTGATGCATACCAAGCGCTGGCTAATTCCTGACCGAATTTCCCCTGTGGGACCGAGTTGCGGAGGACGACGACTCTCATGACCACTCAACTGACTCGCCTAACCCGGTGCACGCGTGAGGACATCCCTACCCTCGCCACCATCCGCCGCACCATCGAAGAAACTATGGCCGCCGCCGGCAACAGCCAATGGCCCCTCGGCTCGCTGCCGGTGTGGAAGATCGCTGAGCAAGTAGACGCCGGCGAATTCTGGGCTTTGCGCGCGGCTGACGGCACCATCACCGCCGCGGTGCGGGCCCTGCATTCCGACCCGCTCATCTGGTTCGACGATATGCCCGCCCTCTACCTGCACACCCTCATGGCCAATCCGGCCGTTGCGGCGAAGGGCGCCGGGCGGGCGATCCTGGCCGCGATGGCTCAGCTGGCCGTGACCTACGGCTACGACCGGGTGCGCCTGGACTGCGTGGGGCCGCTGCGCGGCTTCTACGCTCGCCAGGGATTTGAAGACACCGGCATGACCCATTCCGGCAACCACTCGGCGGATATGGATGCGCATCTGATGGAACGCATCCTGCTGCCGGAGTTCACGCCGGTGGGGGAGTTTGAACTAGTCGGGCACTCTGGAACCGCGGGCACGTTCGGGCCGGAGCTCGAGGTGGCGGCGCCGGTGGTGTAGGTGGCGGCGCTATAGATAGCACCGCAGCGCTGTTGGCATTCCGATTTAGAATCCAGGCGGGTGCGGTAGCGCGCGAAACTACGCTAAACTAGCCTTTTGCAGCCCGCGTGGGCGGCGCTGCCTGGAGAGTTGTCAGAGCGGCCGAATGAGACGGTCTTGAAAACCGTTGTGCGGCGACCCCGCACCAAGGGTTCGAATCCCTTACTCTCCGCATGTGATCTAGCTCTCAGATTGAGAAATCGGCCTGAGGGCTAGTTTTTTGTTGCCACCATGCGGAAAAGTCGGGGTCCAGAGGGTCGCGGGACGCTCGTCCGGTTGCCGTTCTTTACGGGTCTTTAGGGGTCTTTAGGGGTACTCCGGGGGTACTTTTGGGGGTACAACCCGGGGTGTGGATTTGTACCCCCAAACCGGGGTGCGCGACGAAAATAAAAGGGGCGGTTTGAGGAACAGCGCCTCCGTTCGGGGCTGTGGGATAGATTTACACGCTGATAGTATTGAGATGCCGGCGAAAAGAGGGTCAGGGATCCTCTTCCCCCACCGAGGGGATAGCTGGCTCCTACTTTTTACCTGCCCCCGGCTACCCAACACTGGCAGCGAGAGGATCAACCCGGTCGGCGTCAAGATGTTCTTCAATATATGCCCCTGGGCAATGGACTGCGGGACATTTTCACGCGATGACGGCTCGATGTCGAGCGGAAGTTCTCGAATGGAAAGGCTTCTAACAATGAGAACAGACGCAGAACTACTCGCCGAAATTGAAAGCGACGCCGACATTGATCCCGAACGGCTCATCACCGATCCGGATCTTGTCAAAGCTGCCGCCACTCCTATTCAGATCAAAATCGCGCAAAGAGCGCAGGATAAGGCAGCCATACACGGAGCCGTACACGAAGGTTAGCATGCGCAGCACTTACCTAATCGAGCCAGGCCTCGGGGACAGGGGACGGCAGTATGCTTGCCGGATCATCTTGAACAGCGCCTTGGCGTCACGCTTGAACTGATTTGTACGAAAGACGCTAGTCAGCCTCATTGAGATCCGCCATCAGCTCAGCGACGCTACCAAACGAAGCGCCGGTGCGGGACTCAACTTCAGCTCTCGCCACGGCACTGGCCGAGTTCCCGCGATGCGGCGTGAACGGAATGCCGTTGCTGGCAATCGACTGCCGCAAAAACATATTGATGGCAGAACTCATATCCAACCCAAGATCACGGAATAACTCCGCCGCCTGGGCCTTCGTTTCATCATCCGTCCGGAAAGATACATTTGCCACCACAACCACCCTATTACGCGCAATCAACATTACTTTGTACATACAATAGCATTGATCGCGCAAGATCGTGGGAGCTTTCTGGCTAAGTCCGGTTGAATGCGCCCACACAGCCAGCCAGCACACCTGCCACCACTACCCAGCACTGACCGCAGACCCAGCCAGGCCGGATGTGAAACATAACGCACCTGGCCTGTAGATTTTGCTCTCGCCGGGGAACGCGGTAAACTCTTATCTGTCGCAAAACGAGGCGGGTTAATCGCTCGCCTCCTCAATTTTTTATTGAGGAGCTTGTGGTAGCCACCTCGTGACTGTGCGCTCGTAGCTCAGTGGATAGAGCATCTGACTACGGATCAGAAGGTCGGGGGTTCGAATCCCTTCGAGCGCGCGAAGCTCCTCCTCGGTGACCAAAATCCCGGTGGGGAGCAATTTCTTTTTCCACGCTCAAGCCCGAAGCCCCAAGCCCGGCCGCAAAACCAACCTAACGCGAATGCTTCAGGAAAGCCGGCAAATTGACCGGGTTGAAGCTGAAAACTCCCGGATGGGTAATATCCGCTTCCCAGGTCTGCGCCTTGCCCTCCGCGGTCCAACTAATAAGCGCGGTAGTGGCTTTGCGCTCCACATGAAAATCGACCACACTCTCCCACGGGTACCGCCGGAAACGCTCGCCGTCCGCCCGCGATATATGCGACAGCCCCGCCTTCCCCTCCGGATTGATCACAATAAACTCGGCATCGGTCACCACCAGCACCCGGATCACCGCCGCGTCAATCGCATTCCACAGGTTCGACACCAGGAGCTTGCCGATCCCCCCCAGGAGACCGCGATACTTGCGCACCACCAGGTAGTTCGCGCCAGCCTCGATGCCGTGCTCGCGAAGAAACGCGAGAATATCTTCTTCCGTCACGCCCCGAATAACGCCCATGATCGTGCACCCTTCTCGCGAATATCGCGACACCCGAGGCGACCCCTTTCCCCGCACCCTTGCGCGAAGTTTGTCACCTCAATAATTTGAGTTTATACCTTTTTACGACGACGCACACCCGCTTCACGCCTCCTTTTCGCACAGCACCGCCGATTCGCACCCAGCCCCACCCAGCCCCTCCCCGTGCCAGCCCTCCACCCAGCTCGCACCACTTGAACATTGTCCTACCGCGATCACTTTAACTAACACTAAATTTCATTTAGGGTTAGAAGCATAAGTAACCACAACTCTGGATAGGACATCATGGCAAAGATGCGCAAGCTCGCCGTCGGAACACTATCCGCCCTCACGGTCCTGGGATGCGGAATCGTAGCCCCGCTCGCCGTGGCGGACGTTCCCACCGCGGATAACCCCAGCCCGGCCATCGTTTCGGGCCTGGCAGTCGGTGACGGCAGCCTCATCACCCCGCAAGATAAGAACGGTAAAGACGCAAAATTCAGCGTAGGCATGCAACTGCGCGCCGCCGACGGCTCGGTTTCGAATAATTTCCCGATGCCGGCCGACCCTCAGCAGGATCCGGGCAACCGCCTCGATTGCATGCGTAATAACCTCATCGACCTCACCAAAACCACCGAGCTCACCGCGCGCATCCAGGTGCGTAATAACACCACCTCCCCGCTCTACGGACTCAATTACCAGGTGGGCTGGATGGATGGCAATGCTGCTTACGACACCTCCGGCGCCCCGGTCGCCGCTTCAGGTTTCGTTGTGGACGGCCCCAAGCTCAAAGAATTCTTCGCAAACTCGGACGTGTCCACCAAGGTCACCATCTGGCTCATCCTCAAGGACGGCACCCAAAAGACCCTCGATATGATGACCGATGCGGACTGGGATAACGTGGCAACGGTGTGGCTCCGCGGCACTCTCCCGGCTTCTACCGGCCCGGATGATGTGATCACCCTGGACGTCCCGCTCAAGTTCAATCAGGATGTTGCCACGGTCAAGGGTTTGATGCCGGTGGCCTCGCTCAAGAACCACACCCTCACCCTCTCGGGAACCGACTACGGCGAAGCCATGTCGAAGAAGCCGCAGGGTTATATGCGGATTATCCGCTTCCGCGGTTTCACTCCGCTCACCGAGCTCGATAATGGCGGCGCGGCCAGCCAGCACGGCACCACCGGTAAGTTCGTGGCGGTGGAAAAATCCGATGCCGCCAATTACAGCGACCTCTCCGGCCCCTTCACCCAGGTCCCGCTTGCCGTGCAGCAGGCCATGCCCACGGTGAAGCACCGGGATGTGGATGCCGCGAAGAAGGTTCCCTTCGCTGATGGTTTCAACCTGCAGTACCAGGCCACCTACGCCAATGGGCTGCGCTCGCAATGCGAGGGCTACGAGAGCATGATCTCGAAGATTTCGACCGCCACGGTGAATTCCTACCAGATCGACCTCATGCCGATTCGGGATGCGATTCGCGATAAGGGCTACTCGGTCGGGGCAACCGCTGCCCAGATCATGCCGGTCTACACCTACGGGATGTCCGCCCAGCAGCCCAGTTTCGTGGATGCCCAGGGCAATCCCATCGCGATGAACGAGGGCGCTTATGCCCCGCTCGCCGCGGAGCTTTCCAACGCGCATGTGCGCTTGGTCAAGGTTGTGGAGGCCAGCGATATCACGATTCCGCAGTACAGTGCTTATAATTCCCGCGCTCAGCTGAGCACAATCCGCGGCCTCGCGGAGCAGGCGGCGCAGGCGGGCAACCTCGACCTGGCCACCCTCACGAGCGACCGCGATCCGCAAGCTCTCACCGATGCGAAGCAGGTCATCACCTATTCCACCGCAAATTACGATGCCCCGGATGGTGCCGGCATTCCCACCCGCGTGATTATCGACGCGTCCCAGGTGGATACCGCCACGCCCGGCGTCTACCCGGTCACCTACAAGCGCGCCGTGAAAACGCAGGACGCCGCGGGTACCTGGGTGGAAGATATTGTGTCCACGACGGCGCAGGTCACCGTCACCGCAGTGAACGCTGCTTACCAGCCGGCCTCCGCCGCGCGCGAGAATCTGGATCCGGTCACCGTGGCCGTGCCCGCCCCGAGCTTCACGGATGCGAACGGCGCTGCGGTCACGCCCGCGCTCAGCGCAAACGGTGCTTACGCCCTCAATGACGGCGCGACCCTGCCGAAGGGCTGGGATGTTGTGGTTAATCCGAACGACGGCGCACTTACCGTGACAATGGGGAAGGACGCTGCCACCGGAACTCACGAGCTCCCGATCAAGGTGACTTTTGCCGATGGGAGTAGCACTGTTCTGGCCGCGAAGCTGAGCTTCACCCAGAAGGCCGCGACGCTCACCCCGGGAACACCGATTCCGCCGGAGCCCACGGTTGAACCGACTGTCGATCCAACGGTTGATCCAACCACCGAGCCGACGGTAGACCCGACTGTTACTCCGACTGCTGACCCAACGGTAGCGCCCACGGCCCAGCCGACAGCTCCGGTCGCGCCTACAGCTGCCCCGACCGCCGGACCGACCGTTGCTCCGACAGCCGCACCTGCGGCCCCGAGCACCGCGCCCGCGCCGGCCGAGCCGACGGCGCCGAGCAAGCCCGCCCGCGTCGTCAAGAAGAAGCTGCCCGCCACCGGTGCGGAGAGTGCGTGGCTGCTGGCTGGCGCTCTCGCCTTGGTGGGAACCGGTCTGCTGGCACGGCGCCGGCATGGCTAAGTAACGCCCAGCTAAGCAGCGCAAGCCAGCTACAAACAGGTGTGGCCCGGAACCTTCGCGGTTCCGGGCCACACCTGTTGAGCAACGCACCTCGGCAGGCAACATCCCTTGGCAGGCAAGGCCGCCGCCGGCTAGCTGCGCCGTCGTGCTATGCAGAAACCGCGGCGCGGGTGCGCGCGCCCTCGAGCTTGCCGCGCAAACCGTGCGGGGAAATCAACCAGACCACCAGGAACATAATGCCCTGGGCCGTCACCACCGCGGCGCCGGAGGGCAGGTCGAGCCAGTACGAAACGTACAGGCCCACCAGCGCGCATACCGCCGCGAAAACCGGCGCGAAAATCAGCATGACGCGGAAGCGGTTGGTGACCAGGTACGCCGTGGCGCCCGGCACGATCACCAGCGCGATAATGAGGATCGCGCCCACCGCCTGCATGGCCGTGACCACCGTGAGCGCCAGGCAGAACAGCAGAATCGCGCCGAGGCTCCGGGCCCGGATGCCGATGGCTTGCAGGTGGGTGGGGTCGAAAGCGTAGGCGGTCAGGTCGCGGCGCTTGAAGAGCAAAATCGCGAGCGCGAGCGGGGCCAGGATCACCACCTGGATCATATCCGCGCGCGTGACGCCCAGCAGGTCGCCGAAGATCACGTGGTTGAGGTCCACATTGGAGGGATTGAGTTTGATGAGGATCAAACCGATCGCGAAGAATAAAGTAAACACTGCTCCCATGGAGGCGTCTTCTTTGACTCGCGAGGTGGAGCGCAGTAGGAAAATGAGCGCCACCGCAATGAGGGCGGCGATAACCGCGCCCAGGGAGAAGGGCATTCCCAGCACATAAGCGATGACCACGCCGGGCAGAATCGCGTGCGAGAGCGCGTCGCCCATGAGCGACCACCCGATGAGCACCAGCCAGCAGCTGATGACCGCGCACACAATTGCCGCGGTGAGGGTGACCGTGGCTCCGCGCACCATAAACGGGTGCGTCCACATTTCAACGAAAAGTTCGTACCACACTAGCGATTCTCCTTTGCCTTGCGCAGCTGCGTGGCCGGGTTTGTTGCCTGGTCTGTAGCCGGGTTTGTGGCCGAGTCCGTGGCCAAAGCGGTTGCCGGGTCTGCGCCCGGGTCCGGTTCGCCGTGATCGGGGACGACGCCGAAAGCCTGCATGAGGTGCTCGGGCTTCATGGCCTCGGCCACCGGGCCGTGGAAAATGACGCGGCGGTTGAGGAGGAGCACTTCGGAGCACAGCTGGGGCAGGCCGGCCAGGTCGTGAGTGGCGACCAGGATGGTCACCCCGGAGGCCGCCAGTTTTTGGAGCAGCGCAATAATCATGGTTTCCGAGGGTTTATCCACCCCGGCGAAGGGTTCGTCCAGGAGCATGAGCTGGGCGCCCTGCGCGATGGCACGCGCGATAAACACGCGTTTGCGCTGCCCGCCGGACAGCGAACCGATCTGACGATCCGCGTAGGGAGTCATTTCTACCATGTCGAGGGCGTGGCGCACGGCCTCGCGGTCCTCGGCCCGCGCGCGACGGGTGGGACCCATAAAGCCGTAGCGGCCCATGGTCACCACTTCTTGCACGCTGACCGGGAATGCCCAGTCCACGCCTTCGTTTTGGGGGACGTAGCCGACCAGGCCGGCTTTGCGGGCCCGCGCGCCGCTCTGACCGAGGATCGTAATATCCCCGCCGTGGCGCACCGATCCCATAATTGATTTCATGAGCGTTGATTTACCCGAGCCGTTTTGCCCCACGAGGGCGCAAATAACCCCCGGGGTCAGCCCGAAGCTCACCGAGGTGAGGGCCTGCACCGAGCCGTAGCGCGCGTGAACACCGCTCACCTCAAGAGCGTATTTCGGAGTTTCTGCTGGTGTTGCCACCGTTTCTCCGCCTTTCTGCGATTGTGCATGCTTGCGAGCTGCATGTATGGCGACTACCGCCGCCGTGTTAGCAGCGTTCACCTGCAAGCAGTGTTTATATGCGAGCAGCGTTTACTTGCCAGCCGGTTTCGTGGGTTCGCCCGCGGCTTCACCTGCTTTGCCGGTCAGCCCGCGGGTAATGAGATCGGCGTCGTACCGAAGCAAATCGAGGTAGGTGGGCACGGGGCCGTCCGCCTCGGAAAGCGAGTCGACGTACAGTAAGCCGGCCACCGGAACACCGGTGTCTTCGGCGACGGACGCCATTTTGTCGTCCACGGTGGATTCGCAGAACAGCGCCCGCACCCCGGAGGTGCGCACGAAATTCTCGAGGTCGGCCTTCGCCTTGGGGGTTTGCGCGCCTTCGGCATTGACCGCCCACAGGTACTTTTCTTGCAGGCCGTGATCGCGCGTGAGGTAGGAGAATGCGCCTTCGCAGCTCACCAGCGCGCGCTGGGATTCGGGGATGGTGGCCAGGGCCGCGTCCATATCGCTGGCGATAGCATCCAGTTGTTTCTTGTAGTTTTCGCCGTTGGCGCGGTAATCCTCAGCGTGGGCGGGATCGACCTTCGCGAAAGCGGCGACCATATTATCCACGTACAGCTTGCCGTTCTTCGGGCTCATCCACGCGTGCGGATTCGGTTTGCCCTGGTAATCGCCTTCCGCGATGGCCACGGGCTCAATGCCGTCGGAGAGGTTAATGCGTTCCGCGGTGGAATTCTCCACGAATTTTTCGAACCAACGCTCCAGGCCCAGGCCGTTGTACAGGATAATATCCGCGCCTTCCGCGCGTTTAATATCACCGGGCGAGGGCTGATAATCGTGAATTTCTTCGCCCGGGTTGGTGATCGAGGCGACCTCCATATGTTCACCGGCAATATTGCTCGCCATATCGGCCAGCACCGTGAAGGTGGTGAGCACTTGCGGTTTCTCGCTTCCCGCGCTTTTTTCCGGCGACGACGCAGCTCCGCAGGCCCCCAGCAGGGCAAGCATGCTCGCCAGCAGCGCAGCCAGGCCGGCCCGGACCGCACCTCGTTGATATCCCATTCCCATCACCATCCCCTTTCTGGCTATACTGGGCGTTGGTGCCCTGATCGGATGCACCCTGTGAGGAAGCCCAACGCTCGTAAGTAAGGGTACCCTTACTTTTTGGTGACGGGGCCTAATCCTACGCGATCTCAACGCCGCGCGCGAGGGTTTTATCCCGCAGCTGGGACTTTCTCCCCGAGTATGCGCCACATTTTTTACTTAATATGACATCGCCCACCGCGCCGCCGCACGCGAACACCAGAGAGCCAAGCGTGAACATTACAGAGCTGAGCGTGGACACCACAGAGCCGAGCGTGAACACCGCATTTTGCTGTCGGAGGCCCCGGGTAGACTTCCCCCATGGATGAGATGGACGCTATCGGTCGGGAAATTGACACCATCGCCGCTTCCCTCGGCGATATTCCGGAAGCCGAACCCGGCGAACCGGGCTACATCATTAATACCTGGGAACGCGTGGTGACCGCGTGCCGGGCGGGAATGCGCCCGGTGGCATCCACGGAGGGGCTGCGCCTGGCCGTGGCTATCGGGCACAATCTGAAAACTGTGGAGCTTTCCCCGGCGCGCGATGGGGAGGGGCGTTCCTACCTCAACCTGCGTTGCTCGGTGGGCCGGGCGGATCTCATCGATGTCACCGGCCTGGCCGGCTGGGTTTTTGAGACGTTTTCTCTGGGCGATGTGCGTATCGTCGGGGAGGATGTGGTCCTGCACCTGGCGTTGCGCATGGCCGGATTGCCTTTCTCGCGGCTCACCAGCATGGTGAAGTTCCTCGTCGTCGCCGCTATTGACGCTACCGCGGTGTTCGTGCGCGGTCTCGATAACGTTCCCCCCACGAAAGATGATCTTTTCGGGCCGGAAGCGGTAGCCGGTGCCGGGGATATTCTGGAGGATACGTTTTCCGCGCGCCCGGAAATGAATCCTTTTGTGGGCAATGCGCCCGGGGATGCTGATCAGTTCACGGATCCGGCCGGGGTGGATGCTCGTTTTGATGAGCTGCTGGGCACGGCCGGGGTGTATCGCTGGAACGGTTTGGTTTCCGCGCTCGCTCCGCTGCTCGGGCAGCGCGATGCGGCTCAGGCCGAATACGGTTTCGGGGCTACGCTTCAGGTGGATGGGGCGCAGGTGCCGGTGGTGATGCTGCGCAATACCCTGGTGAGCGGGGCGGATAGCGCGGCCGTGACCTTGCGGCTGGGCGATGCTAGCGCGGATGCGGTGCGGGAGGCTGCCCGCCAAGCCGCGGCTCTCCCGCTCGGCGGGGTGGTGGTGCACGGCACGGATCTTTATTTCAGCCACGCTTTTGAAATTAGCGGGCAGCGGCCCGGGTGGATTGCCAGCCAAATCCAAGGCGCGGCGCGGTATTCGCTAGTGCTCGGCCGCGGGCAGTTCTAGCACGGCTTCTTGGAGCCGCTCCCACAGATCCGCTTCGGCGTCGTACGCTTCGGCAACGATGGATTCGGGGAAGTAGGCGGTATCGCGTTCCAGGCCCAGCAGGCAGGGGTAGAAACCGCCGCGCTGGCGGTAGGCCACCCAGGCAAGGGGCGCGTGGGCCACCAGCCTATCCCCGATGAGCACCCCGAGTCCGGAGGCAAGGGCCTGCCGGGAGCGCTGGCCGCGCAATTCGGGCAGCAGCGCGCATATATCGCGCAGGTTCTGGGGCAGTTCCCGCCCGCGCGGCACCAGTTTTTTCGCTTCTTCGCGCGCTTCATGTAAATAATTCTCATCCCCGGGGGCGAGCCAGCCGATGCTCCCCTCCGGGTAATAATCAGGATTATCGCATTCGCGCAGGGCCGGCAGCAGCGAGGCTTCCCAGCCCAGGTAACGCCCGTTGGTGGCGGCGGCAATAAGCTCCAGGTAGGAACGCGAATCGGCAACGACCCCGTTATCCACGGAGGTGGCGGACCACAGGGTGAGCATCCAGGAATCTTTGGAGCGCCCGAATTGGGACAGCTGCGATTGCTGAACCCAGCCGTTGCGTTGCAGGCGGGTGCGGGCGGCCACCGCGGCCCGGCGCGAAGAAAAACGGAGCCGATTAATCCACATGCGCGGGGCGGTCAGGCGCGCGGCTTCGGCGACCATGGCAAGCAGGGCCCGATCCAGGGCAGACGCGTCCGCCTGGTTGTCACTCTCGGGGGCCAGATGTGCTCCATGCGCCATGGCTGCTGGTACCGTCCTTTGCTACTCGAGGGCCGCGGAAAAATCACGAGGATGCTCAGGGGGCCGTCCGCGGACAAGCGTGGACGGGATGATCTCTATTGTACGCGGCGCGCCCGGCCTGTGCCGCATTCTGCCGCCAACGTGGAATACTGGTGAGGTGGTATCACAGTTCACAACATGGGAGGACGCCGCCGCGGCCCTGCGCGATACTTATGCGGGCGCGCGGGCGGATGAGACTCCAGCTTTACGATTTGTCACTCACGGGGTGCCGGTTACCGCCTGGCCCGGGCAGTCCACCCGGCGCGATAGCCGCGCCGTCGTTCATCTTGCGGCACCCGTGCTCACCGGCGCGGAGCTGCGTAAGTACGACGGCGCCGCCGCTTCCGCGGCGTCCAGCACCCACGCGGCATCTCAGCCAGGCACGCAAGTAGGCACGGAGCCCACCGCCGAAACCGGCGCGCAACCCACTACGCAATCCGATGCACAATCTGATACGCAATCTGACTCGGTGCTTTCCCGCAATGCCGCGGCGGTGCTGGAGCATTTCGGTATTGACCCGACCGGTCCGGATCTGATCGCGGTTCTGCGGGCCGCGGATGCGCTGCCGATTGGCGGGATTCGCCTGCTGGGCGGGCGGGCGCATATTCATTACGCGGTGGCGCTGCCGGTTCCGGCCGAGCAGTTGGCTGCCTGCGCGGCTTTGGTGGCGGCGCAGGCCCGGGCGATGAGTGGCGCGGATGCGCTTTCGGACGTTACCCGGGAGGGGGAGGCTGATGTCTAGGAAGTCGGGGCGCGAGGCGTCCGATTCTCGTGATGTGACGACGGCTGCGGGCCTGTATGAGGTGCTGGTGGCTGATTATCACGCCCAGGCGCTGCCGGATGGGGTGCATTACCGTTTTGAGGTGGTGTGGCGTTCGGAGTCGGATAAGCAGGAGATGATCGCGAGTTACGCGAATGTTCCCGGCTTGGGCGATGTGCTGTATGTGGCGGCATCGCTGGTGGAGTCGCCGACGGAGGCTCGTACTCGCGATATTTTGGAGCGAATCGGCGAGTTTTTGGATGGTGATGCGGTGATGTCGGGTGGTCACCTCCAGTTGCGGATTTGTTTGCCGATGGCTGGGCTCACGATTGAGATGTTGCGGGCGCGCTTGCGTAATCTTGCCGGTGCTGCGACGTCTATTCGCCGGGATTTTGCCGACGACGACGAAACTGGCACCTTGACCTTCGGCTACTGAGGTATATCCCGGGGCTACCTGGGCGTACTTTAGCTGTGTCCTTTATCTACCCGCCCGCGCGGGCGTGAGCAGTCTGCACGGCATTGTAGCGGTGCGGATTTAGCGGCTCTAACCCGTGCGGCGCGGGCGGGCGCGTTTAGTTGGGGTGGCGGTGGCGCCATTTTCTGGCCAGGGGTGGCGCGGGTAGCGCCCGCGCATTTCTGCCCTGACTTGGGCGTAGGGGCCGGCCCAGAAGCTTTCGAGGTCGTCGGTGATGGCGACGGGCCGGGCGGCCGGGGAGAGTAGTTCAAGGGTGACGGGGATGCGCCCGCCGGCCAGGCGCGGCGTTTTGGCCCAGCCGAAGGCTTCTTGGACGCGGAGGCGGACGGTGGGCCGGCCGCCTTCATAGTGGATGGTGCGTTGCTCTCCGGTGGGGATGGTGAGACTGGCGGGAGCGAGTTCATCGAGCTTGGTGGCTTCCGGCCAGGGAAGTAGCCGTTCAATATTTCCGGCCCCGAGGTTTCCCCAGGTGCCGCCCCGCGCGAGGGCAGCGAGTTCAGGGCCGGCCAGCTCGTCGATGCGTTGGCGTAGTGCGGATTCTTCCATATCCGGCCAGGGTTCCCCTAGGACGGTGTGGAGGAAGGCGAGGCGTTCACGCAGGGCTTGGGCCCCGGCGGTGAATTCCAGCGGGAGGGTTCCGGAGCTGGCGGCGGTGCTCACCCACGCGTCGGCGGCGCCGCGCGGGAGGCGCTCTACATCCCGGCCGGCGAGTTCGATGGCTCCTAGCCGGGTGGTTTCCCGGGCCCGCAGGCGGCCTTTCCGATAGCTGATCGCGGTGCCGGCGGTGATGAGGCCACGGCCGGCTTCGCGGGCGAGTTCTTCATCGGCGGGTACCGCGGCGCGGATGAGTGCATCCGCTCTGCCTTGGCTGGCGCTCACTTCGGCTACGGCGAGCCAGGGCGTTCCGAGGAGCGGGGAGCCTTGCGGGAGTACCGCCCCGCTGCCGTTGGCCAGGAGGTAGCGCCCCGAAGTGCTATCCACCGCGCGGGCCAGCAGATCCGGGTACGCCCAGGCGGTTACGAGGGCAAGGGCATCGTCACTGCGGGCAGCGCGGCTGGGTTTCCCGGAGCCAGCGGGGCCGGTTTTACTCTGCTCACTGCCGGCTGCCGTGGCTTCGCCCAGGGCGCGGCGGGCTAATTTCTCGAGGCGCTGGGCTTGCCGAGCCCAGGCCGGCGAGACGGCAGTGGGCCACCGTGCCAGATCGGCCCCGGGGAGTCGGGGCGATTCCGCGAGCGCGGCAACGATCTGGGCGGCTGTGCTCGCCCCTAGCCGCGGGGTGGTTTCCAGCAGGCTACGCCCCAGCCGGGTGCTGACCGGAAGCGGGGCGAGGGTGCGGGCCAGGTCTGTGACCTGCCAGGCCCGCTCAGCGCCGGTACTCTCACCGGTGACGGTGCTCCCGTGCGTCTCACTTCCGAGCGTCCCACCATCGGCCGCATCATCCCCGGCGCTGTGTTCTGCCGCCACGCAGCCGAGGGCGGTGAGGGTGCGCATGCCGGCCGCCACGGCCGGCTGCGGGGGCGGATCCAGGAGGGCGAGCCCGCGGCCTTCCGGGGCACCCCATACAGCTGCTTGCAATAGAAAATCGGTGAGATCCGCGGTGTAGATTTCCGGGGTGGAGCGTTCGGCGAGGCGGGCCCAGGTGGCTTCGTTCATGACCCGATACACGGTTCCGGGGCCTAAACGCCCGGCGCGCCCGCCGCGTTGGATACCGGCGGCTTGGGATTCCAGCACCGTGACGAGCCCGCTGATGCCACTGGCGTAATCCGTGCGCGGTTCCCGCGAGAGCCCACTATCGACCACGATCCGCACCCCGGGCACGGTGAGGGAGGATTCTGCGATAGCGGTGGTCACAATAATGCTGCGGGTTCCCTTAACTTCGCGAAGTGCGGCGTCTTGCTGAGCACCGGTCAGGGAGCCGTGCAGGGGCGCCACCCGGGCAGGTAGGTGGCTGAGCAGGCCAACCACGTGCTCCACTTCCCGCACTCCGGGCAGGAACACCAAAATATCGCCGAACTCCACCTCCCTAAAAGCGCGTTCCACCACCCGAGCTACGTGCGCTAGGAATTCCCGGCGCACCCCGAGCGCACCGTCCCGCGAAATTGTGCCCAGGGGTTCTTCCCCGCGGCCAGGTGGTGCGTAGCGCAGGGTGAGGGGGTGGAGCACGCCCGGAATATCCACGATCCGCGGGGCTTCCCCGGGCGCTGCGGCCCCCGCCTCCAGCAACGCCGCGGTGCGCTGGGATTCCACGGTGGCGGACATGGCCACCAGCAAAAGATCGGGGCGGAACGCCGCGCGGGCTTCCAGGGCGAGGGCGAGGGCCAGATCGGCATCGAGGTGCCGTTCGTGTACTTCGTCGAAAATGAGCGCGCCGATACCGCGCAATTCCGGGTCACTTTGCAGGCGACGCACCGCGATACCGGGGGTGATCATTTCAATGCGAGTTTCCCGGCTTACCTGGGAATCCCCGCGCACGCTATAGCCGGCGGTGGCGCCTACCGGTTCCCCAAACAGTTCGGCCAGGCGCCGAGCCGCAGCCCGCGCAGCCACCCGGCGCGGCTGAATCACGAGAACCCGCCCGGGCCCAGTACCGCCCACATCGGTTCCTCCACGCGCGCCTTCCGCGAGCGCGCTGGCCACCAGCGGCGGAATGAGCGTGGTTTTCCCGGTTCCCGGCGGGGCGCTCACCACCGCGAGCGGCAGCGCGGCGCGCACCTCATCGAGGTGGGCTGCTACCGGCAGCGAGGGCGGGGCAGCGAGCAGGCGAACGCAGGGATCCGAGGTCATGCTCCCATTCTCCCACGGGCCTGCGACACGATTTTCAGCCCGCGCGCGAGGTTTCCGTCAGATAGGCCAGCACCGCCCGCACCCGGCGGTTTTCTTCCCCGGGCTGCATCCCCAGCTTGAGGAAAATATTTGCCACGTGTTTGGAGACGGTCGCTCCGGTGAGATAAAGCTCGGCGGCAATTGCTGAATTGGCATATCCACGCGCCATGAGTTCCAGGATTTCACGTTCGCGGGAGGTGAGCTCGGTGAGAAGTGACGGCGTCGTCGCCATTAATTGGGCCGCAACATCCGGATCCACGACCACGCCACCCACCCCCACAATTTCCAGGGACCGCACGAAATCCGCCACCCGCGCCACGCGATCTTTGAGCAAATACCCCAGGCCACCGGGCGCGTCATCTTCGTTTCCATCCGCGGTTTTATGTGTGCCCCCACCCGCCGCCGGGTGGAAAAGTTCGCGCGCGTAGGCGGGCGCCACGTACTGGGAGAGCACCATAATGCCCAGGGATGGGAATTCGCGGCGCAGGTCCACGGCGGCGCGCAGGCCGTCGTCGCTCATGGTGGGTGGCATGCGCACATCGGTAATGACCAGGTCGGGGGCCTCCCCGCGGGCGGCGGCCGCGCGCACCGTCTCGCTCAGCTCCGGTGCGGTGGCGGCGGTGGCCACAATCGTGTGCCCGCGCCGCTCGAGCAGCCCGCACAGCCCCTCGCGAAATAGCGCGGAATCATCAGCAACAACCAGACGCATCCGTCCCCTCCGTTCTCGAATTTTCGGTTTCCGGCGCAACGTCTGGCGCAACGTCCGGCGCCTCAATCGTCGCGGGCGCCACCATTCCCCGTGCAAGATCCGGCGCCGCAACCGTCGCAGGCGCTTCCGCCGCCCGCGCCACCCCGGCCCCGCTCCCCCATTCTCCGCGGTGGAGCAGCAGCGGGATGCGCGCGCGAATTTCCGTGGGTCCGCCCACCGGGCTGGAAATGCGCAGGCTGCCGCCGAAAGCCGCGAGCCGCTCGCCGATCCCGCGCAGGCCGCTGCCCGGGATAACGCCGCCCGGGCCGGTGTCGGTGATGCTGAGGTGGAGGTCGTCATCGGCAATAAGCAGCACGGTCGCGGTGGCGGCGGGCGCGTGTTTGGCCACGTTCGTCAGCGCTTCGGCCACCGTGAAATACGCGGCGGCGATCACGCCTTCGGGGATCTCGGGCAGCGGGCGCGGCACCCGCAGGGTGGCCGGCACCGGCGCGGAGACCACCAGGTCGCGCACCGCTGCCTCCAGCCCCAGATCAGAGAGCACTTTCGGATGGATTCCGGCCACGGTGCGCCGCAGCGAGGTGAGGGCGAGTTCCGCGCGGTCCTGCGCGGATGCCATGCGTTCGCGCGCGGCCGCCAGATCCGCCGAGCTCACCGCTCCGTTCGCGTCGCCTTCCAGCAGAAACGCCGCCTCACCCACATCCATCGAGGTCGCGACCAGGTACTGCTGGGCGCCGTCGTGCAGATCGCGT
Organism: Actinotignum vesiculae; assembly: GCF_051267215.1. Taxonomy (NCBI): domain Bacteria; kingdom Bacillati; phylum Actinomycetota; class Actinomycetes; order Actinomycetales; family Actinomycetaceae; genus Actinotignum; species Actinotignum vesiculae. The sequence goes on from NZ_JBOZGG010000004.1 coordinate 129,026, forward strand.
TCGATGCGGCGCCGTTCAATTTCAAAAGCCGCGGCAATGGAGCGTTGCGCGTGCACCACATCGCGATGATCGGATGGTCGCGCCATCCAGGTCGACGACGCCGGAGCCACGTCCGCGAGCGCCCTCCCGTTCCCGCGCCACACTATCCATGCAGCCCCACTCAGGGCCAGCAGTCCGGCCAGCCCGATGATGATTGGAATCGGGCTGAATCCGCCGAGCAGGGAGAGCCCCGCCACCACCACGAATACCAGGGCGATGGTGCCGAGTCCGCCGGCGAGCACCCCGCGCATCGTGGCGCGGCGGAGCTGTTCGGCCACCACGCGGGTGTTATCCATGTGCATGGCGCTCTGCGTTGTCATACCGCCATGGTAGCCGGGCACCGCCCGCCACCACGCGCAAATCCAGGAATGGTAGACCTAGCTCTACCATAAGTGTGGAGTACGAGCCCTGCCGCCGCCGGCCAATCGGAAGTTGACTAGAGCCATGAACACAGCACAGAACGTCGCCCCGGATCTGGTGGCGAATAATCTCACGAAGAATTTTGGGAACGTGGCGGCGCTGCGCCAGGTCTCGCTACGCATTCCGGGCGGGCAGTCGGTGGCGATTATGGGGCCTTCCGGTTCGGGTAAGTCCACGCTGCTGCACTGCCTGGCCGGGATCATCGCGCCCACCACCGGCACGGTACTACTGGGCAATGAGCCGATTTCCGATATGTCCGACGGGCAGCGCTCGAAAATGCGCCTGGAGAATTTCGGTTTCGTTTTCCAGGATGGTCAGCTGGTCCCCGAGCTGCCGGCCCGGGAAAATGTGGCGGTGCCGCTGCTGCTCCAGGGCAAGCCTCGGCGGGAGGCGCTGGCCGCAGCGGATATGTGGCTGGCGCGCCTCGGGGTGGAACCCGAACGCCACCGCCGCCCGGGGGAGATGTCCGGCGGGCAGCTCCAGCGCGTGGCCATTGCGCGGGCTTTGGCGGGCCAGCCGGCGGTGGTTTTCGCTGATGAACCCACCGGCGCCCTCGATCAGGCCACCGGCCATGAGGTCACCCAAATCCTCACCACCGCCGCGAAAATGAGCGGGGCCACCCTCATTATTGTTACCCACGACCCGAATGTGGCGGCCTGGTGCGAACGCCTCGTGGAAATTCGCGACGGCGTTATTCACGCCGATTCGGCTAACGCTCCGGCGGCGGAACAGCCCGGTACGGCGCGCCCCGGCACGGCGCACCCCGGCGCACCCCAACCCGGCACCACCACCGCGAACGGGGGCGAGCTGCAATGAAAGTCCTCTCCTTCGCGCCCCGCCTCACCCTGGCGCGGCTGCGCGCCCGCACCGGGAACGCCTGGCTGGATATCCTCGCGGTCCTCAGTTTCACGCTGGCAGCCACCATGGCCCTCACCATCGCCGGCGGCATCTTCATGTTCTATAACTGGAATTTCCACCCGAGTCTGGCCATGGCCGCCCACCTCGAAGCCCTGAGCGAGACCATGGGTGCCGGCCTGACGGAAATGTGCCTTGGCCTGGCACTTTTCGCCGGGGCGCTCCTAGTTATCCCCATTTCTTCCCTGGCTTCCGGGGCCGCGCGCTTAGGCGCGCAGGATCGTTCCCAGCGCCTGGCTTCCCTGCGCCTGGTTGGCACCACCCGCAGCCAGACGATTGCGATCTCGCTGTGCGAAACGGTGGTGCAGTGGTTGCTGGGCACCGCGCTGGGCACGGTGCTCTACCTGGTGACCCTGCCGGGCTGGCGCGCGCTGAGCTTCCTCGGGCTGCCCATTAACCCAAGCCAGATGCTGCTGCCGGTTTCCTTCATTGCCGCGGTTATTGCGCTGCTCTTCGTGGTGACCCTGGTATCGGCGCTCGGCGGGCTGATGCGGGTATCGATTTCACCCCTGGGGGTGGCGCGCCGCGAAACTCCGCGTGCGCTGCGAGCGTGGCGCCTGGGGGTGCTCGTCGTCGCCGGAATTATGTATGTGCTGGTGGCTAATGCGCGTGGCGGTTCTACGCCCATCGTGCAAATCGTCATGATGGCGGGCGTGCTGCTGGTCTTCCTTTTCGCGCTTTCGGTGGCCGCTTCCTTTATTATTCAGGCGCTAGCCTATCCCCTCACACGCTCGCGCCGCGCGTCGCTGCTCATGGCGGCGCGGCGGATTCTCAACGATCCGCGCGCGGTGTGGCGCAGTGTCTCCACGCTCGCGTTGCTGTGCTTCATCGGTGGCTACACCTCCACGCTTCCCGAGCGCAGCGGTTCGGATTCGGTGGCGATTCGCTTGGTCTCTGCCGATATCGGCACGGGCGTCATGGTGACCCTCGGTTTCGGTTTCGCGGTGGTGGCGCTCTCCAGTCTCACGAATCACGCCTCCCTCGTTTTTGAATCGGCGCAGCAGACGCAGTCCTTGCGTTTCCTCGGTTTCCCCACGGCGGTTTTCACGCGGATTCGGATCCTGCAAACTTTTATTCCCCTAGTAGTAACGACGGCGCTGACCACCGCGCTCGGAGTCGGTATGTCTCTTATGACGAATTACTCGTGGGGTGCCCGCTTGGATACCGCCGCTTTCACGAAACTCGGTGTCATTACGGTTATTGGTTTGGCCATGTGCCTGGCGAGCATTCTGGTGGTCACGCCGCTGGAAACTCGGGTGGTGCTGGCGCGCGGGCGCGCGAATGATTGAGAAACAATTCAGGAATCAAGCGTGGACGCCCCGGGTATAAAGACCCGCTGGTAGCCCGGGCTCGGTGGCAGAATGGATGATGTTCAGGTCACAATTCTCAGTGCGGAGGGCTCGCTTCGCGGGAAGGAAATTCCGATGTCAGAAATTCGTGCGGCTCAGCAGGAAACGCCGGCGGATGCGCCCCGCCCGCGCTGTCTCGTAGCTTTCTTCTCGCGTGCCGGCCTGAATTTCTGGGACGGCGAGGTACGTAACCTCGAGATTGGAAACACCAAGGTGCTGGCGGAAAAAATCGCGGCGCGCCTGGGTGCGGATACTTTTGAGATTGTCCCCGCGCATCCCTATCCCGCGGATCCGAATGAGACGCACGCCCAATCCACCCGCGAACTTGCGGAGGGCATTTACCCGGAGCTTGCGGCCCCGGCGCCCAGCGCGAGTGGGTACGACGTCGTGCTTGTCGGTTTCCCGGTGTGGTGCGAGCAGGTCCCCCCGGTGGTGCAGACCTACCTGAAATCTGCCGGGCTCACGGACCAGCTGGTGCTGCCGTTCACCACCTGGTCTGGCTCGCCGAAGGTGGAAATCGAATCGACGTTCACGAACCTGGCCCCGGAGGCAACCACCGGCGTGCCCTTCTCCGTGCGCGGTGAGAATATCCACGAGGCAACCACGGATAGCGCGCTGGAGGAATGGCTCGCCTCCGCGAATTTGATTTAGCGGATCCCAAGTTCGCGGCCCTCCTCAAGTTCATCAAGGAACAGCCCTTACTCCGAATTCTGAGCTTTTTTCACGCGGTGAACATACCCCAAGGCATAGCAAGTCGCGAGGATAACTACCGGAAACCCGCCCTACAGCAAATCCGCGCGTAGCTGCGCCGCGCTGGCCGGATGGAGCAAAGCCGGCGGAACATCGAAGAGGGTAACCGCGCCGCGTTCCCCGCGTGCATGCATCCGCGCCACCGCGCGGGCGCATGCCACCAGCACCGAGCCGGTGAATTCCGGATTGGAATCCAGCGCGAGGTTGAAATGCAGGGCGTGCGACGTCCCCGGCGAAGTGGTTCCGTGCCGAATCACGTCACCACCGTGGGCCATGCCGGTGTGTTCCGCGGCGAACTCCTCCTCAGAGATCACGTGGACCTCAGTTTCGTATTCTGCAAAGTAATTCGGCATCGTTACGATGGCCTGGCGCACCGCCTCCGGATCCGCCCCGCTTTCCAAGACCACGTAAACGATCCGGCGATGCTTATCGCCCGCGCTGAGCTGGCCTTCCGTTTGCCCGGCCAGGGCCGCGGCCCGCACCTGCTCCTTGGGAACGGTGTACTGCACCGCGTTTTTCACGCCCGACACCCGCCGCACCGCATCCGAATGTCCCTGGGACAGCCCCGGCCCCCAGAAAGTTTCCGAGTGCCCAGCCGGCAAAACCGCCTCGGCCAGCAATCGCTGAAGCGAAAACAGGCCCGGATCCCAACCGGCGGAAATGAGAGCGAGGGTGCCGGCCGCGCGGGCGGCGTCGTCGACCTGTTCGAAATGCGCAGGAATCCGCGCGTGTGTATCAAAAGAATCCACCACGTTAAAACCGGAGGCGACCAGCGGCGTTTGCGTATCGAGGTCCGATTTCGAGCCGCCGCAGTTGATAACGACGTCGATTTTGCCGGTCCAGCGGGCGCGCAGCTGCGGATCGGTGAGTTCGGCGGCGGGGAAGGCCGGGCCGGAGGCGGTCATAACGCCTTCGCGGCGGGTGAAGACCCCCACCAGCTCCAGGTCGGGGGCGAGGCTGAGGGCCTGTTCCACCCCGCGGCCCAGGTTGCCGTAGCCGTTGATCGCGATGCGCGCGTGTGTCATGCCTGTGGTTCTTTCTCGAGTTCGTCATCTGTATGCCCGGCGGACATAGCAAGAATAGTGTGGCGGGCAATCCGGCACACGTCCTCGAGCGACGCGCCGGTTTCCACCTGGCGAAATGCGTCGGAAATGAGGGCGCGGCTGAATGAGGTCCAAATATCGGGATGCGCGATGCCGGTATCTTTCCAGCACATTTTGAGGGCGTCGGTGAAGAAAGTGTGGGCTTTATCCACGCCCATCTTGGTATGCGCCGTGGCCTTTTCCGAACCTTTCCCGCGTGCCGCGCGCATGAGGCCCATGAGCCATTTATGCGAGTCGCGCTGGCCGGACTGGCGGATGCAGGCCACCACCAACTGCGCGAGGCGTTCGCGCGGTTCGGCATTCATATCCACCTGGCCCATCACCTTGGCGCGCCACTTGGGCACATTGCGTTCGAGCACCAACAAGCGCAGGTCTTCAACCGACCCGACATAGCGGTAAATGGAGTTGCGCGCGATACCCGCAGCCGCAGCCACCGCCCCGGCCGAGAGCGGTTTGCCCGGCTCGTCTTTGAGAATCTTTTCCGCCGCATCCACGAGCCGGGCTATCATCATTTCCCGATGCTCGCGGACCGTTGGTGCAGAAATCTTTGGCATATCTCCTCCCAGCATCGCCCCCTATTGTTGCGGACTCAATCGATGAGCGCAACGGTTTAAACACGCCCGGGTTTGCCCGCCCGCAGCGTTCGCGCCCTCGCCGCCAGCCCGAATGCACCGCGCGCCCGCACACGCCCACCGGCTCGATGCGAAATCCGGCGCGAGGCGCTACACTTTGTCGGTACTGCTGAGGTGACCGAGAGAGGCGATCCGGCGTGGCTGATAACAACGCGCGTAACTCCATCCCTACTACAGAAACCCCTTCCCCTTCCCCCCATATCCCCTCATTGCAGAGCATCGGATTTGATCGGGAAAAATACATTAAGCTCCAGTCCCAGAAAATTAGGGAGCGCCGCGAAAAGATCGGCGGGAAGCTCTACCTGGAAATGGGCGGGAAGCTTTTCGATGATTTCCACGCCTCGCGCGTGCTGCCCGGTTTCACCCCGGATAACAAAATTGCGATGCTGGCCGAATTGAAGGACGAGCTGGAGATTGTGGTGGCCGCTAACGCGCGCGATCTCAAGGCGAAGCACCGCGCTGACCTGGGCATTTCTTATGAGGATGAGGTGCTGCGCCTCGTGGATGTGTTCCGCGAAGCCGGTTTTATGGTCAATTCCGTGGTGCTCACCCAGTACGAGGAAGATAACCACGAGGCGCGGGATTTCCGCCGTCGTCTTATTAAATTGGGTCTCAATGTGGCGCGCCATCGCCGCATCCCGGGCTACCCCTCCAATACCGCGCTCATCGTTTCCGAGGACGGTTTCGGGAAGAACGAATACGTGGAAACGCAGCGCGATCTTATTGTGGTAACGGCGCCCGGCCCGGGTTCCGGCAAGCTCGCCACCTGCCTCTCGCAGCTCTACCACGATCACCAGCGTTCCATCACCTCCAATTACGCGAAGTTTGAGACTTTCCCGGTGTGGAATATTCCGCTGGATCACCCGGTCAACCTTGCTTACGAAGCGGCAACGGCCGATCTGGACGACGTCAATATGATCGACCCCTTCCACCTGGTCGCTTACGGCGTGCAAACGATTAATTACAATCGCGACGTCGAGGTATTCCCGCTGCTCAGCCTGCTGCTCCGCGAACTTTCCGGGGAAACGCCGTACAAATCCCCCACGGATATGGGCGTTAACATGGTGGGATATTGTATTTCCGACGACGACGTTTGCCGCGAAGCCGCCCGCCAGGAAGTCATTCGCCGGTATTACCGCGCGCTTGTCGATGAGAAGCGCAGCGAATCTGAGCCGGTATGTTCCGAACGCATCGCCCTCATTATGGCCAAGCTCGGGGTGACCGGCACCGACCGGCCGGTGGTGCCCCCGGCGCTGCGCAAGGCCGAGGCCACGGGCGGGCCGGCCGCCGCGCTGCAGCTGCCCGATGGCAGAATCGTGACCGGGAAAACTTCGGAGCTGCTGGGCTGTTCCGCCGCTGTTTTGCTTAATGCGCTCAAGGTGCTGGCCGGTATTGATGATTCGGTCAAGCTGCTGGCCCCGGAGGCCATCACCCCGATCCAGACCCTCAAGACGGAGCACCTGGGTTCACGCAATCCGCGCCTGCATACCGATGAAGTGCTTATCGCGCTCTCGGTTTCGGCGGCCTCGGATCCCACCGCGGCGGCGGCGCTGAGCAAGCTCAAGGATCTGCAGAATTGCGATGTGCATACCACCACGATCCTCGGCTCCGTGGACGATGGTATTTTCCGTTCCCTCGGCGTGAATGTCACCAGCGAACCGCATTACCAGCGTAAAACGCTGTATCGGAAGTAGCAGAGCGCGCGAGTTGGCCCACGTGGCTTGGCGGGCAGCCCGGGTGTTTGTATTCTCGGGTAGCCCGGCGAGCCGCTGCGGATAAGGCGCGGCGGCGCTAGCTGCGGTAATGCACCGTGAAGCTGGCGCCGTCACCCATATCTACCAGGTCCCCATCTTCCAGGCGAACCGCGTGATCGGCTTCGATGCGGCGCAGCGGGCCGTCCCCGTGCTTGAGGTAGGTGCCGTTATTGGAATGGCAATCCCGCAAGAATGCGCCGCTGGCCTCTACCAGAACCTCGCAGTGGGTGCGGGAGATTTCCTGGCGCGGGGAGGGAACCTGGAGGAGTTGGGTAGCTGCCGGATCTGAGCCCGCGGCCGCGGCATCGAGGAGCGGACGGCGGCCCATAATAATATTTTTGACAGCCGGGCTCACCCCGCCCAATAGCACGGTCTCCCCGAAGGAGAAACGTAATTCGACCGCCGGGAGCGGGGCGGGAATACCGGAGGATGGATAGGGCTCGGTGGTGTGCACCGGGTAGGCTTCGGTGGCCGCGGCGTAGCTGGGCACCGGGGCGCTCTCCGCCACTGGAGCTACTGGCGCCGCTGAAGGCACCGGTGCCGCCGGCGGAAGTGGCGGGGCCGGAGGTTCCGGAACCGCCGGGCGATCAGCGGGCAGGGCTGCCGGAGCCACCGGCTGCTCGGCGGACACCGCGAGCGCGGGAGCCGCAGGCCGGCCAACCGGAGCCACCGGGCGGCCGCTGAGAACCGGGCTGAGGCTAATGCGAGCGCCGCCGGCGCGGGCCATACCGCGCTCCAAAGGAAGGGCCGGGCCAGATGCGGTAGCTGCGCCGTCGTTCCCGGGGGTACCGGCGCCCCAGGCTGCGCCGTCGTTCCCACCGAATGCCGCGCTTTCCGCACCCGCAGCGCCAACGTTCCCCACCGTCACCGTGGTGTCCTGGGTGGTGGCAGCTTCTTGCCAGGTGAGGGCGTTACTGCCGTCCGCGACCGCGCGGCCGGTGATGTCGCGAACAATGAGACCGTGCGCGGCCACCCGCAGCAACGGGCCGTCGGCGTAGAACAGTGCAAAATCCGCGCCCAGCGCGGACCACAAATGCGTGAGAAGAGTGGGAAAATCGTGGCCGGCGCGCATCGCTTCCCACACCGCGGCCGGATCGGCAGGTAGGGCGGGCGTGAACACCGCCAGGCCGGGCACGCAGGCCAGCAGCCCATCACCGGGATAAGAATAGGACGGCATGGCTCCTCCTCGACCTGGTTCCATGAGTCACATCTCTGCTTGCAAGGATACCGCGCCCGGCGAGCGGCCTGCGCCACTTTCTGCCAGAATAGAGGTATGTCGCTCATGAATTGGGCCCTCGAGGTCGCCACCGCTCATCCCGAACTCGCCGGCGCGCTGGTCAATGCCGACGGGCCGTGGCTGGATGTCCTGCTCCCGGACGGACGCACCTTCCGCTTCCGTCCCTTTGAGATGATCGATCCGGATGCTCCTGAAGAGCGCCGGCGCGCACTTCTCAACCGCCTCATCACTATTGGCGTATCCGGGGCCACCACCCCGCAGGTCACCGAAGGTGCGGCCGGGTCCGCCCAGCCGGGGGCGGCGTCGTCGGCCCATAACGGTGCGGCTACCGGAACCGGTGCGGCCGCGGGAAGCAGCGCGCCCGAGATGCCCGGCACCCCTCCGGGCCGCGGCCAAAAAAACCTGTCCTGGCGGGAAATCTTCGCGCAATTCTTCGGGACCATGGATCCCAGCGACCCGGGGTTCCCGCACCACGATCCCGCGCTCGATGAGCTCGCAGAGGAGCAGGATGACGCCGAGGGGCCGATTATGCCGATTGTGCGCGCCGCGGATTATTTCACGCGCGTCAACCGGCGCGAGGATGATTCCTTTATCTACCTGCCGCTCACGGATTTCGTGGGCGTGGGGCTCGCGCGCGATACCCCGGATAACATTATTCCGCTGTATTTCTCGGATCTGGATCTCATTCCGGGAACGGATGATGTGGGTCCGCTGTTCGGGCACGCCGTGGAATCGCTGCGCGGCCTGAATGCGCAATCGGGCTACGCGGCCCTGGAGCTGGTGGTCATGATGTACGCGGGCGCGCGGGTGCTGGCTTTTACCGAGCCGAATAATTACCAGAGTTCGTGGTTCGCGGATGTGGATCTGGTCCAGCAGGTGGCGTACTCGATCAGCAAGCAATATAACGGCGCGCTGCCGCTGTTCGTGCCGGCTTCGCGTTCGCGCCTGTTTGTGGTGCTGGCTGATGATCCGGAGCTTCCCGCGCTCTTCAACCGTTTGCTCCAGGATTACGATATCGACGACGCTATCTACCCGCTCCCCCACACCGTGGCCGCGGACGGCTGGATGGAATGGATTCCTATGCCGGATCACCCGGCCTACGCGCCGCTGGCGAATCTGCGCGCCACCTTCCGCGGGCGCATGTACGATCACCAGCAGGAATTCCTTTCGCGCTGGCCGGAGAAAATGGGCCACGTGGCGCTCTACGAAGTGCATGACCTGGACGAAGGCGCGGTGAGCCTCACGCAGTGGCGCCGCTCGGACCACTACGGGTCTATCCCGGCGGTCGCGGATTTCATTAACTATCTTGACGATGCTGATCCGGAAGCCGCCAATATCACGATTCGCCTGGATGTGGCTCGCGATGTGTGGCCCGAGGGCTTCCAGCCGCTCGAAAATGTGTGGCCGCCGCGCTACGAGGTGTCCGGATTCCCCGATCCGGAAACCTTCCAGAAGCTGAGCGAGGCGGCGCACCGCGCGTTCTAGGCGCGGGTGCGGGCGGGCGCTCGGGCGCTACTAAGCTGGCCGCCCGTTTTCCGCCCGCTACGCGCGGGACGCTTACGCCCGCCCCCACTGCCCGCGGTAGAAGCGCCCGAGCGTTTCTTCTTTGCAGGCCGCGTAATCGCCGGATTCGATGGCCGCGCGGATGGTGTCCACGAGGTGCACGGTGAAGTACTCGTTGTGGATGGTGGCGAGCGTGGCCGCCAGGGCTTCCTTCGCCTTGAAGAGGTGATTGAGGTAGGCGCGCGAATAGTTCTGGCAGGTGTAGCACTCGCAGCCGGGCACCAGCGGCCCGAAATCGGTGCGGAACTGGGCGCGGGTCACGTTGAAACGCCCGTCCGGGGAGTAAATCGCGGCATTGCGCGCCACCCGGGAGGGATTGACGCAATCGAAAGTATCCGCGCCGGCTTCGATAGCGGCAAAGAAATCATCCGGCTCGGAAATCCCGAGGAGGTGGCGGGCTTTTGTTTCGGGCAGCTCCTCGCTCACCCAGGCGCAGATGGTTCCGAGCTTTTCCTTTTCCAGCGCCCCGCCGATCCCGAAACCGTCGAATTCCTGGCCGTCCACGCACATGGTGCCGAGGTCACGCGCGGCTTTCCGGCGCAGATCCTCGTATTGCGCGCCCTGGATCACGCCGAAGAGCTGCTGGTAGGGTTTGCCGGCGCGTTCGATGGTGAGGCGGCGGTGTTCGGCTAGGCAGCGCTCGGCCCAGCGGCGGGTGCGCTCCAGGCTTTTCTCCTGGTAGGCCCGGGAGTTGAGGAGGGTGGTGAGCTCGTCGAAGGCGAACATAATATCGGCGCCGAGCTGGTGCTGAATCCCCATAGACACCTCCGGGGTGAACCGGTGGCGCGAGCCGTTGAGGTGGGAACGGAACCATACGCCGTCGTCGTCCACATTCGCGAGGCGCTCTTTATCGCGCGCGAGTTCAGTATCCGCGCGCCCGGCGTTTTTCCCGGCGTACTCGTTGCTGAGCACCTTTTTGAAGCCGGAGCCGAGCGAGAGCACCTGGAACCCGCCCGAATCCGTGTAGGTGGGCCCGTTCCAGTTCATGAAGGCGGATAGGCCGCCGGCGGCGTCCAGGATCTCCGGGCCGGGTTGCAGGTAGAGGTGGTAGGCGTTCGCGAGCACGGCCTGCGCGCCGATACCGCGCACCTGCTCGGGCGTGAGCGTTTTGACGGTCGCTTTCGTGCCGACGGGAATGAACGCCGGGGTCGCGATATCGCCGTGCGGGGTGTGAATCACGCCGGTGCGTCCCAGCGGCCGCCCGGTGAGGTCCCCCACGCGCGCGTCCAGGCGCGTCCCGATCGTAAATCCTGTTGTCACGCTCTCACCTTTCTATTGCGGTGCGGTTCTTGTGTGCGGCACGCGCGTTATGCCCGGGCGCCGTGCCGCGCGCTCGCGTTGTTTTTAGTGCGACGACGCCGCCACCTTGGCCCGCTGCCTATCGTAAGCCTTCGTGGCGTTTGACCACACCAACCACGGCGTACGTCAGCGGGAGGAAAATGACTTCGATACCGACTTTATAAAGCCAGCCCACCAGGGAGAGGTTGACGATAGACCAGAACTCGACATTGCCGGCCGCGATATCCGCACCCCAGGCCACGAAGCAGAAAATAATGGTGTCCAGCAATTCGCCCACGATGGTGGAGGAAATGAGGCGCACCCACAGGGCACGCTCTCCGAAACGACGCTTAATCCAGACCAGCACATAGGAATTGGAAAGCTGGCCGAAGAGGAACCCGAATACGGAGGCCGCCACGAAGCGCGGCACCACGCCGAGCACCGCCTCGAAAGCTTCCTGGTTGGCGTAATCCGGGGCGGGCGGGGCGATCTGCACCAGCCAGAAACAGCAGGAGGCCAGGATCTGCACTCCGAACGCGAGGATGATGGTGCGGGAGGCGACTTTGAAACCGTAAACCTCGGAAAGAAGGTCACCGATGATGTAGGTGAGCGGGAAGAGCATCGCGCCGCCGTCGAAATACAAATCAAGACCACCGATATTCAAGGTGATGAGTTTCGTGGCACCGATATTGGAAATGAGGAGGAAGGATACGAAAAAGACCGCTACGTACACGAAGAGGTGGGAGCGGGCCACATCCGCGAAGCGGGCGGTGGTGCCCGGGGCGGCGCCCGGGGTGGCGGCGGCACCGGTGGTGTTCGGGCTGACGTTATTCGGAGTGACCAGGCCGTCCGCGAGCGCGGGGGCAGGAGTGGTGGGGTGTGATTCCGGGTGCGTGCTGGCGCCGTGCGGCGCGGTGGACTGCGAGCTCATCGTGACCTTTCCATGCGTGTTGAGAAAATATGGTTATGATGTCCGGCTCTGCCACCGCACGGACGGTCATGATTATAGCGGGATATTGTGGGGCACGAAGCGCCTTAATTCCTGAATCTAATTACCGGCCGAGTGCTAGCATTTTCTTAGATATTTTCCGTATAGGTATTCCTTATGCCGACTGCGTTGTCTGGGAGAAATATGCGATTGAAGAAGAAACCCCTGGTCATCACGGTGCTCCTCGCGGTGCTCGCCCTGGTGCTCCCGCAGGCTTACGCGGCACCGGAAAGCCCCGCGGCATCAGATCCCGCGGCGCCGCCCGCCCCCAAAGCCCTCGTCTTGCACGCCACTATTTATACACGGCAGGATATAACGTCCCTCAAACTTGAGGAAGGAACCGGGTGGACCGCCGGGGAATGGGACATCGCTCCCGACGACGTCAAGTCCACCACACCCCTGGCAAATGGCTTGAGCCGCTACGAAGTGGAATTCGCGGTGGAGCCGGATGGCTACACCGCGGGCCAAAGCCTGCCCTATACCCTGAGCGCTCCCGACGGGTGGTTGAGCCGTAAGATCAGTGACACCGTGCGGGTCCCGGTCACGCAAAGCGAATCGGGTGATCTGCGCGTTGATGTGGTGCTCAAGGAAAATATTGAGCGGCGCTATTCCGTGAGCCTCGTGGATGCGAACGGCACTCCCGTCACCGGAACTATCGACCGCTTCGCGCTACCCACCTTGGATGGACCCCACTCGATCAGCCAGATCGTTAAGCGCGATGCGCAGGGCTTCTATTTCACGCAAAACGTTGTATACGACGACGCTGGCCAGTTCACCACGCCCCTCCTTCTCCCGGATCCTAATAAGCCGATGGATCCGCTCATGGTTCGCGATGGTGGAACCGAGAAAGCCTATGAAGTGACCGCGGTGGAATCCAGTGACACCGGAGAATTCACGGTGCGCGTGCGGGAAGTGAAGCTGAGCACCGCCACTTTCCACGTGGTGATTGAGCGCCCCTTTGACGTGCTTGGCAAAAACGCGCGCTGGGCATTTGAGGTGAATGGTCGGGCCAATCCGGATGCGGCCCCGCAGCTCACAATTCCCGCGGGCCGCGGCGATTTCACCACGGATATCACGGTGCCGAATGTTCCGGAAGGTGCGCGGCTATCGCTGCCCGAGCTCCCGGAGGCTTATCTCTACTACGCAATAGCGAAGCAGAATTTCGATCCGGCTACCTCCACCCTGCGGGTCACCCTGAGCAAGCGGGTGTACTTCACGGTTTCGGATATCGAGAGCGTTACTTTCGGTGATTTCGGGGTACGCCACGCGAAGTCCGGCTTTGAGCTCGGGCTGTATAACACGGCCGGTGAGCTGGTTGACACCTCGGTTGAAGAACCGGGCATGGCCCCGCGTTACCTCTTTACCAAGGTAGTTCCCGGGGAATACCAGGTGCGGATTATCAGCGCCCCGGAGCGCTTTAAGAGCGGTTTTGACCTGGAGCATGCGCAGCATTTCCGGCTCACGGAAACGGGCCGCTTGCAGATGCTCGGCTTGACGAGCAGCAGTCCGGATGCGGAAACCTGGATTAATCCGGACGGGGGTAGCGATGCCCGCTTCGATAACACCCCGGAGGCCACGGCGCTCCTCGGATTCAAAACTCCCTTGCGTATGTTTATTCCCAAGGCGCCGTCGTTCACCAAAACAATTGTGCAGCAGCCGCAAGCTGAGGTGAAGCGCAGCCACGCAAGTCTCGGAGACGCCGTCGAATTCAAGATCGCGGGAAAGATCCCCGGCGACCATCGTCTCATTATGAAATTCGATAAGTACGTCGATTTCGGAATTAAAAACAACGTGACCGTGGTCGATGAGCTGGACAAACGCCTTGATTACGTGGAAGGCAGCGCGCAGGTTCGCGAAGATGGCAAGGCGACCGCGAATTACACGGTGCGTTACGATCCGGAAACTCGCCGTGTGATTCTGGAAGATCACGATGCCGCGCACGTGACGAATTTTGATTTCACCACGCGAATTACGTACCGGCCCGAGAAAAACGTGGAGGTCACCTTCCGTGCGCAGGTGCGCGAATTCGGTACGACGCCGCTGCGCAATATCATCCCGGGCGATGAGGTAGAGATCGTGCCTTTCCTGGATGCGCTGGTGAAGAAGCAGTGGACCGGCGGTGGGGATCTCATTGCCGGGGTGGATCCGGATACGTATCTTGATAATTTCGAGGTGGAAAGCTGGCAGGGCGAAACGAAGATTGCCACGGTGCCGGCGCGCACCTATCTCAAGAAGAATAGTGTGGTGCGTGGCGAGGGCAAGAATTTCCAGTTCGAGCTGGAGAAACTGCCGATGTATACGCCTGAGGAACTGGCCAAGGATCCGGCCGAGCGCACCGCGCTGACCTATCGGGTGACGGAGAAACTCCCCGAGGGTCTGGCCGGGCATTTCCGGGTGGAGCGCAAGGAGAGCGCCGGGGCGCATCGGCATGCGCGGGTCGTCGAATTCACGAACGTGTATGTGCCGCCCACGCCTCCTGAGCCGCCGGTTCCTCCCGTGCCGCCGGTTCCTCCTGTGCCCCCGGAGCCCACGCCGACGGCCACGGCAACACCGACGCCGACGCCAACTCCAAGTCCGACTCCGAGCGTGACACCTACCCCGGAGCCCACCCCAACTCCCAGCGGAACTCCGACGCCAGTACCGACGCCGAGTGAGACTCCGGCACCTACTCCGACCCCGAGCGAAAGCGTGACACCTACGCCCGAGCCGGGGCCAACGCCCAGCGAAACTTCAGCTCCGGAGCCCACTCCAACGCCAACCGTGCCGCCGAGTGCGCCGCCCGCAACGCCAACACCAAGCACTAACGTGACTCCCGGCGAAACGCCGACTCCCACGGCAACGCCCACCAAGCCGGCTGGCGGGAAGCGGCTGGTATCCACCGGCGCATCCGGCATCTCCGGCGCAGCTGGCGCTTGTGCCGCCCTTGCATTGCTGGGCATAGGCGCGGTGCTAGTTATACGGCGCACCGGTCGCCCCCGGCGCAATCATTAGCGGCAACTAGCTGCTGATCAACCGCAGCTGATATAAGCGCCCCGCTACTGCCCCGCTTTCTCGATTCTTGCAACCGCATCGAGAAAGCGGGGCAGTTCCATATAGGGCGCCGTCGCACCCCACCGCGACCGCGAGCGCGATAACCACCTGGGTAACCGCACTGTTACCGTGAGTTACTCCCGGGCCCGCCCACGTTACCTCCCTCCACGTAGTTTCTTCTTGTAAGCACAGGGTTCTCAGGAACCCAACTCAACACGAAGAGGTGTGTCATGTTTAAGTGGTTGGCGGCACCCGGGCCTAAGCCGCGGCTCTCCGCGGAGCAGATTGCTCGGAAGTTCCCGCGCCTCCGGTTCCAGGTCTTTATGGGAATTTTCCTGGGCTATGCCGGTTTCTATCTGATTCGCAATAATATTTCCACGGTTGCTCCTCTCCTCCTGGAAGAGAACGGCACCATCGATAAGCCCGCGATTGGCATTATCGGTAACGCGGTCCTCATTTCTTATGGGCTGTCCAAGTTCTTCTCCGCGATGGTAGCGGATCGCTCCAATGCCCGCTACTTCCTCCCGCTCGGCCTGGCGCTCTCCGCGGTCATGAATCTCATCGTGGCTTTCGTGCCCTGGGTTTCCGCGTCGGTGGGTATTTTCGCCACGGTCATGTTCCTCAATGGCTGGTTCCAGGGCATGGGGTATCCGCCTTGCGGGCGTATCGTCGTGCAATGGTTCTCCACCTCGGAGCGCGGCTGGAAGGGCTCCCTGTGGAATACTTCCCACAACGTGGGGGCCGGTGCCCTGCCCTTCCTCGTCGGCCTTGGCCTGGCGTACACGGGTGAGGACTGGCGCGCTGCCTACTGGCTTCCCGCCGTCGTCGCCCTTATTATTGCCCTCCTGGCGTTCATCCTTATTCGTGATAATCCGCCCTCGGAAGGCCTTCCGACGGTCGATGAATGGCGCGATGATCCGAGCAAGGTCGCGGATGTGACCGCCGAAGCCGGGGAGAAAATCTCCACGAAGGACCTCGTTTTCAAGTACGTGCTGCGCAATCGCATTATTGTGCTGCTGGCTATCGCGAATGTTTTCGTTTACGCGCTGCGTTACGGCGTGCTGCACTGGATCACCACGTACCTCTCCGAGATTCACAATATGAGTATTAGTTCCGGGCTGGCCGGTTTCGCGGCCTTCGAGCTGGCTGGTTTCCTCGGCACCATTTTGTGCGGCTGGGTTTCTGACCGGATTTTCCACGGCAACCGCTCGAAAGCCATCGGGCTTTTCACCCTGGGTGCGGGCCTGTCCATTGCGGCGTACTGGCTGGCCCCGGTGGGTACGCCCTTCGGTGTGATGGTACTGTTCGTGGCACTGATCGGCGGGTTTATTTACGGCCCGGTTGGCCTCATCGGTTTGCAGGCCCTCGACCTGTCCCCGCGTAATATCGCCTCCACCGCGGCCGGCTTCACGGGCCTGTTCGGTTACCTGCTGGGCGCCACCCTGGCCTCCACCGGCGTGGGCTTCCTCGTCAAGTACGCCGGGTGGGACGTCACCTTTATTACCTTCCTTGTTTTCACCGTGCTGATTCTGGCTATTTTCACGGTGATTTGCCGGGAAGAAAACCGCCTCGCCGAGCAGCGCAAAATTGCCGCTCTCGAAGGTGAGTAAATACCACTAAGAAAGGCGCGGCGCCCGCGGAGCTGGGGATACCTCAGTTTCCGCGGGCGCTTTCGCACGTTTTTCCGCACGCGTTTCCGTGCGCTAACCGATATCGAGTGCCTGCGCCGGGCCGACCCACCCTGCCCGAATCCCGACCCGCACCTGGGTTCCGCGCGCCAGCTCCGGGATATCGCCCGGGATCCGGGCAACGATGGTGCCGATATCCGTTTCGACGTCGTACATCGTAAAAGCGCGCGCGAACGTACGCGAGATAATACGGCCGTCCATCCCGGGCGCCGTGCCGCTCGCCCCTCGCGTGGGCGCTACCTTTGCGTCGAGCGGGTACAGCGCCACCTGTTCCGCGGGGAAATACGTAACGACGACGGCGCCAGCTGGCAGGCTGCGCACTTCCGCGGCGCAGGGTAATTCGAAGGTGCAGCGCCCCAATTCAATCCGCGCGGTGCTCTCTGGCGCGGACGTATCGCCCCGCGCCACGCTGGTGAGTCGGGCCGGGAAAATATTGGGGATTCCTAGGAAGCGCGCCACGCTCGGGCTGAGCGGGTGGCGGTACACCTCGCTGGGGGTTCCCAG
Organism: Actinotignum vesiculae; assembly: GCF_051267215.1. NCBI lineage: Bacteria > Bacillati > Actinomycetota > Actinomycetes > Actinomycetales > Actinomycetaceae > Actinotignum > Actinotignum vesiculae. Next base: position 146,276 of record NZ_JBOZGG010000004.1, read on the forward strand.
CGCTGCAACAGTCCCCTTCTCACCCATGACGAGGAGGCGGTCGCCCAGGAGGAATGCTTCGTCAATATCGTGGGTGACCACGATGGCGCGGGTGCCGAAACGTTGCACCTCTTCGCGCACCACCCGGCGGGCGCGGTGCACCAGGCGGCCTTCCACGTGCACAAAAGCTTCGTCCAACACCAGCACATCCGGGCGGGTCACGAGCGCCCGGGCGAGGGCAACGCGCTGCGCTTGCCCACCCGATAATTCGTTGGCGCGACGGCGCGCAATATCATCCACCCCGAGCAAGGCCATGACGATATCCACCCGGTCGCGCACAATCGCCGGAGCGAGGTGCCGCTCCCCGAGCGCATATTCGATATTTTCACGCACGCTCATCGCGTGGAAAAGCACCGGGTCCTGGGAAACAAAAGCGATGCGCTGCGGGGCTGCGCCGCCGATCCGCACGCTCCCCGAGGCAGGAAGAATCCCGGCGATTGCTTCCAGCAGCGAGGTTTTTCCGCATCCGGAAGGCCCCACAACGCTAAGGATTTCTCCCGGATCAACGTGGAAAGCGACCTCATCGACCACCGGAGCCGGCGCGCCCGGGCGAAGCACGCTCACGCTTTCCACGTGAAGGGGCAAGGGTTCTTGGCGCGCGTGGCTATGCGTGAACACGGTAGTCCTTTCCGGTAACGGAACTCAGGAGGAAAATTGGGGCAACTACTGCCATGAGCACCAGTGCGGTACAGCCCAGGAGGGTGGCCATGGCGCAGGTGGTGTCGATTTTTGCGGCTTCTGCCGCGGCGAGGATGCGGCTCGCGCTCACCGGGAAATCCGGAGATTCTACGAAAAGCGCCGGAGCAACGCGGGTAAGCAGCACCGCGATGAGGATGAGGTGAATAACAGCAATCGGGGTGATGCTTTCCCGCACAAAGGTGGCGGCGGCGCGCGCCCGCCCGGCGCCCGCCGTCCGCGCGGCATCGATAATCCGGCGGGATCGCCCGGCCAGGAAGATGAAAGCCAGGAAGGCGATGGGGAAGGATGCGAGGGCGTACCCGTAGAGCATCCCTACGATGCCGTGCCCGATAGAGTGGGCACCCACCAGCGGGGGAAGGAAGCACAGCTCCCCCACACAGATGGGATCGCGGTGGAAAGCAGCAACGAAAATCCCCGCCATGGTTTGAGAAATACCAGCACCGCAGGTCGCGGCGAAGAGGCAGAGGGGCACCCACCGCTGGCGGCGCACCACCCACATAGCACAGAGCAGCGCAGCGCTACCGCTGAGCACCACCCCGCAGGTGATTACCCCGAAACTGGTGACCAAATTGCGCAGTGGAAAATCCGCGCCGTAGGGGCGGCCATCCGCGGTATCCCTCACCAGGGCGAGCGCACCGCGCAGGTACACGGCGCCGTAAGGGATAGCCACCAGCACGGTGAGAAGGGCTCCGATGCCGCGGCCGATACGCACCGGGAGCAGGCCCGCAAAATGACGCTCCGCAGGCGTGGGGATCGCGCTTGGCCGCCGCGAGCGCGGCACATGGCTGTGCGGGCGGAAGAAGCGGGGAGCGGGCATGAGCAGGAGCGCGAGGCCGGAGAAAATAAGGCCGGCGCTGAGTAATCCCGGGCGGCCGCTCGCGGCAAGGGCCGCCGCGTGGCTGGCCAGGTAGCTAGTGCTTCCGCCGAGGATTTTTGTGATGTCCGGGGTGGAGCAGGCGAGTGCGCTGGCTGCGGCCAGGGCGAAGGCAGCGCCGCGGCACAGGATCGGGAGGGCGATGCGCCACCGGGTCTGGGTGAGGAAAAGGAAGTCGAAGAGGCGCCCGGGAGTACGCATCGCCATGCCGAAGATGATGAGGGAAGTTACTGGGATGACGGTGAGCGTCGTCGTACTTATGACCGCGAGGCGGCCGTAGGCCGGCACGTTAAAGGGAGGGGCCGTGACCGCGGTGGCGAGCGCGACCGGGGACACGGTGAGGCTCAGCGCCGCAACCGCAATATACGGGGCGCGGTGCACGGAAAAGCGCGCGGCGCAGGCAATGAAAATGCCGACCACGGTTGCAGTGCATCCGGCTACCGCAGCCATGAGAAGACTGCGCCCCAGCAGCTGCGCGCCGGCGCCGCCGTGCAGAGCGGCGGGAAAGCTGAGGTAGCCGAGGGCGATAAGGAGCAGGCCGCAGCCGGGTTGGAGCAGAAAGCGGGCGCGGCGGTATCGGGTGCCGCGGCAGATTCGGGTGCCGCGGCGGCCATGCTCGCGCGCGGTGGTAGCGAGCACCGCAGTTCTAGAGCGCACCGTGCCGCACCTCTTCCACCCAGATGTCCACCAGGGCGCGCTGCTGGATAAAACCGTTTCCGCTCACCACGGGCACATCCAATTCAGCCAGTTCCCGCGCGAGATTCTCCTCGATATCGGTTCTGGTGGCGAGCTGGCCGACTCCGTCCAGGCCGATTTTTTCGCCGTTTTCGGACATAGCAAAACGGATAAATGCGCGGCCGTTCTCCGCGTGCGGAGCGTGGCGCAGCAGCGCGACCGCGCCGATCTCGAAGCCGGTGCCCTCGCCGGGATAGACGGTGTGCACGGGCGCTCCGCGGCGCGCGGCCTCTTCGCAATAGGGCGCGAAGGTAATGCCGACGTCGGCTCGGCCAGCGGCAACCACGCGGGCCGGCGCCGCCCCGTACTCGGTGTAAGTCACGGTATTGCTATCCAGGCCGCGCATGGTGCTGAGGAAATTCGGCTCAGTATTCGGCGCAGCGTTCGGCGCACTACTCTGCGCGCTACCAGGCACACCGCCACCCGGAACCGCGGCGATGGTGGAGAGCATCGTGGCCGCGGTGCCGCTGGTGAGCGGATTCGGGAGCACAATTTTCCCGCGCAACTCCGGCGCTGTCGCGTCTTTCCAGGTCCGCGGGAAATAGGCGGCATCCTCACGCACGCACAAAGCGAGGACGCTACCGTAAATCCCCACCCAATAACCCTCGGGATCGCGGAACCGCTCCGGTATCTCGGCAGGGATATCCTCCAGCGGCGCAAAAATCCCGGTGGCACTGGCGGCCTCGTAAGCTTCCGACGGGCCGCCCAGCCACACATCGAATTCGTGCGGGGATGCCTCTACCCGTTTTTTCGCGTCGCCGGTAGGTAGGCGGGTGAGCGAAACACGGATGCCGGTGCGTTCGCCAAATTCGGTGGCCAGCGCGGTGCAGGCCACGTTATTGTGCGAGCAGAGAATCCGGAGTTCAGGAACCGGGCGCAGCAGCAGCGCGAGGATCGCCAGGATCGCCACCACCGCGAGCGCCGCCCCGCCGCGCGCGAGCTGGCGCTCCCACTGGCTCAGGTACATCGGCCGGCGTAGATATCTCACGATAGTTTCAGGGCGTAGCCGGTACCGCGGCGCGATTCAATGGCGTTATCCGGGAAGCCGCATTCGCGCAGGTGGCAACGCAGCCGGTAGACGGCGGTCTTGAGGGTATCGCGCCCGGAAACGGAATCGTGAGAATCCCACACTTGCCGGAGCAATTCGCGCGGGGTGAGGAAGGTGTGCGGGTTCTCGGCCAGGGCCAGCAGCAGTTTCACTTCCCCGCGGGAGATGCCAAGGGCTTTCCCGCGCCACGAACTTTCCAGGGTGACCCGGTCGATAATGAGCTCGCCCACCTGCACGCGGTTATTTTCCGCCTGCGGGCGAGTGCGCCGCATAATCGTGTGGGCGCGCAGCACCAGTTCGCGCGGGCTAAAGGGCTTCGTCACGTAATCATCGGCCCCGGCTTCCAAGCCGGCGATCCGGTCCTCTTCCTCGCCCAGCGCGGTCAGCAAAATAATGGGAAGGGCGGAATTTTTCCGGATTTCGGCGGTGAGCTCCACACCGCTCGCTCCGGGGAGCATCACGTCAATCACGGCGAGGTCCACGGCGTGGCTGCGCAGAATGCGCCAGCCTTCTTCCGCGCTATTCGCGCTCAGGCACCGAAATCCTGATGTTTCCAGGGCGAACGTAATAATGGATACCATTTGTGCTTCGTCGTCGATGACGAGCACAACGGGTTGAGCATCCGGGTTGCGCTGCTCGGGTGCGTCCATTAACTCTCCTTTCTCGCGGGTGCGTGTGTTGCGCGTCGGGTGGGTGCAGATAATTGCGACGGTGCCGGTACCTGCGGCGGTGCGGCCGGAAGATATACGACGACGGCGGTACCTCTCCCCCGCGCGGAATCGACCATCACTTTGCCACCGTGAATACGAGCAATTTGCTGAACAACAGTCATGCCGATTCCCGAGCCGGGGCGCCGCGAGGTTCCGGTGGCAAAGGGTGTGAAAAGCTTCTCGCGCTCGCTATCGGGTATGCCCGCGCCGTTATCGGTGACTTCGATAAGCGCTCCGCCGGCGCTACCTTCGTCGATACGAACCGTGATCGTGGCGCCTTCACCGGCATGCCGGGCCGCATTGGCAATAAGGTTCCATACAAGCTGGCGCACCAAACCGCGATCCGCACTAATGGGGAGGAGCCCGCCGCTGGCATCCACGTAGAGGGGCACATCCGAGAATTGCGCGAGTTGGCGGGCCGCTGCTCCAACCGTCGCGCGAATATCCACCGGACTGAGATTGAGTTGCACGGAGGAATTCGAGAGCTTCAGGTTGGTAATGAAATTTTCGGCGATGTCGATGGCTTGGGCGGAGTTTTCCCGGATGGTATCAACAAAGGTGCGCTGGTGGTCGGTGAGGGGCCCGGGGCTTTCTTCCGCCAAAAGTTCCGCGGCACCGTTAATAAGGGTGAGGGGCGTGCGCATTTCGTGAGCGACGACCGCGGGTTCCCCGGCCCGGAATTCCGGGGCGGGCACGTCGCGGCCGCGCCGGAGGATGGTGGCGGCCAGGAGGGCTGTGGTCAGCCATCCAGCCAGCGCCAGGGCGGTGAGAATCCAGGTAGTCATCTGCGGCAACGCCCTTCCGGGTAACAATGAGAGTGAGTTGGAGTGGCGTTCTACTCCAGGGGATTCCAGGGGAAGTGACCACCACCTCACTACAGTAGCGGCCCCATGGTGCTCAGGGGAAGAATATGAACGCCACTTGGCAAAGTGAATGCAGTGCGGCCACCGGTCACCACCGCCAGAAAATCGGGGGCTTTCACCATACGGGCATCGCGCAACCGGAGTAGATTGCGCTCCCCCGCGCTTACAGCGCGATCCGATTCGCCGAGTTTCACTTCGATGCCGGCCCAGTGGCCGTCGCTGAACTCCAGCAGAATGTCTACTTCCAGGCCGCTCTCATCGCGATAACCGAAACAGGTGGCGCCGATCTGCTCCGCGTAGGTGCGAATGTCCCGGACCGCCATCGATTCGAAGATCTGGCCGAAATATTCGGGGTCATTCGCGAGCTCTTCCGGGGTTGCGCGGAGGGCCGCGGGCGCCAGGGACGGATCGCAGAAATGCAGCTTCGCCTGTTTACGGAGTCGGGTTTTTGAGCGCAAGGAGCCGCTCCAGGGCGGGAGCTCCTCAACAATGAAAATCCGGGTGAGTGCATCAAGGTAGCTTCGTACGCTTTGCGGGGAGAGTTCGCCGCCGTCCGCGGAAATATCTTGGGAAAGGGTGGTTGCCGCGGTTTCGCTTGCAATATTGCGGGCGAGTGAGCGTAGTAGGCGCCGTACCCGTTCCGGGTCGAAGCGGGCGTCCACCTGCGCGAGGTCCGCGTGGGCGATATTGTCCACATAGTTCTGGACGAATCGGATAAAGGCCGGATTCTGCGAGGAGACAAGGAAGGGCCAGCCGCCTCGCACCGCTTCGGTCGCGAGTTCGGGGTAGCTGAGGGCACCAGGGACGTGGCGCACGTTTGTGGTGGTGCGTAGCTCATTCAGGGTGATGCGGTCTTCCCGCGGATATGCTTCGCCCAGGGCCATGGGGCGCATGCGCACCCGGGAGAGCCGGCCAGCGCCGGTGTGGCGGGTAATCGAATCGGCCGGGGTGGCCGAGCCCGATAAAATGAACTGCCCCGGGGCACGCCGCACGTCGATTTCGTGGCGGATCTCGTTCCAGAGAATCGGGGCGAGCTGCCACTCATCAACGAGCCTGGGGACATCGCCTTCCAGAACTCCCTGGGGATTGAGTTCCGCGAGGCGCTGGTTGGATGCCTGGTCCACGCGGAATTCTGAGTGGGCGTGAAACGTGCCCGTTTCCGTTTTTCCGCAGCCGCGCGCACCTTCAATCACCACACCACCCATGATTTCCAGGTCTTGTTGCAGCGTTGTATCAACCGCGCGCCGAATATAAGCCATGCTGTGAGACTAGCCGTTTCACGTGGCATTGTCACTATTGCGGGAGTTTCGGTATCACTTTTGCGGACTTATCGATATCGCTCTTGCGGGTTTTTCATTATCAGTCTTGCGGATTTTTCGTCATCGGTCTTGCGGATTCGTGGTTGCCGTTGTGCAGCCTTGCAGCTATTGCTTTTAGAGGGCCGGGCGTTTCCTCACCAGGAGCCGGGCGTTTCCTCACAGCTCATAGCAGCCCAGCTCACCGGCCCGCCGGCTATACTTTTCGGCAGGAGCTCGCGACATACCGGGCACAAGGAAAGATTGGATCAATGAGCGCTTTTGAACCGTACCCGCAACGGGGGCAGCAACAGAACCAGCAGTATCCACTTCCGGGGCAGCCGTATCAGGGGCCGGGACAGCCATACCCCACCGCTCCGGAGGCGTATCCCACAGCCCCGCCCGCGTATTACTACCAAGAGCCGCAATTCCGCAGGGTCAACAAGATTGTTTACGTGCTTCTTGCTTTCTTCCTTGGTGGATTCGGCGTGCATCGCTTCCTGCGCGGGCAGGTAGGTATCGGAGTCTGCATGATTCTCTTTAACTGGCTCACTATCGGTATTTGGGCGCTGGTGGAGTTCATTATCGGCTGCGTGAAGCTCAGCAAATACCCCGGTGACTATTTCATCTTCACCCAGAGCGGGGATTGAGTGTGTCAAGTTGTTTGTGTGTGAGCATTGTTTATAAATACTTATTAAACCGGTCAGGGTAGGCCACGGACATCT
>NZ_JBOZGG010000005.1:0-147816 GCF_051267215.1 Actinotignum vesiculae
TCTTGTTTCACGGTAGTCATTCTGGTTTATCTCCTAGGTGGTTTTCACCCTCACACACAAACCATTAGACACTCTCTGCGGCCACGATCGTTGCAACCGTTGCCGGTATCGCCCGAAAATTCACGCTCATCCTGTCCATTACACGAAGGATTGATCACCGGAAGTGGTTGATCAGCCCGCCGTATAACTAATAGTTATCAATCGCCTTAACAAGCTACGGGAGGAACTACCTACTGTCCAGTAAGGTGAAACGTGATTCATCTCCGCCAAAGTTCCCAGACGGCTCCCAGCCTGAAAATATTTTGCAAATCTTTACACTTGGAAAATTGGCGTACTATGGCGCTAAAAATCCCCGAAAATGGCACCCCCCCCCCCGCATTTTTTCACGCCACCGTAGCACGGCCCCTTCTAGGACCCTAGACCTAAATTGTTGATTTGAAATAAATTTTCACAGATTAGTAAAGAACTTTATGTTATGAGCACCACACGAAAATTGACGAAAAGTACGCAATGTGTCCATGGTTGTCTAGCGACAAATTTGGCGAGGTAAGCGGCGCCAATTCGTCGCGCTTGTTCGCGAAATAATTGAATACAGCCTCATACCAGGTCTACGATCAAGTTATGTCACGCAAAGATCCCCAGCTCCTTACCGGCCTCCTCACCGGCATGGGAGCCCTGCACTTCATCGCTCCCGAGCCCTTCGATTCCATCATCCCGCCCCAGCTTCCCGGCGAGCCGCGAGCCTATACGTTGGCCTCCGGGGTCGCGGAAATGGTGACGGCCGGACTCATTGCGCACCGCCGCACCCGCAAGCTCGGCGGCGCGGCGGCCATCGCACTGTTCCTCGCCGTTTTCCCGGCGAATATCTACATGGCCTACCAGTGGCGGAATAAGCCCTGGCCGCTCAAGGCGATTGCTTATGGCCGGCTCCCCCTCCAGGCTGTGCTTATTAAGCAGGGGTGGAATCTTATGAAGATCGCTGAGGCGGAAGCTGGCGCCAAGGCTCATGCGAACGCGAAGGCGGATTCCGCGGCGACGAATCACTAAAGAAACGGTGGTGGCGCGAGTGGCCATGGGCCGGTGAGCTGCGGCGTCGTACCTACCTGCGCAGACGCGAGCTGTGCGAAAATTATTGCACAACTGTAAACAACGTGGCGGCCGTTCCTTGTAGGGGAAACGGCCGCCACGTTTGTTGAGATGAAATGCCGGGATGCCGGCAACGCCGGGGCGCTGAGGCGGGCCCGGCTCTGTAGCGGTTAGACAGGCTTAGCGCTATCTAGCCGGGCTTAGCGCTCCACTTCCCCGCGGATGAAGGCTTCCACCGCCGCGCGGGCTTCCTCATCGGGGCGCTGCTGCGCCGGCGACTTCATGAAATAGGAGCTGGCGGAGAGTAGCGGGCCGCCGATGCCGCGGTCGAGGGCGATCTTGGCGGCGCGGATTGCGTCGATGACCACGCCGGCTGAATTCGGGGAATCCCAGACCTCGAGCTTGTATTCCAGCTTGACCGGAATATCGCCGAAATTGCGGCCTTCCAGGCGCACGAAAGCGAATTTGCGGTCCTCGAGCCAGGGCACCCAATCGGAGGGACCCACGTGGATATCGTGCGGGTCGAGGTGCTGGGTGATATTGCTGGTGACCGCCTGGGTTTTGGAAATCTTCTTCGACTCCAGGCGCGAGCGCTGCAACATATTCTTGAAGTCCATATTGCCGCCCACATTGAGCTGGTAGGTGTGATCGAGGGAAATGCCGCGCTCCTCGAAAAGGCGGGCGAGCACCCGGTGGGTAATGGTCGCGCCGATCTGGCTCTTAATATCATCGCCCACAATCGGTACGCCCGCGTCCGTGAACTTCTGGGCCCACTCCGGGTTGGAAGCAATGAAGACCGGCATGCAATTAATCAGGGCGACGCCAGCATCGAGGGCGGCCTGCGCGTAGAACTTCGCGGCCTCTTCGGAGCCGACCGGGAGGTAGGAGACCAGCACATCGGCCCGCGATTCCTTGAGCGCAGCCACCACGTCAACGGGTTCAGCATCGGATTCTGTAATAGTGGCGCGGTAGTACTCCCCCAGGCCATCGAGCGTGGGCCCGCGCAGCACCTCCACACCGGTAGGTGCCACATCACAGATTTTAATTGTGTTATTTTCACTAGCGTTGATCGCGGTGGCCAGGTCAGCGCCGACTTTCTTGGCATCGACATCGAAGGCCGCGACGAACTCGATATCTCGAATATGGTAATCGCCAAATACCACGTGCATAAGGCCCGGGACCGTTTCGCTTTCAGATGCGCCGTGGTAGTAAGTCACGCCCTGCACCAGCGAGGACGCACAATTACCTACTCCCACAATGGCAACGCGAATCGACATACGGTTACTCCTTTGTAGTTATTGATGAAACGTGATTGTTTTTTCAGCCATCGGTGCGGCGGGCGCCGCGGTGAGCGAGACTGAACGGGGCACCTGTTCCCCCCATCACCAAGCCACTATGGCACTTAAATGTGCATTTGTGAAGAGACCTTGCGGGTGGATGTGGTTGAGTCGCGCGCGTGAGGTGGCGTAGGCGCGCGCGGGGATTCGCGGGTGTACGGGAAGTGGGGGGGCGACTTTTTGGCGTCGCCGCCCCACGATGAGTCACATTACTGTGCCGAGTCCGCGGCGCTTAGCTGCGCCGTCGTACCACCATCACTCCTCCCGCTGCCAGGCACGCGAGACCTGCCAGCGTCACGGCCGGGCCGGCCAGGGACGTTCCCGTTTTCACGAGCCGCTCGCGCGGCGTGGGCGTGGTTGTGGGAGTAGGAGTTTGCGAGGATGTTGGCGGTGTTGTTACGGGTGGAGTCGTTGCCGGCGGCGTCGGCGGAGTCGTTTCCGGAACCGACGGAGTCGGGGTCGGCGTGGGAGTGGGCGGCACGATAGAGTTCGTCACCACGAACCCGTCCGTCATATTGCCCGTCACGGCCGAGGTATACCCCTCAACGGCAACTTCCGCGATCTCGTAATTAATGAGATAACCACCCGCGCATTTATCCACTTCAGCGAAGGTGGCCGTCCAGCCTTCCGCTTCACCAACAGTCTTACGGGCGACTTCCTTGCCATCACCGAGCAGAACGAAAGTGATGTTCTCCGGGCGGGTCTGCTTAGCATTATCGTTATCTTGCCAGGCCTTCGTTGCCGAGACATCGGTGGCCAGGGTATTCGTGAACTTGAGGGTGCCATCCGGATTCATGCCCACATCGCTGCGGTACCCGGGCGTGGGAATTTCGGTGATATTGTACTCAACCTCGTTATCTCTCCAGGTAGGGCCGGCAAGCTCGTACCGGGGAACACTAAAAGTAAAATTCCAGTCGTCAACCGTTGAGGGATAATTGATGACCTCGAATTGGTCCTTGCTCGCCTCGTAGCGCGGATTGATCCAGATTTGTTCACTACGATCCTGATAGACCTTGAAGACCGCGTACTTGATCGTTTCCTTCGGCACGTCCGTGAGCAGATTGCCTTCGGCATCGCGCGTGAACTGCGTTCCCCACAGCTCCAGAGTGATGAAATCCGGGTGTTCCTTGGCCGGGCACTCTATCCGCGCGGCCGGACTATCGGCCGGTTGCGCTTGCGCGGAGGATGCGATCCCCAGCAAAGCCAGAAGGAGCGCTACCGCTGCAGCACCGAGTTTTCGCATATACGTCATCTTCGTCCTCCCTTCATCAGCTCAGCCATACCCGGGGCGCAGGACATCATCATCGCCGCATTCCGGTCGCGAAAAGGCGTGTTTTCTTGTTTTCGCGCGGCTGCTTGTCTCATCCTCGCTCATCGAAAACGTGACGTGCGGGCTCTAAGTCCCGCACTTTAAAAACGACGACGCAGCCACCTCCCCCACCAGCACATATGCCACGATGGCGCGGAAAAATTGATTATGAGAAACTGGAGTATGTCCGAAGAAATACGCGTCATCACGCCTAAATATCAAGCCACGCTGGAACCGCCGGTTATCGGAGCTGCGCTTGTGGAGGCATCTATTAGCTACGATGGATTACCGGTGGCGATCTGGAGCACTGCTGAGGACTTGCGTAAGTTTTTCGGGCGGTCAAACGGCGGTTGCACCGCCAACGCATATGTCGATGGAGTCGTTGACGCCCTGCTAACAAGGCATAATGCCGAGGGCAAGGTTATCCAGAAAACACCAATTTTCCGATTTCCCGTCTGTTTCCCCAGTATCCAATCCTTACCTTCGGGAGCTTTTCTTATTATCGGAGGACGATGCTGGTGGTCTGCAGAGGAGAACCGTACCGGCCACAATGCGTTCATCTACGACTTCGAAGGCAAGCTGATTAGAAGCGGAACTGTTGGGGATGCAATATACAAGGTTCAAGCGCTGAGCGATGGAACCTTCTGGACCAGCTACTTCGACGAAGGCATAGGCGACAACCTTGGTTGGGATCCACAGTTTCCAAGCAACGCGTCCAATCTGCGCTCTCGTGAACCATTTGAGGTCACCGGCCTCATTCATTGGAATAGCGAACTGGAACCGATATGGGTTTATCCCACCATGGAAGAACTACGCCCGCAATTCGGTGATCGAGGCGCTTTCTACGCAACGATGTTCCACATATCCTCCATGAATTTTGACGTGGATCAGACGGTCGTTCTTCCAAGTACATCGTGTTCCATCATTACTATTGAAAATCACGAAATTACCAGATACGTCGACACCCAAGGAGAATTCGAGGGGGTACCCGGCGTGGCAATCTCCGGTGACCGCGTCCTTATTTGGTCCTGGCGTGGTAAACCGATTATCACACTCATTGATATCAGCGACGGGTACCGAGTAGTTGAGACCTGCGAGCTACGTTATCCGAAGGAATTCGATACCGACTCGTTCTCATCTTCGAATTACGTCGGACCTACCATCCACGATATTGATGAGGATGGCGTCTGGATAACCCTGGATATCAACGACGTGTGGCCGGATGAGTAGCGTGAGCGGTGCGGCGTCGTCGTACCTTAGCGTGAAAAAGTGAAGCGAGGGAAAGGCTGAAGAAATGCGCGTTATCACGCCCCGGTACCAAGCAACTCTGCAACCGCCAGTTAAGGACGCTGTGCTTGTCCAAGCATCCATTAGTTATCACGGGTTGCCGGTGGTGATCTGGAGCGATGAAGAGGGATACGCGCGGTTCTTTGAACGTAACGAGAATTTTCCGCGGGTTTTCGTTTCCGAAGAAGCGGACGCAATTTTCGCGCTGCACAATGCTGATGGGACCATGCGCATCGCATCGGCACCCGTCGATCTGCCCGTTTCCGTTCCCTGTATCCAATACTTGCCTGACGGTACGTTCCTTGCCGTCGGCGCGCGATGCCGGTGGTCCAGCGACCGGCATGAAGCCACGCACAACGCCTACATCTATACAGTGGACGGGGAACTGGTGCGATCCGGCGTGCTCGGCGATGGTATCCAAGATGTTCAGGCCCTCAGCGATGGCAGCATCTGGACAAGTTATTTCGATGAAGGAATTCTTGATAACTTCGGCTGGGATTTCGGAGTCCGCGGGGAGAAAAGCGGCGAGGCGGAGAACCTCGCGATTGGATTTTGTGGGCTCTGCCGCTGGAATAGCGAGCTGAAAGCCGAATGGCTGTATCCTGACCGGCACGATGTGGAACCGGAGTTCGGTGAGGAGCTGGCCCGCCTGACCTTTATTGCCGATTGCTATGCCATGAATTGCACCGAAGAGCAGACGGTTATTTGCCCCTACTCAGACTTCCCGCTGGTTACGATCGCAGGGGATCGGATTACGCGGATTATTGATACCCGCAAGGAAATACCGCGGCTGAGAGGTTTGGCAGTTTCGGGAAATCACGTGTTGGCCTACGGCGATTACCGCGAACCTATCTGCGCCTTTGCGGATACGAGCAACGGCTATCACGAAATCACCCGCTGCCAGGTACAACACGCGGACGATGCCACGCTTCCGTATTATCCCGCCGGGTCCCGCGGTTCCGCCATCCACTTCATCGACAGCCTGCATCGGTGGTTTGTGCTGGATGTGGATGAGGTGTGGGTGGAAGCGTGAGGCTGGCCTGAGAATACTCCTGTGGCTAGTGTCGGAGCCGAGTTCGATTCCCGGCATCTCCGCCTAACGCTGCTCCCCTCTCCAACACATCTACGTTAACAATTTAAAAATAGGTACAGATTCATACTCCGAAATAGAATTCGGATCTCATTACATAGCAGCGGGAATAGCGCATGCGGCGCCGTCGTTGTAGACTAGTGAATCCACCGCGTTACTGGCGTTGAATGCCGTGCGGGTGGAACTGTTTGATAACAGCATACGGGGATGATCGGTTTCGACGGCGGTAGTTAGTCGGAGGGAAGCGGGCCGAGGATGTAGAGTCACCTCGATAACGCTCTCTGCAACCTATAGGTGCCAAGAACAAGAGCACCGATTTCGCCCTCGCTGCCTAAGCTAAGCGACCTGCGAAATCTGCTGAACTAGGTGTGCTTTCCGCCTAGACCTCAGCATCGTTGAGAAAGCCACTGGTGAGTACGTTTGCTACGGGCGTGCTCGCGACACCAACATAGATAGGTTCGTCAGGGCCTGGTTCGTGTGGAACCCTGGAGCCGAAAACAACTATCAACGAACTGCGCCCGGAGAATACTCCTTTGGCTATCGTCGGACCCGGGTTCGATTCCCGGCATCTCCACTTATGATGAGCACCCGCTCCGATTTTTCGGCGCGGGTGCTTACTTTTGCACGGAGGTTCTTGTAGAATCAGATTGTGGGGAGAGTGATTCAGTATGAGCGCTAATGAAGCTTGGATCGGCCAGCGTATTGCCGCCGCGCGTGCGTGCGTGGGAATGTCGCAGCGCGATTTAGCTGCAAGTTCGGGCCTGTCCCAATCCACAATCCACCGGATAGAGGCGGGGGAACGCCCGGCAGCTCTCATTGAGCTTTCCCTTATTGCTGATGCCTGCGGAGTTCTGGTTGATCATCTACGGGGTACGGACTCAATTCAGAGTGAGGTCCGTTATGCCGGCCGTACGGACACCGCGGGCGCTGAGGGTCTCTATGATTACCTTGTCTACGCTCTTGGTCTTGCCCGGCGCCTTGACGATATTGGAATTCCGGAGGCGGCATGAGCAACGAAGAAATTGCCCGGAAAGCTGCTGCGCAATTCCGCCAGGAACACGATTTAGGATCCGCACCGATTCTCAGCGTGACCCAGCTACTTGAACGCGTTATGAACGTTGGTGTCGCGTTTGTTGTTGGTGCCGCGCCTGGTCACGGGATGGTGGTGGACTGGGAAAATAAGCGGCTTGTTGCGGTGGGTTGTACGGATCAGCCCATGCAGCTACGTTCTACGCTTGCTCATGAACTTGGCCATCTGTGGCTAGGGCATCTTAACCGCCACATGAGCACTTCACAGGAATGGGGCACAGGTACTCCGCGGGAGGATCAGGCAGATGCTTTCGCTCGGCATTTCCTTATGCCAGCAGAAGCTGTAGCTGATGTCATGCAGGAAAAAGAACCCACTCTAGCTGTGTTATCGGATCTTGTTCACAGCTACCTGGTTTCGCCGGCGGACGCTGCCGTGCAGCTTCGTGAGAGTGGTGTTATCGACCAGAGTACATGTGAAGAATGGAGGGATATTCCCGCACCTTCACTTGCCGCGCAATTTGGATGGTTGTCCGAATACAAGCTCCTCGCTGCGCTGGCAGAACAACCACGCGCTCCTCAGAAACTTCTTGCTCGAGCGATTGAAGGCTATCGATGGGGTGCCATTGGCCCGGCCGCTATCGCGCGCCTGACGGGCAGAAATGATTACCACGTTCTGCTTAAAGAGTTGCGAGCAGCTGGAATCACTCCTGTTGAGATGCCGGATGTTACGGCTACTGCCCCTCACGATACCGGGGCGGAATTAACTGCTGAGGAATTGGCCCTTTTGACAGGTGAATCAGGCCGCACCACCCGGGAGCCGGCGATCTCAACGGGCGGATAGTTGCGATGTATATTCTCGACACGGGGCCGATGTAAGCAGCGGTCAAAAAGTAGCCCAATTCCGACGGCCGATCACTCCTTAAGTTCTGGAGCTCTCTGCCTGTGTGCCAAAAGAATAAGCGCACCGGGCCGAGGCGGAATACTGCGGGACTTGTAGCACCGCCCAGCTCAGGGAACCACAACTAAAATCAGAGTGTGAAACGGCAGATTATCTTAACCATGATCGCCGCCCTCGCTCTCACTGCGTGCGGCACCACTAGCAAGTCCAAAGAATCAGCACCAACGCCAACCCCGACTCCCGCAACAACAGCCACATTCAATAAATACAAGGGTAAAAGCCTCGAGGTGAGCATCATCGATAAAACACCTTTTGGCAACTCGAAAAATAATGGGGACGGCACCTGCACTCTGCTCGAGAACGTCGATATCGGTGTATACGAGCAAAGTGATACAAATCGGAATAACGTAATTGCCTTCGGTAGCGCCCCAGCGGGAACCCTGGGCGAGCTTCGGGATAATTTCTGCGCGTATTCGCCAATTCTCACCCTGCCCGCGAAAAGCTGGAACAATGGCGACGCATGGTTCATCGACTACATCACGCCAAGTAAAACCTTCATAAAAGCAATGCATGCGGATCGCACCGTCCGACTGGTCATCTCAGCGAACGGGCTGCGTTAGGTCAGGATGCTGCGCCTTCACAGGGCGACTTCACCAACCCCAAGATGCGCAGCTTCAAGCTGTGCCACTCATTGCAAGGAAACGCTACCGCACCAACCCTTCGCGGCGCCGGGCGGCAGACATCGCCCGCTGCGCCTCCCGGTCCGCTTCGCGCCGGCGGATCGTCTCGCGCTTATCCCATTCCTGCTTGCCCTTGGCCACCGCGATTTCCAGCTTGGCCAGCCCGCGCACGAAATACAGCTCGAGGGGCACAATCGTATAGCCCTTCGCCTCGACCGCGCGCGCCAGCTTCTCGATCTCGGATTTGTGCAGCAGCAGGCGCCGCTTGCGGGTGGGTGCGTGATTCGTCCACGTCCCCATCGCGTAAATCGGGATATTAATCCCGTGCGCGTACACCTGCCCGCGATCCACCTCAATCCAGCCGTCCACCAGCGAGGCCCGGCCCATGCGCAGCGCCTTCACCTCGGTCCCGGATAGCGACATCCCCGCCTCAAAGGTGTCCTCAATGAAATAATCGTGGCGCGCTTTCTTATTGCGCGCGATCACCTGATGCGCATCGGCCGCCGCTTTCGCCTGCTGGGCCGCGCTCAGCTTTCCTTCTTTTTTCTTCGCCACGCGGGCTTCTCCGTTCTAATCCTTGAGTTCGCGCTGATCCGTGATGAGGAACCACACAAAAATCAGGGTTCCGGACAGCAGCACCACCGCCGGCGCGCTCACGTCCAGCAGATGATCGGTGAAGAACGACGGCGCAGCTGCCGCATCGGTATTCACCGTCAAGGTGATAATCAATCCAATAACAAAAGTAGTCACGCCGGTAGCTACCCCGGCTACCGCGATCCCCCGCCGCGTGGCAATCGTATTAATCATGCGGCGTACCATCGCCAGCACAATGAGCGCCGCGAAACCAACCGCGAAAAGCAACGTTCCCACCGCGTAAGGCGAATCGGTAATAGCAGCCCGATCCCACACAAACCAGGCGAGCACCAATCCCAGCACCCCTGTGAGCACCTCGTAGGCGGTTGCCTTGCGCTGCCCACGCGCGTAGCGCTTCTCCAATTGCCGGCGCGAATACTCGCTCACATCAGTTTTCTGCTTCTTCTTCGCCGGCACGGATGCTTCCGCGGAGGTCGGAGCACCTGCGCCCTCGCCAGCCGGAACTGCCTTCTCGGTTTCCCTGGGTTTGGTAGCGGCACCGGGCTGAGCAACCGCCCCGTCCGCCCCAGCCGCCCCGTCCGCCCCAGCCGCCCCGTCCACTCCGGGCTGAGCAACCGCTCCGGCCGGTTTCTCTGTTCCAGATGAGCTGCCCGGCCGTTGCGGCGTCGTCGTACTAGAAACGCCCGGCGCGGTGTCACGTACGGTTGAGGCTGCGTCGGTGGTGGGAGCGGGATCGGTTGAGCCGTGTGCTTGTGTCATGACATCCTCTTCGTCAACTTCGCGTCAGGCCGCTCCTGGCGCCGGGCCATTTGGCCGCGCGAGGCGAGCGGGTAGCGCCGCGCTATTCGTAGAATCCGGGCAGGGACATCGGGTCGATGACCACGCCGTCCTGCCACACCTCAAAGTGTACGTGGCAACCGGTGACCATGCCCGTCATGCCGGTCCAGCCGATCACATCGCCCTGGCCCACGCTCTGCCCCACGGACACATTGAAACCGGAGAGGTGGTTATACACCACCACGTAGGACGAGCCGTTGATATAGCCGAGGTTGAGGATGACCTGGTTGCCGTGCGTGCCGTTGCCGGAGGCCGGGCGCACCGCCGCCACCACCCCGGCGGCCGCCGCGTATTGCGGATTACCGCAGGCCGAACGCAAGTCCACGCCCTCGTGCATCCACCAGCCGCCGTCGAAGGGATAGACCCGCATCCCGAAGGGCGAAGTCACGTAAAGCGGGGCCGGCACGGGCGGAATGAGCGCACCCGAAGCTGCCGGGGGCGCCGCCGGGGCACCTCCCCCGCCACCGCCCTGAGCTGCCGCTTCCGCGGCGCGCCGCCGGTTTTCTTCGTCAATGCGGGCGATCTGCGCGGCGGTATCATCGCGGGCCGCGTTCATGGCCGACAGCGAGTTCTGGAATTCCCCGCGCCGGGCCTCCAAAGCCTGGGATTGCTGGGTGACGGAAGCTTCCAGGTCCGCGAGCTCCTTGGTGCGGGCCGCGGCCTGCGCTTCCTTCGTTTTCTTTTCCGCCACCGCGGCATCGGCCTGGCTCTTGAGCTGGGAGATCTCCCCCTGCACTGCCTTTTGCCGCTGGGCGCGGGTCCGGTTCGCGGCCGTGGTTTGGGTGACGTCGGTGAGAGTTTGGGATTGCACCCGGGTGATCGCCTGGTTTGCGGACAGCGCATTGAAGAAATCCGCGCTCGATTTCGCGCCGATCAGGAGCTCCACGGTGGAAACCCGATTATCGCCGCGATATTCGGAACGCGCAATCTCGCCGAGGTTATCGCGCGTTTCGCTCAGTTTCTTCTCCCCCTGGGCAATCGAGGTGGTGATGGAATCGAGCTCCCCCTCGGCCGCATCCAGGCGCGCACCGATCTTTTCCTGTTCGCGCTGGGCTGCTGCGGCGTCGTTCTGCGCCTGCAATAACGCGGCCTGCGCCCCGGGGACCTGCGCCTGCGTTTCTTGCAACTTGAGGTAGACGTTCTGCAAATCCACGTCCACGCCCTCGAGGGAGGAACGCAGATTCTCAATTTCAGCTTCCTGCTGTTCTTGCTGGCGGACGAGGTCATCGCGGTCATCGGCACGCGCCGGCGTCGCTAACCCGGCAAGGCCCAGCGCCCCCGCAGCCAGCGCTCCCAACCATCGTCTGCTCCCGATTCTCACCGGTTCACCTTTCCTATCCGTATGCGGTACGACGACGCCGCGGCGCCGTCGCCCCACGTTCACTACACGCGCGCGTACCTGCGCAAAGCGATCCAGGATGCCAGGCCGGACACCACAACCGAACCGATGAGCAGCCAGGGCGCTACCTGGAGGGCTTCGCTGACGCCGATCACGCGAATCCACGGCAGCGATTGGGAAATCCAGTCCTCGAGCAGGAATTTCGCTGCCAGCCACAGCCCGCCGACCGCGAAAACTGCGCCGACGAGCGAGGCGATAATTCCTTCAAGGATGAAGGGCAGCTCAATGAAGAAATTCGAGGCGCCCACGTAGCGCATAATCCCCGTTTCGTTACGCCGCGACATTGCCGAGAGGCGGATCGTGGTGGGGATGAGGAGGAGCGCGGTGAGGATCATGACCGCGGCCAGCCCGCCGGCAATCGCGGTGAAGCGGTTGAGGGTGGCGAAGACCGGCTCGATTTGTTCGCGCTGGTCGTACACGCTCTGCACTCCGGGGCGGTTGCCGAGGTCTTCCACGAGGACCTGGTACTTTTCCGGGTCGTGTAATTTGACGCGGAAGGAGACCTGCATCTGGTCGGCGGTCACCGTGTCACGCCACACCGAATCGCCCATTTGTTCGCGGTAGTTCGCGAAGGCTTCTTCTTTGGTTTCGAATTCGTAGCGCTCCACCTGGGAGGCGAGCGGTTCGGTGGTCAGGGCGGTATCGATGGCCTTGATTTGTTCCTCGGTGGCTTCGTTACCGGCGCAGGGTTCGGTGGCGTCATTCGCCGCGCACATAAACACCGAGACTTCCACCTGGCTATACCAATCGGCACGCAGGTGGCTGATCTGGGTTTGGAGCAGCGCCGCCGCACCCACGAAAAGCAGGGAAACGAAAGTGACGAGGGAAACCGAGGCAGCCATCGCCTTGTTATTGATAAGTCCCTTGAATGTTTGGGACAGGACGAAACGACTGCGCATTAGTGTTGCCCTCCTCCGTACTGGCCGCGATCCTGATCGCGGACGATCACGCCGTTGGCCAGCTCAATAACGCGTTTACGCATCTGATTGACGACGGTGGCATCATGGGTGGCCATGACCACCGTGGTTCCCGAGCGGTTGATGCGATCCAGGAGGCGCATAATCGACAGCCCGGTATTTTGATCCAGGTTGCCGGTCGGTTCGTCGGCGAGGAGGATTTCGGGGCGATTGACCATGGCGCGGGCGATGGCCACGCGCTGCTGTTCCCCGCCCGAAAGTTCGTTCATGCGGCGACGTTCCTTGCCGTCCAGGCCCACCATTTCCAGCACTTCCGGCACTTCGGTGCGGATGCGGTGGCGGGGCGCGCCGATGACCTGGAGCGCGAGCGCCACGTTATCGTGCACGTTCTTATCGGGAAGGAGCCGGAAATCTTGGAACACCGTGCCGATGCGGCGCCGCAGGAAGGGAACGCGCCGCTGGGAAACAGTGGCGAGATCCTTGCCGAGCACCTCGATTTTTCCGGATGTTGGCCGTTCGGCAACGTTGATGAGCGAAAGCATCGTTGATTTTCCCGAACCGGAGGGGCCCACGAGGAAAACGAATTCGCCGCGGTCAATATCCGCGCTCACCGAGTCCAGCGCGGGTTTCGCGCCCTTCTGGTAGAGCTTCGTCACCTTGGTAAATGTGATCATAAACTTGCCCTTAGATTACTACTATCGTGCTTTACCCTACGGAACAGGCCGTAAAATCGCGCGGGACGCGCCGCGTACCCGGGGAAATTCATGCGTTTTCTCCCCCGCTTTCCCCACTTAGTCACCGGTTTTGTCGCCTGCCTTGTCGGTGGTCTTTTCGCTGGTCTTGCTGCCGGTTTTATCGCTGCTCTTTTCGCTCGCTTTTTCTCCGGCTTTTTCGCCGGCTTTTTCGCCGGTGGCGCGCCAGCGGATACCGGCGTCAATGAAGCCGTCAATATCGCCGTCGAAAATCGCGTCGGTATTCCCCGATTCGTACCCGGTGCGCAGATCCTTGACCATCTGGTAGGGCTGGAGCACGTAGGAACGCATCTGGTCGCCCCACGAGGCTTTGATATCTCCGCGCAATTCTTTCTTTTCGCGCGCTTCCTCTTCCTGCTTGAGGAGGAGCAGGCGCGATTGCAGAACCCGCATCGCGGCAGCGCGGTTTTGGATCTGCGATTTCTCATCCTGCATGGAGACCACAATCCCGGTGGGAAGGTGGGTGATACGCACCGCGGAATCGGTGGTATTCACGGACTGGCCGCCCGGCCCGGAAGAACGGAACACATCGATACGAATATCGGTATCGGGAATATCGATATGGTCGGTTTGTTCGATCAGCGGAATAACTTCGACGGCGGCGAAGGAGGTCTGGCGCCGCCCCTGGTTATCGAAAGGCGAGATACGCACCAACCGGTGGGTCCCGGCTTCCACCGAGAGCGTGCCGTATGCGTAGGGAGCGCTCACCTCAAAGGTGGTTGATTTCAGCCCGGCTTCTTCCGCGTAGGAGGTATCGAGCACCTTGGTGGCGTAGCCGCTGCGTTCAGCCCAGCGCAGGTACATGCGCTGAAGCATCTGCGCGAAATCGGCCGCGTCCACTCCCCCGGCCCCGGAACGAATCGTCACCACCGCATCGCGCTCATCGTATTTGCCGGAGAGCAGGGTGCGGATCTGGAGTTCTTCCAGCGCCTTTTCGGTGCTCGTCATCTCTTCGCCGAGCGCTTCGTAGAGTTCCCGAGCCGAAGCCGGATCCGAGAGTTCTTCTTCCTGCGCGATTTCAAGGAGCGCACCGGCATCGTCAATACGGGTGCGCATTTTCTCGAGTTTCTCCAGTTCGCTTTGTGCGTGGGAGAGTTTCGAGGTGACCTCTTGGGCGCGGGCGGTATCATCCCAGAGCCCGGGCGCGGAGGATTCTTCCGTCAGCGCGGCGATACGCGCGGTGAGGCCCTCCACATCGGTCACCGCTTCGATTTGGTGAAAAACACTGCGCAGATGGTCAAGACGTTCGGAAAAATCACTCACGGCATAAGGCTACCTCAGGTCAAGGCGCGCCCGGGCCTGCGCACGTATCGGCACGGGAAGGTCCAGTACCGGAAGCCGCACCGTTTTTTCCAGGGCGACGACGACGCCGGCGCTATCCGCGCCGGTATCTGGCAGCACGCGCTCCGCGGGGAACGTTGCGGCGGCGAGCTGGCGCACGATGGCCGGGCTGGGATGGCAATCGCTCAGGGGAGCGCTGCTGAAATAGCATTCTCGCGTGATCTCTTGGCTGATCGCGAGCGCGGCCGAATCGGCCTGCCCCTGGAGTACGTGCCGGGCGGTGAGGACGGTGGCGAGGTAGATGAAGCCTAAGCACAGCACGGCACTGAGCGCCCAGGTTCCCAGGCCTAGGATGAAGATATTGCCGCGTTCCCGGGGTGCTGCTTGTGTCTGCAGTGCCGGAGATTTCGCCAGGGCGTTCACGGCCGTGCCTCTCGAAAACGGTCCACGGTTGTTCACGGCCGCGCCTCTCGGAAACGATCCACGGTTGTTGATGCGCTCTGCTCGATAAGAACAGTGCGCCGGAAATAAACGAGCGGAACCGAGACCTCGACCGTGACGGTGACGCGCTCGCCCGGGCTTAGGCACGGGTGTGCGGAGCAGGAGATCCGCGGGGGCGCGCCGCTTAGGCCGGCGCCGCTAACCGCAGCATCGCTCACCGCGGCGTGGACAACCGCCCGTGCTCGCGCTGTTCCGCTGGCCGTGTTGTCCGCAGTTGCGAAACTGCGGGCTGCTTCCTGGGCTGCCTGCGCGGCGACCGCTCGGGCGCGGGTA
Source organism: Actinotignum vesiculae (assembly GCF_051267215.1). Lineage (NCBI taxonomy): Bacteria > Bacillati > Actinomycetota > Actinomycetes > Actinomycetales > Actinomycetaceae > Actinotignum > Actinotignum vesiculae. Next base: position 15,271 of record NZ_JBOZGG010000005.1, read on the forward strand.
ATCCCGGTGCTTTCCACGGTAAACATGAGGAGCGGGAGAACAAGCACAATAAGGACCGCGAGGGCTTCCAAGGTGCCGTTTCCCTTTTCGCGGATGCTTCGGTGGTTCACCTGGTTTTTCATAACCGTACTTCTTTCGCGGGTGGTGGGTGGGCGTGCGCCCCGCGAGCGGTGAGGACGTGTGCGTGGGCTCGCAGCCCTACCCGGCTGGTTCCTAAGAGGGAGGAATATGTTCCCGTGATCTCGACTCGTAGGAAGTCCTCTTCCCCGATCCGGATCATGCTCGCGCTGGCTGTGCACTGACAGGAGGGTAGGCGCGCGGTGATGTCTGCGGTGGCCTGCGTGGCTATCTCGGGCAGGCTGAGCTGGCGTACCGCTCCCGCGCGCGCAGCCCGCGCCGCACAATCACGTACCTGTTCGATAGCAAAGACGCGGGCTCCGAGAACCGCGAGTGCCAGGGCAGCGAGGACCACCACCCCGGCGAGGAGGCAGAAATCAACGACTGAACTGCCGCGTTCGGAAGTGGGAGCAAAGGGACCACGTGCCGGTGTCATGAAAAACTCGAGATGCGTTCGATGGCGGTGGAGAAGAGATTCGTGAGGGCCGGGCCGGCTACTGCCCAGATAGCGAGCACCAGGCCGACGGTCATGAGGGTGACAAGTACCCAGCCGGGCACGTCCCCGCGTTCGCCGGAATCCGGAGCGGTCCACGTTGCGGTTGGTAAATCAGGGCGGATAAGCGCGCCGTGCGTACTCACTGGCATGAATGTTCCTTTCGCTAGATGGTTGGTTGTGGCGATGGTTTATGGGGAGTTCAAGGGAAGGAAGGTGAGTCGGGCCAGGCCCGGGTAGAGGGCGATGACCACGATGAAGGGCAGGATAAGGAAAACAACGGGGATCATCATGAGGATTTCGCGGCGGCCTCCGCGTTCGAGGAGTTGGCGGCGCGCGTAATCTCGTGCTTCTTCGGCTTGTACCCGCAAGGTGTCTGCGAGTGGGGAACCGTGGACGATTGCGGCAAGCAAGGCTTCACAGAGGCTTTGCAAGGCAGGGTTGCGTATCCGGTCGTTGAGGCGGCGCAGGGCCGTCGTGAGTGGGTCTCCGGCATAGACATCCCCGAGGGTTCGCCGCAGTTCTTTTCCCAAGGCTCCGCCGGCGAAGCTCGCAACGTATTCGATAGCTCCCACGATGCTGGTGCCCGCCCCCACCGCGATGCTCAGGAGGTGGGCAATATCGGGAAGTTCAGCGGTGATAGCACTGTCGCGGCGGCGTAGGCGCGCGGTGAGCTGAGAGTCCACAGCGAGGATGGCACCGATGAGGAAAAGCACGGGGCAGGCGGCCGCGAGCGCCGCGGGTAATCCGCGGGCGAGGCAGGCTAGCCCGAGCGCGATACCGGCTGCTCCGGCGAGTACTCCCGCGCGTAATTGGGCAAACCGGAAGTCTGCGACGTCGCCCTCCCCTAAACGGTGGAGGCGGCCCGTGACCGATGCGTGAGTGGAACCGAATTTTTCCGCGCCGCGCAGCATCATTCTGATGACGCGATGAGGCAGGCGCGGGCGGGCACCGCCCAGGTAGGGCGCGATGCGTGAGACCAGTGCGGGGCCTGGCCAGAGCCACCACCAGCCCAGGAGTACGAGGCCAGCCGCGGTGATGCTCCCGGTAAGTGCGGGAACAAGTGCGGGAAGGGTAAGAAGCATAGGAGCGGTCCCTTCTATACTGCGGCGCGGCGGGCGCGACTGGGACGGGGTGGCGAGGACAGGCTGGTCGACGGGCCGGCCGTTGCGGCCGCCGGCACAGTAGTCAGTGAGGATCCCGGTGATACTCCTGGTGAGGCTCCCGGTGATGTTTCCGGTGAGCCGGCCAGGACTCGTTGCTCTTCGGGGAGTCGGCCGAGGCGGAGCATGAGCCCGTAGGCGAGCAGTGTGGCGCCCAGGCCAACCAACAGGATGAGGGTGCCGGTTGGCGAGGTGAAGGCGTCCATCGTGCCTGGCCTGGTGGAGAGCAGGAGGAGAACGAGCCACGGGGCGAGTGCTGCCACCCGGGCCGCATTGACGGTCCATGATTGCCGGGCGAGGAGTTCGCCCCGGGCCCGGTTTTCTGCTCGCAGGGAGAGCGCGAGGGATTCCAGGACGCGAGGTAGATCGCGGCCGCCGTGGCGCACCGCGAGCCGAAGAATTTCGAGGACCCGGTCCGATACCGGATCGTGGAAGGAATCTTTGAGGCGGGTCAAGGATGCATCAAAACTTCCGGTTGTTTCTAGGTGGGTGGCGAAGGAACGCAGCGCAGGAGGTGCGTCTGGCCGGGTGGCGAGATAGAGAAGAGCTTCGGGGATAGTACGCCCGGCCCGGAGGGAGGACAGCAGCTTATCGATGCGGTCGGGCCAGGCAAGGCGCTGCGTATCCCGCGCTTTCCTACCGGCGTGACGGGAATGCCAGAACGGCAGCCAGAGCCCTACTACTCCCCCGGCGGCGGCGAGGAAAGGATGCCCGGTACCGAGCACGGCAGCTAAGGTCAGGCCGAGACCGCAGCAGATACTTATCCCGAGCTGGCGCCAGGAAATTGCGGCGCGAGCCGACCCGAGGCGCCCCGGTTGTCCCGGCCAGCGCGGGCCGTCCGGCGAGTGCGAGCCGCGCATCCTGCGCGGGCGATCCGAACTGCACACCTCCGCCGAACTGGATAGAGCACGAATAACCGTGAGGATTCCGGTGGTGAGTAAAGCTCCAACGATCAATCCCATGATCAGCTCACCGCCCGGGTAAGAATGCTTCCATCTGGCCCAAGGCCCATGACCTCCAGGATTTGAGCGACCCTGCGCTGCCCGCTGGCCGCCCGGGTTACGTGGATGACGAGGTTAATGGTGGCGGCAACGGTGGGCGTCACGAAGCTTGGCGTGATGTTTTCGCCGGCGAGGAGCGGGAGAATCTCCAATTTCGTGAGGGCTTCCCGCGCGCTATTGGCGTGAATAGTGCAGGCCCCGGGAATGCCCGCATTGAGGGCCACAAGAAGATCGAAGGCTTCCGCCCCGCGTACTTCTCCGATAACGATGCGGTCCGGGCGCATACGTAGGCTTTCGCGCACGAGGTCGCGGAGCGTCACCGCGCCGCGCCCTTCCAGGGACGGCGGGCGCGTTTGCATCGCAATAACGTCGGGAAGGTCAATGCCCAGCTCAAAAACTTCTTCAGCGCTGATAAGCCGTTCGGTTGGCGCTATCCCGCCGAGGAGCGCACGCAGGAGGGTGGTTTTACCGGCCCCGGTTGATCCCGATACCAAAATATTGCGCCCGGCGCTCATGGCTGCACTCAGGTAGTCTGCCTGCGCTCCTTCCAGCATCTGCACATTCACCAGATCGCTGAGCTTGCGGGCCCGGACCGTGTATTTTCTGATATTGATCGCCCAGTGTCGCGCGGTGATATCGGGGATGGCCACGTGGAGGCGTTCCCCGGTGGGCAGCTGGGCATCAACAAACGGGGTAGAGAGGTCCAGGCGCCGCCCGGAGGCATAGAGCATCCGCTCCACCAAGGTGTGGATCTCACTTTCTGCCATCGTGAGATCAATACGAGTGGAAACACCGGAGCGGGCCACAAATATTTTATCCGGGGCATTGATCCAGATTTCTTCGACCTGCGGGTCGTCGAAGAATTCTTGTAACGGTCCGTACCCGCTCAACTGGGAGATGAGGTGGGAGCGTACGCTCTCCGTATCCGCCAAGGCTGCGTGGTCCCCGCGCACTGATTCGTCATTAAAAGTGGTGAGGGTTTCTCCCACGATGGTTTCCAAGAAGGCGGCGTCACGGCGCGGATCAATTCCGCGGTGTCGAATCGTTTCCCGCACACGTTCTTCTATGCCCTGCCGGCTAGCGGAAGCAGCGCGATATGCACGGCTGGCCAGGTGCGGTGGGCGAGCCGAGGCGAGGCCCGCGGGCCGGGGATATGCCGTGTCGTGCATGGCACCTCCTTTGAATATTGGGGTGGTGATCGTGGTGAGCTGCTCTCACTTTAGGGTCTCCCGCGTCCAGGAAAAGCACCTAGCCGGCTGGCTGTGGATAGGGGATGCGTTTCGCGATCATGTGGATAGTTCCGGCAGCCGGTCTATATCCGGGGTGTAGGCAAGCACGTGGCTACGTTTTCGGATAAATTGAGGGGGTGACTACTTCTCCGCTCTATCTTGCTGCGCTTGCCGTCGGGGCTCTCGGCGTCGAGATTGTCTCCACGCGCCAACCGTTTGTTGAGACGGAAGATTTTGTTTCCGGGTGCGTCCTTGATTCTCAGGGGCGCCACTGGATGGTCAAAGTTCCTCAGAATGGCACGGCGGCGACGTCGTTAGAAGCCGAAGCGGCTCTGGCTCCCCAGCTTTTGGAGGAATTGCGGGCCGGGCGCCTGCCTTTCGATATTATGCGGCCGGCCGGTTTTGTCGATGCTGATACCGGGGGTCGCGCGGTGGTCTACCCGGAGCCTTTTGGGCGGGCCCTGGTTTTCGAAGCTCTTGGTGAGGAAGAAGTGCGGGAGATGGGACGCACTCTTGCCGCGATTCACAGCATTGACCCGGATGTGGTGGCTCGTTCTGGGTTGCCTGTCTATACGGCTGGGCAGTGGCGCGCGCGGGTGCGGGCCGAGCTGGAGGCAGCCGATCAGGAAACGTCCCTTCCCACGATTTTGCGCCAGCGCTGGATGGATGTGCTGGATAGTGACGAGGTGTGGGATTTTGAAGAAACGGTTGTCCACGGTGATGTAGCTTCCGATAATTTCTTGTGGTCGAACGGCTCGGTTGCGAGCGTGCTCGGTTTCGGTGAGGCGCACGTGGGCGATCCGGCCCGCGATTTAGCGGCGATGCTTGTTCTTGATGATGAACAGTGGCCGAGTTTTATTACTTCTTATGAGAATGCGCGCTCGGTTGAGCTGAGGGAAGCGGATTACACCCGTATTATTTTCACGTCGGAGTTCGCGATTATTCGCTGGCTCATGTACGGGATTCGTACGGGCAGCATGGAGATTAGGAACGACGCCGTCCAGATGCTCGGCGCGCTGGCCGAGGACGTACGTGAGGCCCCGGATTTGCTCCCCGCTCCCCCGGCATCGGAGCCGGCTTTCACTGAAAGTGCTTCCGATGCCGAGGCGAGCGGTGCGGATGAGCTGACCGGGGAGACCGCGGTTACTGCTCCTGATTGGGCAGACCCGCACGAAGCAGAATTTCCTCCTCGCTGAGCTTTCCCGCCCGTAGTTCTTCAGCCCTATTTCCCCGCAGGTAGACGAAGGACGCGTCAATATCCGCGAGGGGGATGCCGTGCGCCCGGGACCAGGCAAGCCGGTAGAGGGCAAGCTGGAGCTCCCGAGCAGCTTTCGTTTCCCCGTAGGGGCGCCGCCCGGATTTCCAGTCCACGATAGTCACCGGGGCACGCCCGGGTACCTGTGAGGTGTCGAAAACAGCGTCGAGTGCGCAGTGGACAACATGCCCCCCGATGACCACGCCGAGTTGCTGCTCGATGGCGAGCGGCGGATAGCTGGCCCATTCGGATGCTTCGTAATTCTCATACATACGCGCGATTTCTTCTGCGCTGAGAACGGGATCATACTCGAGGGGATCCTCGCTATCAATATTGAGCACGGCGGCGCTCGCGTAACTATCAGCGATTTTTTCGTGCAGGATCGTCCCCAAACGGGCAGCTCGCGAGGGCTGGCGGGGAACCGGGCGGCGTTTATTGAGCAGATATTCTTCGCGGTGTTCAGCCCGGTAAACCAGCTCGGTGGCGGTGTAATGCCCGCCGGCCTCGGTGTACTCGGATGTTTCGGCTTGCTGTTTGCGTGCGATGAGCCGGCCGATGACCTGGGTGAGTTCGGCGCGCTGGTCAGCGTCGAGAGTTTCCGCTTCGATAGGGAGGCTGCGGGCCAGGTCACGCGGCCAGGCAAGCAGGTCGGGCGCTTCGAAATAATGCGGTACCGGTTCGAGGGCCGGCGGGTACACAACGTCTTCCCCGAAAATATCGACGAGCTCATCCACGCTCAAGCTGTCCGGTGCTATATCCGGGAATTCTTCCGGCAGCTGCACGGAGGAAACCGTGGCAGGCGAGGCAGCCAGCACCAGCTCCCCGCGGGCGGCAGCTTCCCGCACCGCGCTCAGGAAGCACGAGGGCTGCCGCGTTTCAACGCCGAGTGCGTTATCACTCCCATCTGCCGTGGTTTCGGCAGCGTTTTTCTTCGCTTGCTTTTCTGCTTTCTGTACCCGGCCGGACACATCTTTATCATCTTGGAAACAGTATCCGGCCAGTAGGAGCTCCCGGGTGGAACGGGTAAAGGCCACGTAGGCGAGGCGCCGCATTTCTTCGCTTTCGTGGTACGCCAATTCGTCGAGGAACCGCGCGTAGGTATTCGCGACGGTGATTTTATCGAGGTCGCGCGCACCGGCCAGCGTGAATTGGGGTAGGTACGGATAGTCGGTACGCAGGGGGTACGGGAACATACCGGTATTGCGCGGCCAGGCTTTCACTCCTTCGGTCACTTCGGAGAATTGGCCTTTCACGAGTTCAGGTACGACGACGAGGTCACGCCATTCCAAACCTTTGGCAGCATGGACGGTCATCAGTTGGATAACCCCGGGGGTAACGTCGACCGCGCTCTCCACCCGCGGAATATCTGCCCCGGATTCTTCTTCCCCGCCGTGTTCTTCGGTTTCCACCACATCGAGCCATTCCACGAATTCGCGCATACCACGCTGGCTATCACCGTGCGCATAGGTGCGGGCCAGGGAGATGAATTGGTCGATGGAGGTACGGACCCGCTGCCCGCCTTCACTGCGGGTAGCAGCCGCGGTATCGAGGCCGAGGAGGTGGACGGCCCGATCAATCTGATCGCCCAAAGAGTTATGCAAACCTGAACGCAAGGATGCGAGCATGGCATTCAAGCATCGCAAGCGCTCCCAGCCAATGCCGGAGAATTCGACGCGCGCGGATCGGGCTGCCTGCCTGAGCTCAGCTTCGCCCGTTCCCTCCAACTCCGGCGTATCCGCGTGCTCACCAGGGGTGCTTGGGGTGCTTGCCAGGAGCATAAGCGCGTGGAGTGCCTCGCCCAGATTGGCTTCGTCACGACTGTTGAGAAGGGGTTGCTCGGTGGCCGATGCACCCTCTGCGCCAGGCTCGCCCTCGTGGCCTGGGGCGGCGTCGTCGTTAATAAAACTGGCACGCACGTCGCTATCGACTTTGGTGACCGCCACGGCCGCGTAGCGACGCGCCCAGCGTGAAAGCGCGCGGATATCCGCCACCCCAATATTCCAGTGGGCAAGTAGGCGCGCGAGGAGGTCGCCGCGGGCCGGGTTGGCGGCCAGGCCGAGGGCGGCCCGCAGGGTAATGATTTCCGGGCGCGCCACCAGCGATTCCCCACCCACGATCTCAAATGCGAGGGGCTGGGGCACTGTGCTTCCGGGGTGAGCAGCAGATTCTCTGGCAAGCTGACTGTTGAGTTCGCGCAGGGCGGCGGCCATCATATCGATATAGGAGCGTTTGCGGCACAGGACGGCGATCTCGGCCCCGCGCGGTGCTTCACCGCGAGCGCGCCGTTCTTCGTTTTCCGCGGCTACCCGCTCGCGTACCGCGAAAATATGCCGGGCGATGCTCCGGTAGGAGTCTTCGCGCAGCAGGGTACGGATTTCGCTGACGCGCCCGGCTCCCGCTCCGGGCCGTTCCCGCAGCCGCAGCGGCGCGATATCGGCACTATCCCCCGCGCTCCCCGCCGTTCCCGCGCTTGTTGGGGCGGGCCTGAATTCGGGTGGGAAATTCGGGTGGTCGCGATCTTCGCGTAGGAACGTATCCCGTTCTAAGGGAGTGGCGACGGCGTTGCCTGCCGCGAGCACGGCTCTATCGTTACGGAAAGCGGTGGAGAGCTGGAGTTTCTCTACGTGCCCGAAAATGCGGGTGGTGTGGCGTGCGAAGTTGGTGAGGGCGGCGGCGCTGGCGCCTCGCCACCCGTAGATGGCCTGGTTCGGGTCGCCTACCGCGGTGATCGATAGGAAACCGTCGCGTTTCGCGGTAAGGGCGCTGAGGAGGAATTGTGCCTGGTTTTCGTCGGTGTCTTGGTATTCGTCGAGCAGGATGAGGCGATACCGGGAGGAGATTTCCTTGGCGATTTGGGGATAGCGGGTCATGATACGCCCGGCGATGGCGACCTGGTCGGCGAATTCGGTGACGTTGAGTTCTTTTTTGAGCTGCAGGTAGGACTCCACTAGCCCGAGCACGACTTGTTGCTGTTTGGGTACTGCCGCTCCCCCTTTCAAATTGGTGAATTTCTTGGAGGCATCCGGGTACCAGCAGCGTGCGCTCATGATGCGTGTTGAGTCGGCACATAGCGTTTCCAGGGCGTGATCTTGGGCGGTGAGGAAAGCGCGGGCTTCTGCTAGCTCTACGCCATTGGTGAGGATTCCTTGGGCGAAAGTGAGGGCATCGTTGATGAGGCTGGAGCGGCTGCGTTCGGCCAGGACCGCGGTACTAGCGCTGCTGGGCAGGGCGCTAACGACCTGGTCCATGAGCTGGACGCGTTCGGCATCCGTGATGAGGCGGGCGGTGGGATCAGCTCCGACCAGCATGCCGTAGGCTCCGGCTATGTCATTCGCAAAAGAGTTGTAGGTGGATATGACGGGACGGCGCATGGCGCTTCCCGCGTTGCTTCCTTCCGGGGCGAGGAGGCCGAGTTTTTCCAAGCTGGTGTTAACTCGTTCAGCTAGTTCCCCGGCGGCTTTCCGGGTGAAGGTGAGTCCGAGGACTTCATCCGGGCTCACGTTGCCGCAGGCCAGGTGGTAGGCGATCCGGTCCACCATGGTTTTTGTTTTACCTGATCCGGCTCCGGCAACCACGAGGATGGCTGGGGCCGTGGAGGTGATGACCCGGCGTTGTTCCGCGGTGGGTGGGTGTTCTTGGCCGGCGAGGATGCGGTCTAAAGCGGCATCGGGTTCCACTGGCGCCTGCGCTTCAACGTATTCGTGGGGGGTGGGTGTCATGAGAAGATCCGTCCTTCTTGCGTGAGGGGACTAATGGATTGAACCCGGTCATTGGCTTCTTCCAAACTGGGAGAGACCGGTACGAAGCCGCTCACCGCGATCTGGGCGGCGCTGCGCACCCGATCTTCCGCGCGAGCTGCGCTCCCCTCATCAAGAGGTGCCTGGGTGAGAACGGAGGGGCTGTGCTGTTTCTTCAAGAAATTATGCGGGTGGACGTACACGAGTTCCGCACCGGCAGCCGTGTGTTTTTCGTTGAGTGCCCACTGGTAGACCTGGAGCTGGGCGTGGTCCTCCGCTTGTGCCTCGCTGGGCTTATATTTTCCGGTTTTCAGGTCAATGACCCGGGCTCCTTCCCCGCGGTTGACGAGGCGGTCAATGGAGCCGGATACCCGTACGGGCGGGGTGCCGGGTAGCTCGCGGCTAATCCGATGTTCCACGCCTAGCAAGGTGTCCTCCCGGTGGGAATCAAGATAGATATAGAGGTTATCGACCATGTCACTGGCTTGATCGAAGAGGAGTTTGTCGTAATGGGAAGGAGTTTCGGACAGTTTTTCAGGCCAGAGCTCTACCAGACGGGCGTGCATCTGCTCCTGATTTGGTTCCTCGGCGAATTCTTCCGCGATACGGTGCACTAGGGTCCCGATGGAGGCGCTTTCGGTGCCTTCTTCCGAGCGCAGGCCCACCGCGGAACAGAATCCGTCAAGCGGGCAGGCAAGAAGGGATTCCACCGCTGAGGGACTCACGTAGACCGGGCCGGGTACCGCTGCCTCGGTTGAGGTGGCGAGTTCATCCATCCAGGTGTGCGGATCCGCCGCGCTAAATCCGGCGCTGCGCATTTTCTCCAACGCGGCCCGTGCGAAATCGCTGGATTCTCCCCCGGCACGTAGTGCCCGGCGCAGTACCCCAACGGTTTCCTCACTGCTGAGGAGCGCGGGTGGGATCGGTTGGGCAACGAGGGGACGGTGCCCGAGAGGAAGGGTGATACCCCAGCGTGGATCGCTCAGTGAGCGCACGGTACGTGGAAGATTGGGACCGCTCCTCAAAGCTCCCACTCCGGCACCTGCACCTACGCCCGCGCCTGCACTAGTACTTGTTCCGGCTGAATTTTCCGAGATATCAAAACCGAGCAGGGGGAAGAATCGCGAGGGGGTATCTCCCATACTGTCCGTGGTGGTCACGAGGAGACTGCACCGGGCCCGCGTGACCGCGAAATGTAATTGGCGTAGTTCATCAGCGATGACCGCAGACGTGGAATCACGATAGACCACACTGCCTGCGCTAGCCGCGGTTCCTGCACTAGCCGAATCGCTTGCACCAATCGCAGTGCCTGCATCAACCCCGGTGCCCGAACTGGCCCCACCGGCGAACCTTCCGGTCACAAGTTCACTAAGAAGTCCGGTACCCGTGAGGGCATCACGCGGGCGCGGATTAGGCCATACGCCATCCACCACGTGCATGAGGACAATATGATCCCATTCGCGCCCTTGAGCTCCCGCGGGAGTGAGGAGGGAAACGCTATCGGCTTCCGCCCCGCCCCGAGCGATGGAATCTTCGGGGAGTTCTTGGGAGCTCACTTCTTCCAGGAGAGTATCCACCGTGACAGCCGGGTCACGATCCGCCATGCGTTGCGCCACCCGGAAGAGGGAAATAACCGCATCGAGATTCCGGTTGGCCCGATCCGCATCCGGGCCGTGCCCGAGGGCTAATTGTTGCCATTCTTCGGATTTTCCAGCTCCCTCCCACGCGGCCCACAGCACTTCTTCCGCTTGCATGGCGCAGGCCTCCCCCGCTTCCCGAATTCGGGCGAGCAGAGCGCGCAGGGGTTCGAGTTCCGCTGCGGTGGGCCCACCGCCACCCAGGACTGCCCCGGTGAGAAGCTCCGCTTCACTGCCACGCTGCCCGGAGAGGAGAGCTTGGGCGCGCAGCCACCGGCCTACCCTTTTGATTTCGAGGGGGTCCATTCCGATGATGGGTGAGGCGAGTAATGCCGGGATATCAACGCCCTCAGGGGTGGCGAAGGCGTGCGGGCCGCTGGTGAAAGCAGCGCGGATGAGATCAAAGAGTGCGGCGACTGCCGGTTCGCGATGCAGGGGCTCATCACTAGCCAGAGGCGCTACCGGTATGCCGCGCCGCACGAGTGCATCGCGGATCCGCCCGTGTTCACTGCGCGCGCGGGTAAATACCGCCATCTGCGCGTAGGGAGCACCGGTGCGCAGGTGTACTTCTTCCAGGTAGGAAGCCACGTAGGCAATTTCTTCTTCCATGTGTGCGAAGCTGGCTCCGCGCAGTGCATCACTCCACGGATCGGTTGGCCCGCCGGGCAGTTGATCGGATATACGCGAACTTGACGCTTCTGCATCCACCCTGGCACCGTCACCATTACCACTGGTATGACCGCTGCCATGATCCGGGAGCGCTGGCCCGGCAGCGCGGTGGGCATGCACGCCCCCACCCACCGGGAGGGCCTGCTCAATGCGTTGGGCTTGGCTAATAAGGGCGGGGCCGCCGCGATGCCGCACATTGAGGTAAACAAGATCTGCATCCAAGCCGCGCGGAGCCGGATAAGCAAGATCGCCCGGGAGGGAATGCACCCCGCCGCGGAAGCCCTGAACCGCGCTATCGGGATCACCGGCCACGATGATCCGGGTTCCCTGATCACGCATCACCCGCAAGAGGGGAAGCATGGAACGCGGAGCATTCTGGGCATCATCAACAAGGACCATTGCCCAGCGCGGGCGCGGCACCGGGACCGTACGACCCGCTGCCGCCAGGTGTTCTTCCCACTCCGAGAGCATATGGGTAGCCGCACCGACGAGCTGGCTGTGATCAAGACGATCCGGGCTAGCGGCCGAACCGGCCAGCGCATCCCCCAAAGTGCGCACCTCATCGTACCGGCGCATAAGCGCGCCGGCCAGGCGCCACATCTGTGCTTGGAGTTCGGGCACGCTCCCGTTTTCTGCCCAGGCTTCCAGCTGGCTAGCATCCAGACCGAGTTCGCGAGCGCGAGTGATAAGGTTGCGTAGCTCTTGGCGTAATCCGGGAAGATCACGCACATCCTCGGTAACAAAATCGGGGAAATGGATGCCCGAGTATTCATCACTAAGAATCTCACGCACGATGCGATCCTCATCAGGACCAGAGATCAATTCGGGGTTTTCCCGCCCCAATGCTTGGGCATAGCGCTGCACAATGGCGTAGGCGAAAGCAGAAAGAGTGCGAACCTCCAGATTTTCGGGCCGCACCCCGGCCGCCAAGGTGAGCAGGTGTTGGAGGCGCGCTGCGGCCCGCCGATCCTGGGTGATGACCGCAATATTTCCTTCCTGAAGAGCCGCGCGGGCAATATGGGCGAGGACGGTGGTTTTCCCGCTTCCGGGCGCGCCAATAATGCTCAGTGTGCCCGGGGCTAATCCGCCCGCGGACCGTGCCAGAGCCGCGCTGACCGCTGCCTCTTGTGAGGCATCGAGTTGTTCGACGATCCTGTCCACCACGATCCTTTCTTCGCAGGTGCGTTGTTAGGATTAACCATACGAGAGGCTTACGACAAAATTTTTTGTCGTAAGGGGCCGCTACTGTGGAGGCATCGCAAACGCTACTGTGAATGCATCGCGAAGATGAGCTATCCGGCTCTCTCGCGGCGGTGCCCTACGGCTCCGCATCCCTAGAGTATTCAAGGAGAAACATATGGAAATCGTTATTGGTTTTCGTGAAACTACCCGTGATCTGATTTTGGAAACGGATGCCTCGGTTGAGGAATTGCGCGCGCTTGTCGATGCCAGCCTGGGTGGAGAAGGCAAGCCTCTGCGCATTACCGCGAAGAAGAACCGTGAGGTAACCATTCCCGCTGATGCTATTGCTTTCGTGGAAATCCGCGAACAGGATACCCGCCGGGTTGGCTTCGGTCTCTAGGAAATTCGTGGTGCGCGGGAGGTCGCAGCGGAATGGTCGGGTTAGTGCCGTAGAATAGCCGGGAGCCTGGAGGCCGTGTACACCGCCTCCAGGCGTGATTGATATGTGTAGCTGCCCGGTCGCTGGGGATTGTCGCGATCGGCTGCTACCTCGGGTGGTGTGCTCGGTCGCCGGTGCGCAATCGGCTGATGTGGCATATATCGCAACTGCTGCACCCACCCCTAGCTCGTGCGCGCAAGCGCACGCAGAAAGGACAGCATATGGCTTCCGGAGTGATTGATTCCTCCCGCGCTCATGAACCCACCGACACCTCCCCCGCCGCTGATATCACCGGCACAGGTGAAGGCCTCGAAACCAAGTCTTTCGCAGATTTCGGCGTTTCCGAACCCATCGTTCGTGCCCTGGAAGAGCACGGCATTACCCACCCCTTCCCGATCCAGGCCCTCACTCTTCCCGTCGCCCTGACCGGGCACGACATTATCGGGCAGGCAAAAACCGGCACCGGGAAAACTCTCGGTTTCGGTATCCCGCTCCTCGAAGTATCGATAGGCCCGGGAGAAGAAGGTTGGGAGAATATCCCGCCGGCAGATCAGGGTAAACCCCAGGCACTCGTCGTGCTTCCTACCCGCGAGCTGGCCAAACAGGTTGCTTTGGAGCTGCGTAACGCCGCCGCCCACCGCGCCTTGCGTATCGTCGATATTTACGGTGGGCGTGCCTATGAACCCCAGCAAGAAGCCCTGGCTAAGGGCGTTGAAATCGTGGTGGGCACCCCGGGCCGCATCATTGACCTCATGAAACATGGCACCCTCGTGCTCAGCCGGGTTCGCACCGTGGTCCTCGATGAGGCCGATGAAATGCTCGACCTCGGTTTTTTGGACGACGTCGAAAAAATCCTCTCCGCCGTTCCATCTACCCGTCACACCATGCTCTTCTCGGCAACCATGCCCGGTCCCGTCATCACCATGGCGCGCCGCTACATGACTAAACCGACGCATATTCGCGCCCATACCCCCGGTGATGACAGCGCCACCGTGAAAAATATTCGCCAGGTTGCCTACCGGGTCCACGCCCTGAATAAAGACGAAGTGGTTGCGCGGATCCTCCAGGCCCGCGGCCGGGATCGCTCCATTATTTTCTGCCGCACCAAGCGCAACGCGGCCCGCCTGGCCGATACTTTGCGCGAACGCGGATTCGCGGTGGGATCCCTGCATGGGGATCTGGGCCAGGGAGCCCGAGAACAAACCCTGCGGGCCTTCCGCAAAGGCAAGATTGACGTGCTTGTTGCAACCGATGTCGCCGCCCGCGGTATTGACGTGGACGATGTCACCCACGTCATCAACTACCAGTGCCCCGAAGATGAAAAGATCTACATCCACCGTATCGGGCGCACCGGCCGCGCCGGAAATAAGGGCACCGCGGTCACCTTCGTGGACTGGGAAGATATGCCCCGCTGGTCGCTTATCAGCAAGCAGCTCAACCTCGGGATGGCCGATCCGGTAGAGACCTACCACACTTCAGATCACCTCTACACCGATCTTGATATTCCCACCGATGCCGGCTCTACCCTCCCTGAATCCCAGCGGGTACTGGCCGGCCTGGATGCCGAAGAGATCGAGGACCTCGGCGAAACCGGCCATTCGCGGGGCGGGCGCAGGAATTCCCAGCGTCGCTCGGCCCGCCAGGGCGGGCGCCGCGGCCCGCGCGAACGCGGGAGCGAGCGGCGCTCTTCTCCCACCCGCGGATCGCGCCATGCCACATCCACGGGCACAACGACGGAGGGGCAGCGCTCGGGAAGCGGGCGTCGTCGTACTGAAGAAAAAGAGCAGCGCAGCGCTTCCGGGCGCACCCGCCGCAAGCTCGGCACCCCTCGCACGCGGGCCGAAACTCCCGCGGTTAGCGAGCAGGCAGGAACGCAGCGGCGTCGTCGTAAACTCTCCCGCAAACTGGACTAACGCGGATTAACAGGATCAGGCGGGCACCTCCACATTTCCCGGAGGTGCCCGCCTGAACTTTAAGAATTGCGCGGAAAAGAAGAACCTACGCGGCGCCCGGCCACACGGAAACCGCGCCGGCAATAATAAGCTGCACCGAAATAGCGGCCAGCAGCATCCCGGCAATGCGGGTGAGGAACACCGTGCCGCCTTCGCCGAGGAGCCGGTGCATGGGCGAAGCGAAACGCAATACCACCCATTCAATAATGTGCAGCAGGATAAAGGCGGCGATAATCGCGAGGATGCCGCCCAGGGTATCGCCGGATTCCTCCACCTTGATCATGATGGCGACGATCGCGCCGGGGCCGGCCAGCAGCGGAATACCCATGGGAACCAGGGCGATATTCACCGAAGAAGCCTTCGCCTCTTCTTCTTGCGGATTGGATTCGTCCTGCATGAGCTGGAGGGCGACGAGCAAGAGCAAAATACCGCCCGAAATCTGCATGGCGGCGGTGGTAATACCCAGCAAATCCAGAATGTATTTACCGAAAACCGCGAAAATCGCCAGCACAATCGCGGAGGTGAGGACCGATTGCCAGGCCGCGCGATTGCGTTCCTTATTGGTATTACGCGCGGTGAGCGCGATGAAAACCGGGAGGTTACCTAGCGGGTCGGCGATAACGAACAGGGTCATGAAGGTGGACAAGAAGATCGTGACATCAAAGACGGCCACGGGGCAGTACCTCCTGATTCTCCCCGGCGACCAGGTCCTCCACATCCGCAGGAGCGGTTTTACACCGAGCCGGACTTATAACGACACCATCCTAGGACATCCCCGCGAGAATCGAAAAGACATCCTGAAAATTTTCACGGCCGCGCCCGCGCCGGGTAGGAATGGCGCTCGCAGGTACCCGGCTCCCGCCGGAACGCTACGGCAGTGAAGCGCGTTTTAACCTAGCACAGGCAACGCGGTACCGTCGACCAGTTCGGCGATAATATCCGGGCTCGTGGTGTATTGCCCGAGCCGATTCGTTTTCCCGCGCCCGTGATAATCACTCGCCCCGAAACCGCGCAGTTGCAAACGCGCCGCAATGCGTTCCAGGCCCGGTACCAGCGCCGGATCGTTTTCCGGGTGGCGCAGCTCCACGCCGAATAGCCCGGCCGCGGCCATCTCCTCAAACGCGCGCTCGGGCACCACTTTATTGCGGGCGGGCGCCACCGGGTGGGCCAGCACCGCTTTCCCGCCCGCCGCCGTGACCATCCGGATTGCCTCGCAAGCCTGCGGCGCGTAATGGGACACATAGTAAGGCCCGTGCACGGAAAGATAGTGGGTAAAAGCCGCGCTCCGGGTGGGAACCACGCCGGCTGCCACCAGGGCATCGGCAATATGGGGCCGCCCGACCGTCGCCCCCGGAGGCGTATGAGCCACCACATCATCCCAGGTGATAGGCACGTCCACGCTGAGCTTTTCCACAATGGCCCGGGTGCGGGTGAGCCGCGACGCCCGCGTGGTAGCGATATGCTCCTGAATCGCGCCATCATGCGGATCGAAAAGATACCCGAGGATATGGCAGGTGATCCCTTCCCATTTCGTGGACAACTCCATGCCACGGATAAGTACGACGGCGCAGGAGGCCGCCGCTGCGGCGGCCTCCTCCCATCCGGCCACCGTATCGTGGTCGGTCAGCGCAATTCCGGCCAGGCCGATACTCCTGGCTTCCTCCACGAGTTCGCGCGGAGTGACCGTGGAATCGGAAGCGGTGGAATGAGTGTGGGTATCGATGGCCATGCTCTCCAGCTTAGTCGGGGCCGGGCGGGGCGCGGGGCCACGGTGCTGCGCCTGGGCGCGGCGCCGGCCGGGGCGCCGCCCCGCACCCCAGCGCTGCCCGCGGCGCCGGAAAAGTTCGCGGGGCTTTTTATGTCGGCAAAGGGTGCGATAATGGACGGTATGACTACCAAGGGACAGCACGATCAGGATACTGCGCAGCAAAATTTGCGCGCCCGCGGAAATAACCGTTCTCAGCAGCCCAGTAACCTCGAGTTTCGGGAGTTCATGGGCTCGGATTGGGGGCCCCGGCCCGAACCGGCACCGCGCACGGAAGTGGCAGATTATTTGCCGGCCCGCCACACCGCCCTTTCCGCGCTTTTCCCGGGTGAACGGCTGGTTATCCCGGCTGGCGAAACAAAGGTGCGCGCTAATGACACCGATTACCGCTTCCGCGCCCACTCTGCTTTCTCACATATGACCGGCCTGGGCGGGGAACAAGAACCCGGCGCGGTTCTTGTTTTCAATCCGCGTGAAGAAGGCGGGCATGATGTCACCCTCTACTTCTACCCGCGCGCCTCGCGTTCCTCGGAAGAGTTTTATTCGGATCCGGCCCACGGGGAATTCTGGGTGGGGGCGCGTCCCTCCCTGGAAGAAGTCAGCCGCGCCACCGGTTTGGCCACCGATTCCCTGGATAATCTCCCCGATGCCCTCGCGAAGGATCTCGGGGAAGGCCAGGTGAGTATCCGGGTGCTCGCCGAAGCATCGGAACAGATCACCGCGCAGGTAAATGACTTGCGTGCCGCGGCCGGGCTCTCGCAGGATTCCGCCCAAGATGTGGAGCTGGCCCAGGCCCTCTCCGAACTTCGCCTCATTAAAGATGATTTTGAAGTGCGGGAAATGCGCAAGGCGGTGGAGGCCACCCACTCCGGTTTCGATGAGATTATTCGTAGCCTGCCGCGCGCGGTTGCCCACCATCGCGGGGAACGCGTGGTGGAAGGCGCGTTCTTCGCCCGCGCCCGCGAAGAAGGCAACGGCCTGGGATATGACACCATCGCCGCCTCCGGCAACCACGCCAATACTCTCCATTGGATGACGAATGATGGTGAGGTCCGCGAAGGTGACCTCATCCTCGTGGATGCCGGGGTTGAACTCGATTCGCTCTACACCGCGGATATCACCCGCACCCTCCCGGTCAACGGCACCTTCACGGAAGAACAGGCAGAGGTCTATAACGCCGTGCTGGAAGCTGCTGAGCGCGCCCTGGAGGTGGCCGGCACCCCCGGCGTGAAATTCAAGGATGTGCACGCCGCCGCCATGGAAGTTATTGCCGCGTACCTGGAAAAGTGGGGGATGCTCCCCGGCACTGCCGCGCAGTCCCTGGCCCCCGAAGGCCAGTACCACCGGCGCTGGATGCCGCACGGCACCTCCCATCACCTCGGCTTGGATGTGCATGATTGCGCAGCCGCCCGCCGGGATATGTACCTGGATGCGGAATTGAAACCGGGGATGGTCTTCACCATCGAACCGGGGCTCTACTTCCGCGAAGATGACCTCAAGGTTCCCGAACGTTTCCGCGGAATCGGGGTACGCATCGAGGACGATATCCTCATCACGGAAAACGGCGCTGAGCGCCTCTCGGAAGATATACCGCGGACCATCGCCGATATCGAAGAATGGTTCACGCGGGTGCAGCGCTAATGAAAACCTCGCAAAATTCTCGCGTTTTTATTGGGCGGCTGGCCGGTACCCCCGTCTACGATCCCATTGGCGACCAGGTGGGTACCGTCCATGATGTCGTCGTGGTGTTCCGCGTCAAAGGGGTACCGTCCGCGGTCGGGCTCACCATTGATGTGGTGGGCCGGCGGCGGGTCTTCCTGCCCATTACCCGCGTCACCTCCATCGCGAACGGCCAGGTCATCATTACGGGTGTGCTCAATATGCGGCGCTTCCAGCAGCGCAGTTCGGAAACACTCGTCATGGCCCAGCTCATTGACCGCGAAGTGGTGGTGCGAGAAACCGGTACCCGCATGAGCGTCGTAGACGCGGCCATTGAGCCGCTGCGCGGGCGCGAATGGGGCCTCACCCAGGTGTATGTGCGCGGAATCGGCACGAATTCGCGCCATTCGGAAATCCTCAAGGTGAGCGAAGTAGCCGGCCTGTCCACCGCGAGCCACACCCAGGGAGCCGCTTCAATCGTCTCCCAGCTGGTGGATCTCAAGCCGTGGGATATTGCGGAAATTTTGCGTGATCTACCCGAAGAACGGATGCAATCAGTCGCCCGGGAGCTCACGGACGAAAAGCTCGCGGACGTCCTGGAAGAACTCGGTGATGAGGACCGCGTCACGGTGCTGGCCGGCTTGGACGTGGAACGTGCCGGTGACGTTCTGGACGTGATGCAGCCCGACGACGCGGCCGACCTCATGGCCGATCTGCCTTCTGAAACAGCCGCGATCCTCCTCGACTCCATGAGTGAAGGCGAAGCGCAGGATGTGCGCCGCCTCCTCACCTATGACGAGCGCACCGCCGGTGGTCTCATGACCCCCAACCCGGTGATCCTCGGCCCGGATGATACGGTCGCCCAAGCTCTGGCCGCAGCCTCCCGCCCGGATATTCCGCCGGCGCTAGCCGCGGTAGCTTTTGTGTGCCGCCCACCTTTGGAAACTCCCACGGGGCGGTATCTGGGCGCAGTACATATCCAGCGGGCGCTGCGCGAACCCCCGACCACGATGCTCGGTTCCATTCTGGATCGCAATACCGAAGGTGTGGATCCGGAAGCCCCCATCGGTTCGGTCACCCGCGAATTAGCCACCTATAACCTCACCGCTGTCCCGGTAGTAGACCAGGGGCTCCTCCTCGGGGCGGTCTCCGTTGATGACGTTCTCGACCACCTCCTCCCCGAGGATTGGCGTGATATGGACGATTCCTGGGAGGGCACGGATTCCGAAAACGCCGCCGCATCCACGACGAACGAGGTGAACCGTGGCTAATGATTTCAATGAACCACTCGAACGCCGCAGCCGCTTGTTTCGGCGCCGGCGCCGCAAGGATCCGGAAGCTGCCGGGCGCGCCGCGGAAAGCATTGCCCGCTTCCAGGGCACCGCGAGTTTCCTGGTTTACCTGACTATTTTCGTGGTGGCGTGGCTGGCGTGGAACACCATGGCCCCCGAAAAATGGCAATTTGATTCTGCTGAATTCGGTTTCACCGCGCTCACGCTCATGCTTTCCTTGCAGGCCTCCTACGCTTCACCCCTCATCCTGCTGGCCCAGAACCGCCAGGATGCGCGTGACAAAGTGAGCGCTGAGCAGGACCGCCAGCGGGCGGATCGGAACCTGGCGGATACCGAATACCTCATGCGTGAAATTGCGGGTTTACGCGATGCGGTGGGCGATATGGCCACCCGTGATTTTGTGCGGTCGGAATTGCGCGATTTACTCCACGAACTGGATGACCGCAATATTGACCGCGCCGCCGAACGCGAAGAACGCATCCGCGAATTGCAAGAAGAACTCGATGCGGTCAAAGCCCAGCGCGAAGCCCGTGATACTCCCGTTGATCCGGGAGATGACCACGCCCGCGCCGCGCTTGACCGCCCTAGGGAGGAGCCCGGTGCCCACGAGTGATCCTGTTTCCAATTCGGTGCCGCGCTCACCCGCGGCCACTGCCCTCACCAAGGATCGGGTTCTGGAAGCCCTCTCCGGGGTTATCGACCCGGAGCTACGCCACCCGATTACCGAACTGGATATGATCCACGGGCTGCGGGTAAGCCCAGAAGGTAATGTCACCCTCACGGTGCTTCTCACCACCGTGCACTGCCCGCGCCAAGACGTCATCGAAAAAGAAGTCCGCGAAGCCATTTCCCCACTTGAGGGCGTAGGTACTATCACCATCACCATGGGTGCTATGACGCCTCTCCAGGTACAGCACCTCCAGCAGAAGCTGCGCGGGGGGCGCACCACCCGGGAGATCTCTTTCGCGCGCCCCGACTCCCCCACCCGCGTTATCGCGGTGGCCTCCGGAAAAGGTGGGGTCGGTAAATCCTCCGTCGCCGCGAATCTCGCGGTTGCCCTGGCCGCCACCGGCCAACGCGTAGGCCTCATCGACGCCGATATTTACGGTTTTTCCATCCCCGGGATGATGGGAGTGGATACCCCCGCCCAGCAGCTCAACGGCATGATCATCCCCCCGGTCGCCCACGGCGTGAAAGTCATGTCCATCGGCATGTTTGTGCCCGGGAATACCCCGGTGGTTTGGCGCGGCCCCATGCTCCACAAGGCCCTCGAACAATTCTTCGCGGACGTGTACTGGGGGGATCTCGATTTTGTTTTCCTCGATTTACCGCCGGGAACGGGCGACGTCGCTATTTCTTTGGCGCAGATGCTGCCCCGCGCGGATATCCTCGTTGTCACGACGCCGCAAACTGCCGCCGCGGACGTGGCTGAACGGGCCGGTGCAGTTTCCAAGCAAACTGAGCAGACCGTTATCGGCGTCGTCGAAAATATGTCCTACCTGGAACTACCGGACGGAACAAAAAATACTATTTTTGGTTCCGGTGGCGGGCAGCTCGTCGCCACGAATCTCAGCGCAACCCTCGGGTATCCGGTCGAGCTGCTCGCCCAGATTCCGCTGGAGCCGGCGCTGCGGGAAGGCTGCGACGCGGGAACGCCATTCGTCCTCGATATGGTGGACTCTCCCGCGCGAGATATTCTGCGCGGCCTAGCAGCGCGTATCCAAGAGCTACCGCGGCGCGGCTCGCCGGCTGACTAGTCCAGCGCAGGCATCCGGCTAACCCGCCGCGCACATCCTACGGATCAGTCTACCGCACGCCCTGCCGCTTAGCCCGGCGCGCGTATCCCGCGTCATGGCACAGCGCACTATGATAGAAACACTGCTGCGCACGATCCCTGTTTTGGAGGAGGCTTATGTCCGATCGGACCCTAGCGTGGACATACGCTGAAGACGCCGTTATCGAGGGGGATATTACCCGGGCGGCCCGCGCCACCGCCGCAGAATTTTCCATCCGCTGCGTGAGCCCGGCCTGCGGGAACTTCCTCACCGTGCTGGCGGCCTGCGCGAAGGTCACGAACGCGGTGGAAATCGGGACGGGCAGCGGAGTTTCCGGCCTCTACCTGCTGCGCGCCGGGGATATTCACCTCACCACGATTGACGTGGAGTCCGAAGCCCAGCACGTGGCCCGCTCGCTTTTCGCTCGGGCTGGGGCCAGGCCCGGGAAAGTGCGCATTATTAACGGGCGCAGTGCAGATATTTTGCCGCGGCTGGCGGCCCGCTCCTACGATATGGTTCTTGTCGACGGCGATCCCCTCGAGGCTGCCGGCGACTGTGAAGAAGCCTTGCGGATTTTGCGACCCGGCGGTCTGCTGGTGGTGGCTGGCGCCCTCCAGGGCGGCAAAGTGGCTGATCCGGCGCGCCGCGAAGAACCCGTCGTCGCGATACGGCACCTCATTAAGGCGCTCATGCGCGCCGAAGAACTCGATAGCAGCCTGGTGCCCCTCGGCGATGGCGTGCTGGTCTGCCGCCTGCGTTAACCGAACCGCCCTCCGGATCTAACCGGGCTGCCCTTCAGATCCAACCGCGCCATGCTTGAGCACGCCGGTTTCCGAACACATACTATCCGCTGGTTCCTGAACACATAGTTTCCGCCGGTTTCCGAGCACTCCGCGCGCTCCGGACGCATAGCATCCGGGGGCCGCGCCCGCTGGCTGGCCCCCGGATAGGTAGTAGGTACAGATAGGTTGGTGGTGGTTACTTCTCCACGCTTGCGAGAGCTTCTTTGAGGCTGACGCATTCTTCGTCGTTGAGTTCCAGGACGAGGCGTCCGCCGCCATCCACCGGAATACGAACCACGATTCCGCGCGCTTCACGTTCGACTTCCAGCGGCCCATCACCTGTGCGTGGCTTCATAGCTGCCATAGTGGTTTCCTTCCTGTTCGCCGCAACTATGCGACTAACGTCACCCCTAATTCTACTAGAAGTCTGCCACCTGTTCGCGGCGAGCTTGTCGCGTGGCTTGTTCCGCCGTGAGGGAGCGCTGACCTGCGATAAGAGCGTCCACAGCTTCGCGAGCGGTATCCACCACGGTGAAAATATTCGGATCTGCGGGCGAAATCATACCTTCGCTGACGAGGCGCCCGCGGATCCACTCCACGAGGCCGCCCCAGAAATCGCTGCCCACCAGCACCACCGGGAATCCGGCGACTTTACCGGTTTGTACCAGGGTGAGGGCTTCGAAGAGTTCGTCGAGGGTGCCGAACCCGCCCGGGAGCACCACGAAGCCTTGGGAATACTTGAGGAACATTGTTTTACGCACGAAGAAGTAGCGGAATTCAATGCCGAGGTTCACGTATTCGTTGAGGCCCTGTTCGTGCGGGAGTTCGATCCCGAGGCCGATGGAGAGGCCGTCATTAGCCGCTGCACCTTTATTGGCGGCTTCCATAATCCCCGGCCCGCCCCCGGTAATAATGCCGAAGCCTTGCTGGCTGAGGATATCGGCGGTTTCTTCGGCCACCCGGTAGTAGCGGGACTCACGCCCGGTACGCGCCGACCCAAAAATCGAGACGCAGGGCGGCACGTGGGCGAGCGCCCCGAACCCTTCCACGAATTCGGATTGGATGCGCAGCACTCGCCACGGGTCGCTGAGGGTCCAGTCCCCGTTGCTGCGGTTGGAGAGCAGCTTGGTATCCGCGGTGACGGGCGGAATCTGGGTGCCGCGCCGGGTTTGCGCCCCGCGCCGATAGTCGCGTGTGTTCATGGTTTCTATTGTCCTTCGCTGCCTGCGCGCCTTCCACCCCGCTACGC
The DNA here is from genome assembly GCF_051267215.1 of Actinotignum vesiculae. Lineage (NCBI taxonomy): Bacteria > Bacillati > Actinomycetota > Actinomycetes > Actinomycetales > Actinomycetaceae > Actinotignum > Actinotignum vesiculae. The sequence continues at coordinate 38,667 of NZ_JBOZGG010000005.1, forward strand.
GGAGCGGAAAACTATCTCAGGTCCGCTAGCCCGGCCGCGTCCAGACCGTCGACGGCCTTTTTGACGTCCTGTGCTTTCTCCCGCGTGGTCACCAGGAGTGCGTTTTCGGTATCAATAACGACGGCGCCCGGCACCCCCACCACAACAATGGGCTTCGCCAAGCTGTACACCAATGAATCCGGCGCATCAATGGTAAGCACCGGGGCTCCCGTGCTTCCCGGAACCCGCTGGGCGGTGAGCTCGCCGGCGGGGATGCCTTCGGCGAGGGAATCGTAATCCCCCACATCGGACCAGCCCATATCAGCGGGAACCACGGCCACCCGCCCGGCCGCCGCGGCCGGTTCGGCTACCGCCCGGTCAATGACTTCCTTCGGGATGGAGGCCCATAGTTCTTCTACCTGCGCGGATTGCTGGACCGAGTCCAGATCCCACAGCTGGGCTAGCTGGCGCAGCGGGGCCGCGATATCGGGGCGGTATTCGGTGAGCATATCCATAAGGGTGGCCGCGCGGGCCACGAAAATCCCAGCGTTCCAGTAGTAGCCACCCTGCGCGAGGTAGCTTGCCGCGGTATCCGCATCCGGTTTTTCCACGAATTTTTCTACCGCTAAGGCGGTGGTATCGCCCTCGAGCGGATCACCGGCGAGCGGCCCACTGGCGAGCGCCCCACCAGCGAGCGACCCGCCGGCGCGGATGTAGCCGAATCCGGTAGCCGGCCCGGTCGGGGTAATCCCGAGGGTAACCAAGTAGCCGTGCTCTGCCGCGCGCAGCGCGGTGCGCACGGCAGCGGTGAAGGCCGCAGTATTAGAAATACGGTGATCGGCCGCGAAGGATCCGACCAGGGCATCCGGGTCGGAGCGGTGAGCGAGCGCGGCGGCGATGCCGATGGCGGCCATGGTGCCGCGCGGGCTCGATTCAACCACGTAGTGGAGGGGCGTGTGGATATCGGCGAGTTGCTCGCGGACGGCCGCGGCGTGGGCGCTGCCCGTCACGGTGTAGATACTGGATGCGAGCGGGGCGAGCCGGGTCACCGTATCGTGAATCATGGTGTGCCCGGATCCGAAATCGACCAGGAATTTCGGGTGGCTGGCCCGCGAGAGTGGCCACAGCCGTGAGCCGGCTCCTCCGGCGGGGATAATCGCATGGAATGTCACGCCTAGCTGTCCTTTCGCTGCGAGCGGGCGAGTTCGCGTTGCCCGTTCACGTAGTGCGCGCGAGCTTCCTCAGCTTTGAGCTGCGCCTCACGCGCCTTTGATTCTAGCTTTTCGGCCCGGCGGCGAGCCAGGTTCCCGGCCAAACCGCCCCAGTCGGGAAGTTCTTCTTCCTCATCTTCGGTGGCGTTATCCGGTTCGGGCAGCAGGGATCCGGTAATGGGATCATGCGGCCACGTGAGTGTTTCCGGAACGGAAAGAGTGACGTAATTGGGAGTGGTAGTAGCCCGCAGTTCTTCCGGGTCCTGCGCCACGTAGGCCCGCGGCGGGTTCGCCATATAGGCGGAGACCATGAGCACAATACGGGAGGCGAGGTTGAGCCAGAGCAGCAGCGTGGCGATAGCGGCGAAAGGCGCGAGGAGCGGGTTCCCGGACACACTGGATACCGCGGACGTACCGATTACCCGAATGAGGGAAAGGAGGAGCGCGCCGAGGGCCGCCCCCGTGATGAAATCGCGGCGGGGTACCCGTATCCCGGAGGTGAAGCGAATAATGAACATGATGACGAGGGCATCAACGGTGGCCGCGAGCAGGAAGACCGCAATTTTGGTTCCGAATTGCACGAGGGCTCCATCTAACCCCAGGTGGGTGAGGAGCAGGGTTCCTACCGAGCCGACGAGGGAGCCGATGATCGCGGAGGTGAGGATCCCCAGGGCGAGCACCACGAAGCCCGCCAGCCGGAAGAGGATACTCACCACGCCGTTTTCGGTTCGCTGATTCACCCCGAACATGGCTCCGATGGCAGTGGAGAGCCCGGCCATAATGGACATGGCCGTCCACAACAGCACGGCTCCCGCGATGATGGTTGCCACCACCGAGGTTCCCGAGAGGATGAGATCATCAGGGTTGATGAGCCCTTCCCCGGAGGAATCCTGGAGGATGCCAGGCAGGGCAGCATTGACGGCATCCACCACGGTTTCCCGCAGCTGCGCGTTCCTGCCGAGGGTGGCCATAAACACGGTCCAGGAAATGGTGAGGGCCGCGGTGATGGCGAAAAGCGCCGAGTAGGCGATTCCACCGGCGAGCAGGCCCCCGCGGGCTTTACCGTAGCGGCCGATCCCCCGCATGATGCGCGTGCCTTGCACCCATTCAACGAGGGCTTTTCCTTTATGTACGACGCCGCCCATGCCGCTTTCCGCCACCCGGCCCCCGCTAGGTACACCGCGCCGGGCGGCTTGCCGCCCGCGCCGATCCACCCCGAGAGCCCGGGAAGTCCTATCCATTACTGTGTTCTGCTGTGTCACATAGCCATGGTACGTGAGGCCTACGACAAAAACAGAAGTTTTTGATTCCTCAACGAGCTTAGCCTTCGAGTTGGTAGTCCACCGTGAGCGGGGCGTGGTCGGACCAGCGTTCCGCATAGGAGGCTGCCCTCCCGATGGTGAAGCTTTGTGCGGTGGCGGCAAGCGCGGGGCTGGCCATATGGTAATCGATACGCCAGCCCACGTTGTTATCGAAAGCTTTGCCGCGCTGGCTCCACCAAGTGTAGGGGCCTTTACCTTCGTGCCCCTTGTGTTCCAGCAGGGCGCGTTGCACATCCACCCAGGGTCCGCCGAACCATCGATCCAGGTAGGCGATTTCATCGTCGAGTACCCCGGAGGTGCGGTTGTGGTTGGATTTCCAGTTCTCAATATCGGCTTCGGTGTGGACGATATTGAAATCCCCGGCGACCAGGGTGCGTGCGGCCGGATCGAATGGCGCTAAGCGGGCGCTTACCCGTTCCAGGTGGGCGTATTTTGCCGCCATCTTTTCTGGGTTATCCGCAACTCCCGAATGCAGGTAGGCGCTCACCACCCGTAGCTGGTAATCCGGGAGTTCCACTTCAAGCCAGCGCCCGCTATCCACCGGTGCTTCTTCAGTGACGGGCTTTCCATCCGCGCCCACACCCAGGTGATCCCTGACTTCACCCACATCGATGCCTTCCCGAACCGCGACCGCTACTCCGGCCCGGCCTTTGATATCGGAAACGGCCGTGTAGATGCGGTATCCGGTGCCCGCGAAAATGTCTGCGGTAATATCCGCGGGGGCACGCACTTCTTGAAGCAGGATGAGATCCGCGGCGGTGGCTTCCACCCAGGCTGCGATTCCTTTGCGCGCGGCCGCGCGAATTCCATTGACGTTGACGGTGCTTATCCGCATCTTATTCCCCTTCATGCCCTGCCCCGAACTGTTCCGGGAGGATTTGTGCTGCTGCGTGCTCTCCTGCTGGGCCCTGCTGGTCGGTTGCGCGCTGCGCCGGCGCGTCCGGACAGGCTGCGCCGTGCTGCGCTGCCGCGGCCTGCGCGCCCGCGCAGCGTTCGGCCATATTGACGACGTTGCTGAGCAGCATGACGCGGGTCATCGGGCCCACCCCGCCGGGATTGGGTGATACCCAGGCTGCGTGATCGCGCACGGCCGGGGCCACATCCCCGAGGGTGCGCCATTTTCCTTCCGCGGTGCGCTCCCGGGTGACTCCCACGTCAATAGCGACGGCGCCGGGGGCCACCCATTCCGGGCGAACGAAACCAGCCTGGCCCACCGCGGCGATAATGACATCAGCGCGCTGGCATAGTTCGGGAATATTCGGGGTACCGGTATGGCAGAGCGTGACGGTGGCATTGATATTTTTCCGGGTGAGGAGAAGGCCGATGCTTCTTCCCACCGTGATTCCGCGCCCGAGAACCACTACGTGTTTGCCGGCAAGGCTGAGCCCGTGGCGTTCGATCAGCTCCACGATGCCGGCCGGGGTGCAGGGCAGCGGGGAGGTGAGCTGGCCGCTCACGCCGGCCACCAAGCGCCCGAGGTTGATCGGGTGGAGCCCGTCGGCATCTTTATCCGGGTCAATGGCTTCGATGAGGCGGGCTTCGGGTAGCCCGGCTGGGAGCGGGAGCTGGAGGATGTACCCGGTGCAGGCCGGGTTGGTATTGAGATCGCGCAGCGCAACGGCCACTTCTGCCGCGGTGGCGCTTGCCGGCAGTTCCACTTGCAGGGAGGCGATACCCACTTCCGCGCAATCGCGGTGTTTACCGCGCACATACGCCGCGGAGGCCGGGTCATCACCCACCAGCACGGTGCCGAGCCCGGGAATGTAGCCGCGAGCGCGCAGGGCTTCCACCCGCACCCGCAGTTCATCTTTGATAGCGGAGGCAACCGCGCGCCCATCCAAAAGTTGCGCTGCCATTACTCGCCTTCCCCGATCTGTGCACAGGTGCTTCCAGGGGTGGCGCTAGCTGCGTGCCCACCGCAGCAGCCGTTTCCGGATGCGCCCGATGCGCCCGATGCGCCCGGAGCCCCAGAACCGCCCCCAACTTGATCGAGGCCGGCGTAGAGCGGGAAACGGTCCGCGAGCGCGCGCACCCGGGCACGCAGCTCCTCCACCGGTGCGGCGTGCCCGCCGATGAGGGCGCGGGCAATAATATCGGCAACTTCCGTGAATTCTTCCGGGCCGAAGCCGCGGGTGGCCAGCGCCGGGGTGCCGATGCGCAGCCCGGAGGTGACGAAGGGCGGGCGCGGGTCATAGGGAACCCCGTTGCGATTGACGGTAATACCGATGCTGCCCAGCAGGTCCTCCCCTTCCCGGCCGTTGATCGCGGCATTGCGCAGATCCACGAGGACCAGGTGCACATCCGTGCCCCCGGAAATAATCGAGATGCCGGCCTGAGCCACATCGGGTTCCGTGAGCCGCGCGGCCAGGATCTGGGCGCCTTCCAAGGTGCGGCGCTGGCGCTCACGGAATTCTTCTGTGGCTGCGTAGCCGAGGGCCACCGCTTTCGCGGCAACCACGTGCATGAGCGGGCCGCCCTGGTTACCCGGGAACACCGCGGAATTGAGCTTTTTCCCGTATTCTTCCCCGCGGGCGGAGAGGATCATTCCCGAGCGGGGCCCGCCCAGGGTTTTGTGAATGGTGGTGGTGACCACATCCGAATACGGGAGGGGATTGGGATGCAGCCCGGCGGCCACCAGGCCGGCGAAATGGGCCATATCCGTCCAGAGCACCGCGCCGACTTCATCAGCGATGGAGCGGAAAGCCGCGAAGTCTAGGTGGCGCGGGTAGGCGGACCACCCGGCGATAATCATGGCGGGGCGTTCGCGCAGCGCGGTTTCACGCACCTCATCCATATCGAGAAGATAAGTTTCCGGATTGACGTGGTAGGCGGCCACCTCATAGTTACGCCCGGAGAAATTGAGTTTCATGCCGTGGGTGAGATGCCCGCCCTGATCAAGGGCCATGCCCAGTACTTTGCCCCCGGGTTTCACCATCGCGTGATAGACAGCAGCATTCGCCGAGGCCCCCGAATGGGGTTGTACGTTCGCGTAATCAGCCCCGAAGAGGCTTTTTGCCCGCTCAATGGCGAGGGTTTCGGCCTTATCCACCCATTCGCAGCCCCCGTAGTAGCGCCGCCCGGGATAGCCTTCCGCGTACTTATTGGTGAGAACAGAGCCCTGAGCTTGCAGAACCGCGCGGGATACGAAATTCTCCGACGCGATCATTTCCAGGCCTTCTTGCTGGCGGCGCAATTCTCCGGTGAGAATTGCGGCAACTTCCGGGTCCGCCACGGCCAAAGGTTCATCCAGTGGTGTACTCATGTCTCTCCTCCACACCTTCCACGCCTTCGCTGTTAGGTCGACAGTCTACCGCGGGGGTGCGACACAAAAATTGCAGCGAAGCTTTCCGGACCACGCGGGCCGTTGCGGCGTCGTCGTGCTGCACAAGGAGGGGAACGACGACGCACGGCCCGCGAACAGCGAGCACCCGCGCAAAAGGGCCGCGCCGCGCAACAACGCCGCGCCGCGCAACAACGCAGCGCTTAGGAAATCTTGGGGGCGCTCAGATCGGCGTGCGCCAAATCCGCGGCGGGGCTCTTCGTGACGAGTTTGTGGCCCCACCACAGGCCGAAGAAAAGCGGCAATCCGATATAGGAGGAGAGCAGGTCGAGCGCGCCGCCGCCGGAGGTAATAATGAGGTAGCTCTGGCCCACGATCACCACCGCGCACATCACCAGCGCCACGATGGGGCCGGCCGGGTAGAACCGCGCTTTGAAGGGGAGTTCGTCGAGGCTGCGGCCCTGGGCGATGAAAGCGCGGCGGAAATTGTAATGGCTCCACGCGATCCCCATCCACGTGATAAAACCGGCCAGACCGGAGGCATTGACGAGCCAGGCATAAGCTTTGCCGTCGCCCATAAAGGAGGAGATGAAGCAGGCGGTGGCCACCAGAATCGTGATGATCATGGCGTTGAGCGGGACGCCGCGGCGGGTCAGGCGCGCCAGGAACTTCGGGGCGCTGCCCTGTTCGGCCAGTGCGAAAAGCATGCGGGTGGATACGTAGAGTCCGGAGTTCCCGGCGGAAAGCACCGCGGTAAGAATAACGGCGTTCATAACCGCGGCCGCGAAGGCCACCCCGGCCCGCTCGAATACCAGGGTGAAGGGCGAGACGGCGATATCGGAGATGTCGGTGCGCAGCAGATTCGGGTCGCTATAGGCCACCAGAGTGCCCACCACCACGATCGCGCCGATGTAGAAGATGAGGATGCGCCAGAAAATTGTGCGGGTGGCGCGCGGGACGGTGGTTGCGGGGTCGCGGGCCTCCCCCGCGGCGATGCCCACCATTTCGGTGCCCTGGAAGGAGAAACCGGCCACCATGAAGACCGCGAGGATTCCCGCCCCGCCGTTCACGAAGGGCGCCTCGCCTTCCGTCCAGTGCGCGAGTCCCGGGCTGGCCCCGAACACGCCGGCGATCATGAGCAGGCCCACCGCAATAAAGGCAAGGACCGTCACCACTTTAATGAGGGCGAACCAGAATTCGCCTTCCCCGTAGGTGCGGACCGAGAGCGCGTTGAGCAAAATGAGGAGGGCCAAAAAGACCGCGGACCACACCCAGCCGGGGGTGTCCGGGTACCAGTACTTCATGACGAGCGCCGCGGCGGACAGCTCGGCGGCCACGGTGATTGCCCAGTTGTACCAGTAGTTCCAACCGGTGGCGAAACCGAAGGACGGGGAAACGAAACGCCGCCCGTATTCTTCGAAGGAGCCGGCGACCGGCAGGTAGGCCGCCATTTCGCCCAGAGATTGCATGAGGAGGTAGACCATCATGCCGATGAGCCCGTAGGCCACCAGGGCTCCGCCCGGGCCGGCCTGGCTGATTGTTTCACCCGAGGCCACGAAGAGCCCGGTGCCAATCGCCCCGCCCACCGCGATCATGGTGAGGTGGCGGGCGTGCAGGCCGCGTTGCAGCTGCGGCTCGGCGGATTGCTCAGGTTGTCCAGCTTGCTCTGGTGCCACGTTTTCTCAGCTCCTTCATCGCGGCGCCCCTGTGGGCGGGCCCGCTCCCCGCGGTGGCCGCGCCACCGCCTCAGTGCTTCGTTCGTACCGGCACACGGTAGTGTACGCTGCCACCGCGGCGCTATTGCTTCTCACACAGCGAGCCGCGGGTCTATTTCCGGCCGGTTTGGGGTGTAGTGGCGGCTTCTTCGGGGTGTAACGCGGTTTAGGGTCGGGTGTAGCTGCGGTTTTAGTGCGCGCGTGCGGCCCGCCGCGCCTCACTATTGTTCTGATATTCGATAAGAACGACGGCGCTGGCCACATTGCCATCATGACTCATCGACACATGAAGATTCACGCTCCCGAGGGTTTTATGGACCGCCCCGGCTATCGGTGCCCCGAGGATAATCGCGGGGCGCCCCCAGCGGTCATTGGTGATCTCAATAGCATCCCAATGCCCCTCGGGCAGCACCGGTTGGGAGCCGTACAGGGCCGCCGACCACGCCTTAATAAAAGCTTCTTTGGCCGCCCAGCGCGCTGCCAGATGCGGGGCGAGCTCCGTGGCCGGGATAACGGTGTCAAATCCGGCTTCTTCCGCGGCCGGGGTGGCGAAGGCCCCGGCGGCCTCGGTGCGGGTATGGCGCTGGGCCCGGCGGATCGCGTAGCGCATTTCCCGCGCGGTAAAAACATTGCGGAAGCGGGAGCCGGGTAAATCCAGCTGCTGGGCGAAGGCATCAATGGCCACAGTATCGGTTCCGATTCCCGCTATCACGGCGTGCTCCTTCCCGGTGACGTATCCGTTTGGCCAGCTCAGAGCCAAAGTGGCGCCGTCGTTCCTATGACTTTCGCTCCCGTGTGGCTTTTCCCTTTTATGGTAGACGAGGCCGCCGCTCCCTGTCTGCTCTTCCCGAATTTTGCTTTTCCTCTACCATTCGCCGCTGAGCTGGAGAAAAATAGTCCCTATGGCATCGATAGAGACAACCGGTATCGAAATAGTCGACGATAGTGAGCGCACCGCGAAACCCCGGCATCTGTTCCTGCCGTGGTTCGCCTCGAATATCTCCGTTTTCGGGATGAGTTACGGGGCGTGGGTGCTTGGATTTGGTATTTCTTTCCCGCAGGCGCTGGTCATCACGGTGATCGCCGTGATTCTGTCCTTCGCTATTTGCGGGGTCATCGCGCTGGGCGGCAAACGCGGCTCGGTGCCCACGATGGTCATGTCGCGCGCGGCTTTCGGGGTCAGCGGCGCGAAAGTTCCGGGCATTATTTCCTGGCTGACCTCCATTGGTTGGGAGACTTCGCTGGCCATTACCGCAGTTCTAGCCACTAATACGGTGCTGGCGCGGCTGGGCTGGGCCGGGGAAGATTCCACCACGGTCAAAGTGGTGGCGGCGGCCATTGTTGCCACCCTCATCGTGCTGGGCGCGGTGGCCGGGTACCACATTATTATGAAAATGCAGGCGGTTCTCACCTGGATCACCGGCATCACCACCATTATCTATATCATTTTAGTTTTCCCGCATCTCGACGCCGCCGCGCTTTTCTCTCACTCTTCCGGCTCTGTTGCGGCCATGCTCGGCGCTTTCGTCATGGTGCTCACCGGTATGGGCCTGGGCTGGGTGAATATCGCGGCGGATTGGTCGCGCTACCAGAGCCGGCAGGCGCGCGGCAGCCATATTATTTTCTGGAATACCCTGGGTGGTTCCCTCGGCCCGGTGGTTCTCATTAGCTTCGGGCTGATGCTGGCCGGTTCGGACGACGCGCTCTCCGAAGCCATTGGCTCCGACCCGGTCGGGGCGCTGGCCACCATCCTCCCCACCTGGTTCCTCCTTCCCTTCCTCCTCACCGCGATTCTTTCGCTACTCTCCGGCGCGATTAACGGTATTTATTCTTCGGGGCTCACCCTCCTGACCCTGGGGATTCGGATTCCGCGCCCCCTCGCCTCCCTCATCGACGGCGTCATTCTCACCGTGGGAACCGTGTACGTCACGTTCTTCTCGCCCACATTTATCGGCCCCTTCCAGTCCTTCCTGGTCACTCTGGGGGTACCGCTTGCCGCGTGGACCGGCATCATGATGGCGGATATTACGTTGCGTAAGCGTGATTACGACGACGCCGCACTCTTCTCTCCCACCGGCCGCTACGGCAAGTACAACATGACCTCGCTGGCCATCCTGGCGGTGTGCTGCGTGATCGGCTGGGGTTTGGTGGTCAACGGCTTCTCCGATGCCCCCTTCAATGATTGGCAGGGCTACCTCCTCCCCCTCATCGGCGGGGTGGACGGACCGCTCGGCTCGGGCAATATCGGGGTGATCCTGGCTCTCATCATTGGTTTCGTGGCCTACTACGGGCTGTGCGGGGCGCGGGTGCGCCGCCAGGAAGCGGATATGCACTAGCGCGTGCCGGCGAGAAGGGTATGTTTTTCCGGGATGTACTGCGGATGTCGTACATGCGAAGTACATCTCGGAAAACAGATTACCCTTCCCCAGGGGGCATCCTGCTGGGCTGCTTAAAGAGCCAGATCGCTCATGAGCTCCTCGATGAGTTCTTCTTCGTATCGGCTTTCGCCTTCCGGCATGCGCCAGGTGGTGGTATTGGGAAGTTCAAGCATTTTTCGCACGAAGCCCCAGCCGGCGGCATCGCCGTCCGCCCGGACATGCAGCCTGGCGCATGCGGATACCTGGGTGAGGAGCTGGACCGCGGCCTGGCTAAGATTGCCGTAGGTGCAGATGAGGGGCCGGGTGGCCGGCCCGAAGCGATCCGCGGCGGTTTCGATGATCGAAGGATTCTCGCATACGTACACATCGGAAATATCCGAGCGCAGGCGCAGCCCGGAGCCCTGCTCGGAACCCTCGCTAAGCCCGGAACCCTGGCCCAGCCCTGATCCCGCGCCAAGACCCGAGTCCGAACTCAGTGCTGATCCCACACCAAGCCCGGAGCCCAGGCTGCGCAGGGTCAGCCATATGGGCTCACCCGCCACGGCAGCTAGGCGCGCCGCGGGAGTCTCCCCCACCAGGGGAAGATTAAGAACCAGCACTTGGGAAGAGACCCCGTCGCAGGTGATCCCCACTCCGGCCCAGGCCTGATGCCAAGCGGCGGCGTCGGCCAGCGGATCGAGGTAGGGTTCCGCGCCGAGCGCGGCGGCGGTGCGCGCTACGGCCTGCCCGAGCGGCCGGGAGCGGTCCAGGGCGTGGGCGTCGGAAAACAGCCCGGCAGCCAGCACGGACAGCAACTGGCCTTCGAACCGCGGCAGTTCGTGGATAACCGCGGCGATTTCCTCGGCGCGCTCTCGCCAGGACGGGGCGCGGCCCAGAATAGAGAGAATCACGCTCTCCTGCGCTATCCCGAGCCCCTGCAAAATCCGGGTACCGGCCGCGCGATCCAGCGCCACGCGCTCGCGGGCGGCCTCTTTTTCCGCGGTGATATCACGCAGCGGGCCACCCAGGTAGACCAGCAGCTCCTCAAGATCCGCCCCGTTATCACGCAGGCTCGCCCGCAGCTGCCGCGCCTGAAGTGGCTTATGCCCGCGAGCCCACCCGGCCGGGATGAGCCGCTCCACCTGGATACGTTCCGCATCCGTGAGGCCCTTGCCCAGTTGCGAACGTTCCGCCAACTTGCCTTTCTCGATTTTTTCCCGCGCCTGGCCGAGTAACTTGCGCGGCCCGGGCAGATTCGCCCACTCCAGGATATGAGCGGGAATCACAGCAGCATCCCCTCAGCTTCCGGTTCCCCCACGGGAGATGGGCCGGCGTCGTCGACCCAAGAACACGGCAATTCAATGGACTCCAAAGTATTGCCCGCCCACAATTCGAGGGTGACGTCCGCGCCTTCGAGGGGCGCGGGCGCCCGGACCACCTGGTAGATGGCGGCGGCCGGGACTTCCTTAATATTGACGAGGCGGCCGGGGCCAACGAGCAGCACGTCCAGGTCGAAGTCGCGGAGCATACTCATCATGACGCCCTTATTGGTGTCGTCCAGGCCGTCGAAAGCCTCATCGAACCAGATCGGGCGCGGAGAATTTTCCGTTTTTAGGTAGAGCGCGGCCAGGGTGCTGATAAGCGGCGCCATGAGCATCACGGCGCGGGCCCCGCCGGAAAGCTCCGAGTACGAACGCGTGGTCAGCGGCCCCCAATTGCCCTTATCGAAGCGGCGTTCCAGGTTAATCTCATACCAGGTGCGGTAGTCGAGGCGCCGCGCCAATTCATCGGTCCAGTCGTTGAGGGCCTGGTCCTGGGCGCTACGTTTGGCCTCGTCAATCTTGTTTTTGAGGGCGGCACGCACCTGATCCTGGACCTCTTTTTTGAAGAGCGTGGAGCCGGTGACCGCGTTGAGCAGGTCAGCATTCGCGCCGGGCTGGAGTTTCACGCGCAGGGTGGTTTTATCGGTGCCGGTGGGGTGCTTGGCGAGCACCGTGTTAATACCCGCCACGATCTCCTCCGCCTCGCCAATCTGCTCACGCAAGTACTCCAGGAAGGTCGAACCGAGAAGCTCATCGAGGGTTTCGCGTTCGCGCATACCGTAGGTGGTGGCGATATCGTCCACGGCTTTGCCCAGGCGCACGATCGACTCGTCGATGCTCACGCTCTGGCCGTTGGAATCGATGCGGATATCGATCTCGAGGAGCGGGCGGTCCACCCGAGCCGTCACGGTCCTGCCGCCGTCTTCAAGTTTGGCCCGCAAATCCCGGATAGCATCCTCGGCTTTGCGCCGCAGCTTATCGCGGGTGGCGTAGTTATCGGCGCGCTGATCGGGGCCTTCTTTCCAGCCCCGCACCGTGACTTCGCGGCGAACCGTTGCCACCTGCTCGCGCACATTCGTAATAGCCGAAGACTCGCTTTCGGGTAGCTCCAGCTGGATTCTGCGCGCCAGACCGGCATCGATAAGCTCGCGGAAGGCAGCGTAGCAGGTATCGCGGTTCGCGAGGGCGCGCTCGCGTTCCTCGGTCACGCGCTCCAATTCATTACTGGCGCGCTCCAGGTTGACGAGGGCCTCAGAATGCTGTTTCTGGGCCTGCTCGCGTTCGGCTTCCAGCCGGGTGATCCGGGCCGCGCATTCCTCAACCTGCTCCAGAATGGCCACGTCACTCTGATTCGCGGTTTCTTCCAGCACCCGCAATTTTTCGCTGTGGGAAGCCAGGGATCGCGCGGTTTCCGCCAGGCGCTGGCGGGCCTGCTCGAGGTTCGCGCGGGCCTCCTCCAGGCGCCGCTGTGCTTTTTCCAGCTCGCCGCGCGCGGATTCTTCGGCAAGGAGTACTTGGCGCCACGCATCCAGGTGGCGCAGCCCCCGCTGCAAGTGCTCCCGCAAATTATCCAGGCCGTCCCGGTCTTTGGGCAGGGCATGCTCCGCAGCGTATTGCGCGAGCTCGGCCTGGTGGTTATCGCAGCGGGTGCGGGCTTCTTCCGCTTCCTTCTGTTTCGCCGCGGCCTCGGATGTATCGGCCCGGGCGCGCTCATCGTCCTTATTCCAGGCGGTTAGCAAGTTTCGCAGCCTCATATCACTGGGGGCTTGCGCGTACTGGGTATCAAGCTCAGCGCCGCGCCGCTCCAGTTCTTCAACCTGGCTGGTATGCGATGCGATATCTGCCAGTAGCTGGTCTTTTTGGGTGGCCAATTCGGCCAGCCGGCGCCGGCGCTGCGCGGCCCGGGCTTCTTCGCCCAACCATTCGGCTACCTCGCGGACCGGCAGCGCGGTACCGGCCAGGCCGGCGGCCTGCCAGCGCCCGTCCACGCTAATGGCCAGGCCCTGCGCGGGCATCGCCGCGCCCGCCGGCACCAAAGCCACCCCCGCCAGCAGATTATCCGCCTGCCGGCCCAGGGCGCCCGCAGATTCGCCAGTTTCCAGGGCATCGGCCAGCGTTGGGCCACCGGTGCTGGCCGGGAGGGGCGCGAGGAACGTGTCGGCGTCGTCGTATATACCGTTTTCCGCAACCCAGGCGTCGAGGAGACCGGCGGCGGCAAGTGCCGCTTCAATATGGGCGAGGTCGGCGGGCGCGATGCCCGCGCGCGGGTTGAGGAGCTGCCACAGGGCGGCGCCGGGCGCGCCGTGGCGCGAACGCCGGCGCCACAGCTGCGGGGCGAGCGGGGCCTGGACGCCGGTGGATTCCAGCGCGGCCACCTCGGTATCGATCTGCGTGACCTGATCGCGTAGCCGGCGAATCTCCCCGAGTTCACGCTCGGTGCGGGCCTGAATCTCATTTTTACGGGGCTGGTACCAGTCGCGACGGATCGCTTCCGTGAGAGTGCCGGCCGGGCAGGGGTAGCTGGTGGGGAGCTGGCTCAGCCACGCCTCGCTGAGCTTCGCGCCGGCCTGCTTCGCCTCGGAGTTCTGCGCCTCGGCGCCATCCGCATCAACGCTACTCGCCCACTCGGTCACGCTGCTGGAGAGTCGTTCGTATTCTTCTTCGACCCGATTCCAGGATTCTTCGGCGCTGCGCTTGCTTTTCTCCGCGCGGGCCAGGGCATCGCCCGCGGTATTTTCCAGCAGCACCGCCTGCTGCGTGGCCTGCTCAACAACCTTGAGCAAGGTGCGTGCCTGCCGCAGCTCCCCTTCGCGTTCGTCGTGCCATTGGCGCAGCCACGCGATATCGACGGACGTTTCGCCGGTATAGCCCGCCGCACGGAAGGTGCTCACGGCGGTGTCTTTCGCATCCACTACGCGGCGTTGGGCCTGATCCAGGTTCGCGGTGCGCTCGCTCACCTCGCCAGAATCGTGTTCTTCACGCTGGCGGCAGCGCTCCACATCCGCGTTATCGCGCTCGTGCTGGGCAGTGTCAACCCGCACCAGTTCCCGCAGGGAACGCACCTGCGCCGCGCGGCTTTCCGCATCGCGGTAGGCGGCCGAATTGCGCAGGGCCTCATGCTGAGTTCTGGCCTGATCCAGCTGGGCACGCACCTCCTCCAGCGCGCTATCCAGGGTCTCTTTACGTTCCCGGTTCTCCGCTAATTTCGCGCGGGAATCGTTTTCGTTCCGGGTGACCTTATCGAGTTCGGAACGCGATTGCGCGGCTTCGTCCGCCGCGATGCGCAGCACCGCTTTAGTCCACGGCCACCAGTGAGTCTTAATGAAATCCTTAACGTCGCCGAGGGCCTTTTTGGTGGTATCGAGGTCTTTACGGATGCCATCGAGGGCATCCCAACCCTGCGCCAGTTTGGTTATCTCGGTGGTTTCCAGGGCCGGCAGCGCCTCGCGCAGCTTATCGGTCACGAATTTAGATTCCAGCTGCGCCCCGAGTTTCGGGGTGCGGGTGACCTTGAGGATGCGCCCGATTGCTTCCAGTTTCTCCCAATCGCAGCTGAAGAGTTTGCGCGCCACGGTTTTCCGGTAGGAGGTCGCATTATCGTGGACCTGCCATCCAGGGGCGGTTATTTCTTTCGCGGCGTTCACGGTTCGCCCGGAAAAGATCGCGAGGTCCCCGCGCACCCGGCTGTCCTCGCAGGTACACCACTTGGCTTGGAACCGGGTATTGCCCTCCCGCCAATAGGTGTAGAGCAGGGTGGTGAAGAAATGGGGCTGCCCGTCAATAACCCGGCCGTATTCCACCCAGAGCCAGCCGTGGTAGAAGGAGAGGTCGCTGGTGCGCCGGTCGGAGCCTTCGTGGGTGGGCCGCACGTAGTAGCCGAATTGTTTCCCGGACCGCCCCAAGGTGTCGATTTTATCCGGGGAGGTATCGCCGAGCAGCGGAATGAGCGTGGTGAGGGCCATGAGGGTGGATTTCCCGGTTTCATTGGCTCCGAAAAGCTGGGCCCAGCCGTCCGCGAACCAGTATTCCACGGCTTCGAATTCCCACAGGTTGACCACTCCGGCGCGCAGCACCTGCCAGCGGTCCAGGCGGGGCATGGGGAAGCCGCCGTTTTGCCAGGCTTCGCGCCAGGCTTTCAGTTCATTCGCCTCCATGGCTCCTTGCTCCTCCTAAAACAAACTTTCGTCGACGACGGCGTCTTCTTCCAAATCAGCTCCCCGGTAGCGCGCCGCGAGCGGGCTCAAGCTCCAGCCTTCGGGCCCCGCTTCCAGCAGGCCGGTCTCGCGCAGCCGTTCTTCGGCTTTCTCCGCCAGGACCCGCGGTGATTCTTGGAGCTCTTTGGTGAGCTTCGCCCCGAAGGCGGCGTGAATATCCGCGGCCACCCGCTCAATATCGGCACGCGATACCCGCCGCCAACTACCTTCCGCGCCGGGCGCCAGGCGGTCAATAAAAGCCAGGCAGGCCCAATCGAGCGCGGTGCTGCTCGGGAACAGCACATGGACGGCGCCCGGGAAGTTGCGATCTTGCGGAAGGGAGAGAAGGGCGACGTCGCTCCGTATTTCCACGATACCGCCGGTCATTTCTTCTACGAGCGCCATGATTCGGCCACGTTGGGGGCCGTACAGGTAGGCGCGTTCTTCTTCGGTGAGCTGTTCGGGGTAGAGAGCTTGCTGTTCGATGAGGGCACGCATAATCACTTTGCGCCGGGTATCTGTTTCTTCTACCGGGGATAATCCCAGATCCACATCGTCGACGTTAATAAGCATCATGAGGCAATCGCGGTGGATGCGGTAGCCGGCCCCGAAACCGGAGCCTTCCCGGGCCCAGGTATCGAGCCGGATTTCATCGGTGAGCCGGCTGAGTACCCCTTGGTCGCACAGCCATTGCACCGCGGCGATGAATCTTCTTCGATGCGCGAAAGTATCGGGATCGTAGGGCCAGCCGTTGCGACTCGCGGAAGAATTGCGGACCTGGTCGGAGAGCTCTTGCAGGGTGATGGAATCCCCCTGCTGGTCTTCCAGACTGGCCGCCGCGTAGAGGCGCAGCAGCAGCTGGCCGCGATCCGGATGTGCGCCCACCGGCACGGAGTTTTTCCCGTCCAGCGGAGTGCGGCGCAGCCGGTAGCATTCGCCCACGTGGCCGATCCGGTAGCCGAGCCGCTCGCACCACATCTCCAAGTCTTTAATATGGCGACGCACCAATTCGGTCAGCTCTGGATTGGTCCACGGTGCCACCACGGGAGAACACAGCAGCCCGATGAAGGCCAGCTGTTTTTCGGCTCGATCCGAGCTAAACATCGTGACGCTCATCGAGTGAACTCCACAATTCCATTGGCGAGCACCAAACGCCCGGCTTCCGTTTCGATGACGGCCGAGCCTTCCGTCCGGGTGAAACGCAGGCGCCATTTACCATCTTTGGTACGGGATTCGCGCACGCGGGTGTCCTTTTTATGCCGGCGCGCCCCGGAAATCAAGTCAAGAAGCAGATCGGCCTGGGTGCGGTTCAAGGTGCCCCATTCACTCAATTCGCTCCCGGATTTCTTCGCCAGGGCTTCCGCGGCGTCGGCAATATCGAGGTTGCGCTGGGCAGCCAAGAGTTTTGCCTTGCGGATATTATCTTGGCGGTTGATCATTTGCGCCGGCCGGCCCCGTACCGCGCGCGGCCCGCGCACCCGCAGCTTGCGACTAATGGGAACCGGCGGTGTTTCCCAAGCGGATTGTTGATGCCCGGCAGAGATATCCGGGACGGTATCGGTAACGTGCCTGGTGGAGTACAAACCCGTCGTCGCACACCATATATCCCAGACCGTTTCCTCATCGGGAGCCTGTTCGAGGCGCTCGGCAAGGCGCAGGAGATCGGCTTTTCTGGATATTGTTCCGCTCACGGCCAGGAGGGCGCGGTGGCCCTGGATGGTTGGGGCGACGGCGTCTCGAATTTGGCGGCGCAGCCGTTTGGCTTGGGAAGCCGACCCCGTAAACCAGTTATCAAGAACATCCAGCACGCGCCACAGCTGCCGGGCGGTGGCGAGCAGAGTTTCTTCCGCAGCTTTCGAGCCGTGGCGCGGAATCGCCATGGCTTTCCACACGGACATATCGGTGGCCTGGAGCTGGGCAACGAGCCGGGAGATGCTTTCACTGCACGCATCTACCCCGGAGCCCCACACTTCCGAATAGGCCAGGATCGTTTCGAGGGTCGTCACGATTTTGTCACGGGTGGGTTCCCCACCGAGCGCGGAGGCGAGCCGCGATTGCCATTGGGAAGCGGTCTCCCGCATATCGGAAAGCGTGCTTTCCACCTGCGCGAATGACTGGCTGGCTTCCGGATATTCCGCGTGCTGGACCTGCTCGAGGGTTTCTTCCAAGAGCTTGGCGAGGATAGCCGGGGCCAGCAGCGATGCCGTGGACTGGGTACCCAGGTCGTTTTCTATCGCGAGCGCGGCTTCGTGGAATTTCGAGCCGGCTTCGGTGAGTTGGTAGCGGTACCTATTGCGAAGGAAATCTTCTTCGGTTTCGGCGTCATCCTGCCAGGCGGTGCAGGTGCCCCACTCGACCAGGCTCGCCATGCGCGCATCAAAATTGAATTCTTCGAGGAAGCGCTCGGCTCCCTCTGTTGGAAGGTAGCCGCGCACTAACTCGAATAAATCGTGATGGCTTACCCCGGTGAGGGTGAATTCACGTTGTTCGTACAGTACCTTGACGATCAGCCGGTACTGCCGCGCCAGCTCGCTGGTGAGGAAGCTGGCGGCTTTGAGCGCGGCAGGCAGATCGAGGCCCGCCCACGCGGGAATATCCCCGGTGGGCGTGTCCGGCTGAGTCATCCCAGCACTCCTTGTCATTTAGTTCTTTTTGACCACCACTACGATAGCCCAGATGGAGAAGGCAATATTCACGATGGTGGCGAGCATAAGGAGAATGAAACCAGATCCAAGGTTGGCGAATCCGGAGATGTCAGGAAGTTTGGACAGAGCGTTCATGATTCCGATCAACCACAGGAGTCCGAAGAGTAAGCCCACCCCGCCGGCGGTGGCCATGGTCCACTTCTTCTTGATAACCAGCGCGAGCGTGGAGAAAACAGCCGCGATGAGGTAGCAGAGCAGCACCATCCAGCCGATTTCCGAATCGGCGGTCATGAGGCTAACGGAGAATCCAAAGCTCGAAACCAGAGGCAGGAAAACGGAGAGCATCGCGAGCACCTGAGCGCCGATGAGCACAGCCGGAATAATCACATGCCACTTGGAAGCGCGCCCCGCGGAGGCAGCCGCGAAGCTCTGGCGCATGGCACCGGCCTGCTGGGCGACCGCCGGAGCCACCCGGTTGCTCACGAAGTCCTTGGCCCCGGTGGCGAATTGCTTGAGACCTTCTTTCATATCCCCCACGGAATTATCTGCAGCGCCCGGCCCGGCCACCGCGCCCTGGGCGACGGCCTCCTGGTATTCCCGCAAGGTGGGTTCGCGGCCGTTATCGAGTTGGAAGCGGGCCTGCCACTGCTCGGCGGTGAGCGGTTGCGGGGCCTGTTGCGCGTGCGCGGCGGGCTGCTGGAACTGGGGTTCGGGTTGCTGATACTCACCGGCCGGCTGCTCCGCAGCGGGCTGTTCTTCCGACTGCGCTGCCGGTTGCGCTTCCGGTTGCTGGGTCTGCGCGAACTGTGGGGCCTGCTGCGCCTGGCCTTCGGCCTGGCGCTCGCGAATCCAAGCAACCAGCGCCGGGTAGCACTGCGGATGGACCGCGATAGCATCCCACAGGTCGGGGCGCTGGGCCGCAATATCGGCAAGATCCCGCGCGGTAATCTGCGGGTCGCCTAAGTTTTCGAGGGTCATTGTGCGCGGATCGTACATCATAGCGGTTCCACTTTCTCCCATAGAATTTCCGTACCGCAAAAACGCGGACGAAAACCCCGTGTAGCTACCAATACTTTCTACGGTTAATATACGGAGTTTTCTCCTGTAGCAACAGTATCCCAGTTACCCTAGGTACGTGGAGTTTATGAAAAACTCTACAGGTACGACGGCGGGGCTCATCACGCGAGTTCCACCTTCCACGTCACCGTACTCCATCTGTGAGGAAGGACCTCTTATGACTAACGGACCTGACCACTTCCCACCGTCCACGCCGGTGCCGCCACCTCCGCCTCCGCCGCCCTCCGCGCCAACGCCTTCCGCGCCGAGCCCCGAGGAAGCGGAGCTGACCCGGACAATTCCGCCCGTCGAGGAGATGCCGGCAGCACAGCCTGAGGCTACTCCGGCGCATCCGCTCGCGGTCCCGGTTCCTCCCCCGCCTCCCGCACCGCCGGCCCCCGCGCATGCCGCAGACGAGCAGCCCGAAGACGATTTCTCTGAAGGCAACTGCTCCGAGGTCGGTCAGCCCGACGAGCAACATGCCGAAGAAGCTACCCCGCAGCCCGATCCAGAAGCCACACTCGCCGCTACAATCCCTGCGGCGGATTCGCCCGCGCCAGCGGCGCCGTCGCCCCTATCCCCACGTGAGCCGGAAGCGTGGATCACGGCCGATGTTGATGCGGGCGCGCCCACCCGTACCGCGCTTCCGCGGATGCTCGAGGAGATTCCGAGCGCGGGCAGTGCTGGGGCCGCCCCGGATGCGGTACCGGCCCCGGGTTATCCGCCCGCTCCCGGTTATGCGCCGCAGCCCGGTTACGGCGCCCCGCCGCAGGGCTACGCACCTCCGGGCGGGTACGGCACCGCGCCGAGCCCGGCCGCCGGCCGCGGAATGCCGGGCGGAATGTACGCTACCGCCCCAGCCCCGTCGCTCCCGCGGGAGAAGAAATCCCATAAGAAATTGTGGATTAGCCTAGTGGTTTTGCTGGTGCTCGTCGTGGCGGGAGTTATTGGTTTTAAGGTGACGGCTAGTAAGTTCGCGCCGGAGAAAACGGCCGAGGCCTACCTTTCCGCGATTGTGGACGGGAAGGCCAGCGCCGCGCTCGAGGTGTACGACCCGAATGTGCGCTCCGGCGAACGCCTGCTCCTCAGCGACGAGATTTACAGCAAGGCCACGAATCGGCCCACCGATTTTGAGGTCATTTCTGCCTTTAAGCAATCGCAGCCGGGCGGGAAAAATACCGTGCGCGTGAGCGCCGAATTCACCATCGATATGAAGAAATATCCGGTTGATCTCACTCTCAGTGAGCGCGGCAAGAAATTCCTGTTCTTCTCCGAGTGGCAGGTCACTGATGCGCCGCTGGGGACCTTGGTGCTACGTTCCGCAACGCCGCAGCTCAGCGTCAATGGGGTCGACGTCGATCTTTCGACCACGGTGGACCCGGCCGACAAGAGCGAGCGCGCCAGCGGGTACTATTCGCTGCCCGCTTTCCCGGGTACCTACACGGTGGGTGCCCAGGGCGGAGACACGTACGTGAGTTTCGGGGAGACGGAGAGCGTAACCGTTCCGGTTCTTGACTTGAGCTCCCCGGCCGTCATTGAACCGAGCTTCACTCCGGAGGTGGCCGCGGAAATCCAAAAGCAGGTGAATGCGCGGTATGAGGCGTGCATGCCCGCCGATACCTTCGAGGTGAAAGACTGCCCCGAATTGAATATGAGCGATCCTGTTTTCCAGGCGGTGACGGAGATTCGGCGCTCGTGGAAGGAAGAACCCAAGGTCGAGGTGGAGGCCTCCAGCCTGCGCTACGAGGATGGCGCTTATGTGGGCACCGCCAAGGTCAAGGGCAAGGCCATTATTAATTACAAGCAGCGCTACAGCGAGAAGGATCCCTGGAAGGAATCGGAGTGGCCGGTCAATATCTGGGTGAACCGCACCCTGCGCTTCGAAGTGAAGGACGGGGCGATCACGGTAGATTTCTCCAAGGATAATTACGGCTGGTAAAGAGGCTTATGACGGCCTGTAGGTAGCCCGGATCCGGTCCGGTGCTGCATATGCCGGGCCCGGTGCCGCACGACGGGCCGGGCCCGGAGCCGGCCACCGGACCTGGTATATGTTTTCCGAGATGTACTGCCGATGTCGTAATGCGAAGTACAGCTCGGAAAACACCTCGTGCCCCCGCAGGTGCTGATGTGACTCCTGAGGTTCGGCTATAGACGTCAGCTCACCTTATAGAACTCAGCTCGACTTCTATGACCTCAGCTCACCCAGGACTTCAGGAGACTCGTTATCTCGCTTCGAATACCCTCGGGTGAGAAGCCCTCATCCACCTCGAGGTTTTCTATTGCTACGTGCCCATCTTTCGCCCGCGCCGCCACGCGCCCGATAATCCGCTCATCACACAGAATCGGCATCCCGAAATACCCGAACTCCCGTTTATGCGCGGGCTTATATGCCTCGAGCCGATAGTCTTTCCCGAAGAGTTCACGCTGGCGCGAACGCGTCCAAATAAGCGAATCGAAAGGAGAGAGCAGCGTAATACTGCCCGTCTCCCACGTGGCGCCATGCAGTTCCTCCATGAAGGCCTCATCAGCAAGCCACGTTCCGGCCAGCCCGCGCACCTCAACCGGTACATACCCGTTCGCGACACAGCGCTCGCGAATATTCGCACTTTTCGGGAACCTGAAATAATCCACCACATCGTCAAAGCGCGCGATCCCGAGAGCGCGCAGAGCTAGCGCAACGGTACCGTTCAAACTCTCGTCCTCATCGAGCAGCTCCGAACTCGGTAAACCCGCTTGCTCGGGGGTGCAATAGATTCTTTGCCACTTCTCGTCTCTGCTGATTACCGCGAGGTCGCCGATGCTCAGTAACCATTCGCAGGCGGTTTTGACCGGGCTGCTGCGTTCCCAGCCCTGCCCCACCGCGCGCCCGAGCTGCGAATGCGCCGTGGGTCCGTTCTCGCGTATGCGCTCCAACACGGCCCGCGCCACATCGTGATCGACCTGGGGACCGGATAACCCGTATTGTTTAATGCGACGACGACGCCAATGGAGCAAGGGCCATATTGACCTGGGCATAAGTGAATGCGCGTGGCCCCAGGTTTCGAAGAGGCCGGTAGAACTCTCGTGTAGCAACGGCAAGCTATCTTTATCCACTCCGCGGGCGAGCAAAACCAATTCTTGGGATCTGCGCACGGCCTGTAGCGAATCAATTTGAACGCAGCTGAGGCGCTGGAAAACATCGGAAATGGAAGCACCGGCGCTGCGAGCTTCCGGGGCGAGCCCCTGCGCCGTCACCGCAATTTTCCGCGCGGTTGCTATGTCAATGCGATACCGCGGTTCACTATCAGGATTCACCATCACGGTATTGAAACATCCACGACCGCCCGGAAGCAAGCACGTGCATAGGTAGAAGAAAATGCGCGCCGAGCCACAAGCAACGCACACACAGATAAGAAGCCAGCGTGCACATAAAACGGGGCGGGGTGGTTCGTCATGAACTACCCCGCCCCGCTCTTATGGGATGGATCCGCCCTGCTCTAGCTCTGCTTTAGCCTGCTTTAGCGCAGCTGGTACTTTCCGTTCACGAGGCGGTAGCGCGGATCGAGGAGGAGCGCCGCTTCGCCTTCGTGGCGGTCCCCGGCGAAGCGCTCGTCCACCGAGGTTTCGGTGTAGAGCGGCGCGTGGCCAACCATTCCGGCAACCAGATGGCGTGCGCCTTCCAGCAGGCGCATATCAGCGCTCTCCCGCCACAGCTGGGCTGCCTTCGCGCCGTTGGTGCGCGCGATAGCCGCCTCGAAAGCCGCCGGATGCACGAGCATCATGAGCGCGGAAACATGCCCGAAGCCGAGCGAGGTCAGCACGGCCGCCTTGATATCGCCCACCTCGAGGACCTCGCGCGGCCACACCAGGTAGCTGCGTTCCTCGAAAGCCGGATCGGAGCAGTCCAGGGCCTTATTCCCCGGGATCTTCCCGGTGGCGAACATCTGGGTGATGCCAGCCATCTGGAAGAGCGCCGCCCCGCCCTTGGAATGCCCGGTCAGGGTCTTCTGGGAGACCACGTAGAGCGGGTTACCCGCGCTGCGGCCCAGCGCCGTGAAGAGGCGGTCGTGAAGTTCCGCTTCGTTCGGGTCATTCGCATTGGTGGAAGTGTCGTGCTTGGAAAGCACGGCGACGTCGTCCACACTCACACCCAGATTGCGCAGGTTCGTGGCCAGCACGGAGTTCTCTCCGCCCATGCCCGCGGCCAGCGCTCCCAGGCCCGGTGCCGGAATCGAGGTTTGGATACCGTCCGCGAAGGAGCGAATATAAGCCACCACCCCGTAGACGGGCAGCCCCATCTGGGCGGCCACGTCCCCGCGGGCCAACAGCACCGTGCCGCCACCGCAGGCTTCCACGAAGCCACCGCGGCGCAGATCGCCAGCGCGGGAGAAGAAGCGCGGGTTGATGCCCTTCTTCGCCATGGCGGCAGAATCCGCCGTCGCATTCATATCACCGAAACCGATGAGGGACTCCACCTGCACGTCATCAATCGCACCCGAGACCACGAACTGGGCCTTGCCGGTGGCGATCTTATCCACGCCTTCTTCCACGGATACCGCGGCGGTCGCGCAGGCGCCGATGGGGTGAATCATGGAACCGTACCCGCCCACGTACGCCTGCATGGTATGCGCGGCGATCACGTTCGGCAGGGTTTCCTGGAGGATATCCTGCGGGTAATCCTTACCCAGGAAGCGATCCACGTACAGGCGGCGCATGGAGGTCATCCCGCCGAAGCCGGTGCCCTGCGTGGAGGAAACATCCACCGGGTGCACGTATTCGAGCAGCTCCGCCGGGGAGAATCCGGCCGAGAGGAAGGCATCCACCGCCGTCATGAGGTTGTAGATAGCCATGCGGTCCGCGCTCTCCACCAGCGATGCCGGGATCCCCCACTTGGCCGGATCGAAATCGGTGGGGAACTGCCCGCCCACGCGGCGGGTGAGGGTGGTACGGCGCGGCATGTAGGTCAGTGCCCCGGCCTTGCGGGTCACCCGCCATTCGCCATCCTCCTCGAAGAAGCTGGTGAAGCTCGGATCCGCTTCGGCGTGGGCGCGGGCTTCCGCTTCGCTACCCACCGTGAAGGTCACGTCCTTCTCCAGGTAGACCGGGGCGATATCGGTGGTCCCGATATCGGCCAGCGGCCCGTCATCCACGAAGGCGCGGATACCCGAACGTGCCACAACTTCGTCGCGGTAGCGTTCGAAAATATCCTCTTCGGGAACCAGCTCGCCCTCGGGGGTGTACCAGCCCGGCTTCGGAGTGTCGAACCAGGTGAGCAGGCCCATCATCCAGGCCAGCTCCAACACCCCGGCCGGGGTGAGGTCCACATCGCCGTCGCTTTGAATCCCGAGTTCGGCTTCCCACCGGGTACGCGAGCTGCCCCACGGGCCGGTTTCGCCCAGCCCCACGATGACCACGAGGTCCTCGGGCTTGGCGCTGCCGCTTCCGAAAGCACCCAGGTCCATGGTCGGCTGGTGGATGCTCACCGGGCTGGGCAGGGCCCGCACGCTCGGCGCGGCCTCCGCGGCCGGCGCGGGGGCGGCCGGCGTGATGCTCGCGGCCAGTTCGGGCAGGTTAATATCGCCCAGCCCGCCGGTCATATCGTGGATGACCGGCGCGGTGCGGGCGGCCGCCACCGATTCGGGGGTGAAGAGGGTGAGCAGTTCGCGCCCGGCTTCCGCCGTGGACCAGGTATGCACGCCCTTGGCTTCCACGGCTTCCACGAGCGGATCGTTCCCGCCCATGAGGCCGGTGCCGCGCACCCACCCGATCTTCGCGTGCGCGATGGTGGTGCGCTGGCCCCACGGCTCCACGCGCCACTTATTGACCACGGCATCGAGCGCGGCCTTGACTTCGCCGTAGGCGCCGTCCCCGCCGAAGGAGCCCCGGTTCGGGGAACCCGGCAGGATCACGTGCATGCGATGGTCGATGGCGGCATCGGTGCCCAGGCTCGCGAGGGTGCCGATGAGGCGTTCCACGCTCCACAGCAGCACGCGGGCCTGGTTTTCCGCTTCGGGGCCGGCATCGCTGAGGTAGCCGCTCACCCGCGGCGCCGCGAAGGGCACCAGGAGGTCAGGAATGAGGGCCGGCTTGACGAGCTTCGAGGTGGCACCCACCGTTTCGCGTTGTTCGGCGCCGATCCACGCGGTGATCGCGTCGACGTCGCGGAAGGAGGCGAGGTTGGCGGGGATGAGCCACAGTTCGGCACCGTTGATGGCGTTCTCGCGGTAGAGCTTCTTAGCGAAGTTCAGGCGCGCGGTGGAGATACGCGAAGAAGTGGCGACGACGGTTGCCCCGCCGGCCAGCAACCCGGCCACCACCGCACCCGCGATGGAGTTCTCCGCCATACCGGTCACCACCGCAACCTTTCCGGCGTAGATCCCCGGGGTGGTATCGCGGGCAGCGCGAGCGATCTTCGTCAAGCGCGCCGCCAGCTTGGGATTGCGGGCCGCCTGCCATTCGGCCTGGCGGGCCACTTCTTCCCCAACGCCGGTGAAATTGGCGCTCACTTCGCGCCCGAAGGCAATCTTGGCCACGTCCTCGCGGGCGGTGGCCCAGCGGTCGCACAGGCGCACGGCCTGGGCCGGATCGAAGCGCGGGGTCACGAAGTCTTCCCAACCGCTGCCCAGTTCCGCGCTCATCGCTTCGCGCAGGGCCAGGTCATCAGCGGCCGCGGGTGCTTCGGGGCGCTCGTTGTGGCCGAGGCGCGCGAGCAGATCGCGCGCGGTTCCGGCCAGGATCGCGTCCATACGTTCGGCATACGCGTCGAGGGCAGCGGAATCGACGACGCCGCCCGCCCCGCTCCCGGTACTCGGGAGCGCAACGTTGATGCCGTGGGCCGCGCCCACCGCCCGCACCGCCGCGTCAATGAGCTCATCGAGCTGGGCGGCCGAGGTGGGAGCCAGCGGGAGGGTGGCTAGTTCGTCACCGCGCACCGACTTACCTTCGCGGGTACCCAGGAGGATGGTTGCGGTCACGTGGGCCACCCAGCCTTCGCCGAGCTGCCAGGTGTCCCGCACCCGCTGGGCCACCCGGGCCGGCTTCGCGCCGGCCGCACCGGTGAGCGAACGCAAGCGGTCCGCGATGGCTTCGCGCAGCACGCTGCCGAAGGGCTTATAGGAGTGGGCGGCCTGATCCACCTGGGAGACCAGGGTGGCCAGCGGTGCTTCCGCGGCACCGTCCATGGAGGCCAGGTCGAATTCGGCGGTCATATCCATGAGGATCTGGTTGCGCTTGGAGGAAACCCCGTTGGTGAGGGTTTCTACCGAATCGGCATCGCCCATCTGATCCAGGCGGATCTTCGTGGACCAGGCCAGCAGGACGCGCAGGGCGTCCCCGGCCCGGAAGGGCAGATCCGCGGCCGGTTGGCCATCGCCAGCCGGAGCCGCGACGGGTGCCGGGGTTGCTGCAGCTGCGGCGGCCGGAGTTGCCGCAGCGGCGCCAGCAGCAGCCGCATCCGGTGCGGGAGCAGCAGCGGATTCCGGAGCGGCAGCAGCGGTTTCGGGTGCCGCAGCCGCGGCGCCATCCGCGCCGTTCGCCGCAGCGTCATTCGCGCCGACCGCAGCCGCCGCGCCGTCCGAGAACCCATCCTCAGCCACCGGGGCGCTGGCAACATCCTCATGCAGAACCCGCTTGGCATCGCGCTGCACGTTGTACACGCTCACGTGGCGCTGTGCGTGCTTGGGCAACGCGAGGGTGCGGGTAGCCATATTCGCCAGCGTCGGCGAAGCGGCCAGGCCGATTTCCACGATGTCTTCCACCCCGGCCTCAATGAGGTAATCCTGGGTTTCAATCCAGCGCACCGGGGAGGCAAATTGCCAGGCCAGCAGCTCGATCAGGAGTTCGCGAGCGGTCCCCACCCGGTCGCGCTCCAGACGCGCGGGCAGATCAGCGCGGATCTCACGCACAACCTGGGAGGGAACCACCTCAAGGATAGCATCGCAGAATTCTTCGGTGAGCTCGAAGGGGCGGGCCACCAGGTTAGGCAGGTAGCGCCCTTCAAGAATTTCGAGCTTAATATCCGCGGGAACGATAGCACGCAGGGTATCGCCAAATTCGGCTACGCCGGTGCGCAGCACGCTGGAATGGAAGGGCACGTCAATACCGGGAACCAGCATGAAGGGGCGCTTACCCCCGGCCTGCCGGGCCCGCTCATTAGCGTCCTTTTCCAGAGCTTCCAGGCCCGCCACGGTTCCAGCCACCGCGTACTGGGCGCCGGCCAGGTTGTAATTGACGATCTCGAGGAATTCCCCGGAAGCGGCAGCCACCTGCGCGACGTAGTCGCGCACGGCGTCGTCGCCCACCCCAAATTGGTTGGGACGCAAGGCGCCCATACGGTAATTCGAGCGGCCCTGCTCATCGCGTTCCACCAGGTGATGCATGGTGGTACCGCGCCGGTACACGATTTCCAGCACATCCTCGAGGCTGAAGACCTGCGAGTAGGCGGAGAGCGCATTGTATTCACCCAGGGAATGCCCGGCGAAGTAAGCACCGCTTACCAGTGAACCCTGTTCACGCAGGCGTGAGGTCTGGGCGAAGGCCACGGTCGCGAGCGCCACCTGGGTGAATTGGGTGAGGTTGAGGACCCCGTCCGGGTGGCGGAAGATCTCGTCACGCACCCGCAGTTCCACCGGGTTATCGCGCACCACCGCGAGGATGGAGAAACCGAGGGCGGAACGGGTATGGCGGTCGGCGCGTTCCCACACCTCACGCACGGCAGCCGAAGCGGCCCGGTCATCGAGGGTCATGCCGCGGGCCTGGATGCCCTGACCCGGGTAAACGTAGGCGGTCCGCGGCGCGCTCACGGTGCAGGAGGCCTGCGAGACCACGGTATCCCCGCAGCGGGCGGTCACGTCGAGGGCGAGCCCGCCCCCGCGCACCCGGCCCACGCGCTCCACGGTAATATCCACCGCGTCGCCGAGGTTGACCATGCCGAACATGCGGTAGGTCCACCCGGTGATATGCATGGGGGCGCGCCCGGCCACCGGATCGGCAACCGCGTGCTGGGCGGCGGCGCACAGCCACATGCCGTGCACCAGCGGGGCGTCCATTCCCGCCACCAGCGCGGCGTTGCGGGATACGTGAATCGGGTTGAAATCACCGGAAACAATGGCGAAAGCCGTCATATCGGTGGGGGCCTGCACGGTGACCTTGCGCAGTACCGAGCGGGGGGTGTCGATAATATCGGCATCCACTCCCCCGCGGGCGGCCGGCTCGGAGGGCAGTTCCGTGGTGGTGGCGCGCCCGCGCATGGCGAAGCGTTCCTGGAATTCCAGCACCACGGTGCCGTCCTCGCGCGCAACATTCGTGCGGATGGTCAGCACCCGGCCGGCCGAAGATTCGGCCACAGAAGCAACCCAGGAGCGCGCGGTGAGCTGCCCGGCTTCCAGGATCTCCTCCACCGGCACATTCACCTTCTCGAGGTGATCAAGATGCACGCCGGAGAGCAGCCCTTCAATAATCGGGTAGCCATCGGCTTCGCCCGAACCCATCGCGGAGTAGATGGTGGGCCAGCACGAACCGAGCAGCGCGGAAGGCACGGCCGCCGGGGTACGCCCGGCCGGCGCGGTAATCCCCGCGTGCAAGGTGTTGATCTCCGGGGAGACCGCGAAGGTGAGGGTGGCAACGCCGTCGATCATCTCGGGTTGCTTCGTGATGGGGGTGCCGCCCAGGGTGGTGGTTCCCACCCCGGACATCGCGGCGAGCACCTCGCGCATAGCCGCTTCCAGGCGGGCATCATCCACCACGGGCAGCCCGCCGGTGGCCACCGATTCGGGCAGCAGCAGCGGGATGCGCATATGCCGCACCACGTGCTGGTGCGCCTGGGTGCCATCCCAGAGGGTATCGAGGGGCACGAAGATTTCCAGGCCCTCCGGGGTATCGCGGATTTCCGCTTCCGGAATGAGGTGGGCCGGGTTGGTGGCCAGGTGGCCGTGCCACACAATGAAGGGGGTTTCCCGCAGGAAGGTTTCGCGGTCCCGTGCCGCGCGGGAGAAGGCCGGCTGGGCCTGCGCCCCGCTCGCGCTCACCCGGGCCACAGCGTCTTCTTCGTAGCGGCCCAGGATATCGGCGATGGGTTCATCGACCTTGGTGATAGCGGCAACCGACGTGGGCCCGGGAATAATACGGACCTGATCCGCGGTGTAGCGCGGATTGTGGGATTGCCACAGGGAATCCGAACCCCAGAAGCGCAGCACCTGCTCATTGATGACCGGCACGAAGGGAACCGGCTTGGGGTACTTGGAGGCCAGGGCCACGAACCAGGCTTCGTCCTGGGCGAGCACGGTGTGTTCTTCCGCGCTCGGGTAGGCGGCGAGGAAGCGCTGAAGTGCTGCCTGCGGATCGGCGGCGGCATCGGCCTGGGTGGGGAAGAGCGTGGGAACATCCCCGCTTTCCGCTTCGCACAGGCGCGCTTCGAAACGCTGAAGCATTTCCCAGAAGCGGGTTTGGGTGGGTTCATCGGCCCAGGGCACGGTCAGTTCCACGTAGCGGCGCAGCGCCTGCGCGTAGGTCATCTGCGCGATATCCCCGAAGTAGGGCTTCGCGGTGGCGTTGATCGCGGTGATGATTTCCTCGCGGCGCGCGGCGATGGCCTCGGCATCCCCGTCCACTTCCACGAGGAGGCGGGCGGCGCGGGCGGCCGCGTTTTCCACATTGTAAATATCGGCGTGCAGGGAGGACTGGGTGGAACAAATACCACCGCGGGTGGAGCCGGCCGCCACCCAACCGCCGTTATCGTCCGGGCTCACGCCGGGCGTATCGACAAGCAGCTGCTTGACGTCCGGGTTCGTTTTCGCTTCCTTCGCGGCCATGGCCGCGGTTCCGATGAACACACCGTCCACGGGCATGGGGCGCATGCCGTAAGCCTCGGCCCACGTTCCGGTGAGGAACGACGACGCCCGCTCGGGAATGCCCAAGCCGCCACCCACGGTAATAATGAGGCCGGCCTCACGCATCTGGCCGTAGGTCGCGATAAGCAGGTCTTCCAGGTTCTCCCAGGAGTGGTGCCCACCGGCGTGGCCGTCTTCCACCTGGGCGATAAGCGGGGCGCCCGGGCAGGCCTTGGCAATCTCCACGAGCTGGCGAATCTGGGCCACGGTGCCGGGCTTGAAAGCAATATAGGGGAAACCTTCGGCGCGCAGGCGCGCGATAAGTTCGAGGGCTTCGTCCTTTTCGGGAATGCCGGCGCTAATGACCACGCCGTCCAGGGGCGCACCGGCGGCGCGCTGGCGGGAAACCAGCCGGCGCGAGCCGAATTGAAGATCCCAGAGGTAGCGGTCCAAGAACATGGTGTTGAACTGGGCTACCCGGCCCGGTTCCAGGTGCTCGCGCAGGGTGGAGAGGTTCTCCGCGAGGACTTCTTCGGAGACCTGCCCGCCCCCGGCGAGTTCGGTCCAGTAGCCGGCGTTGGCGGCGGCCGCCACGATTTCCCCGTCCACGGTGGTCGGGGTCATTCCGCCGAGCATAATCGGGCTGCGCCCGGTCAGCCGCGAGAAAGCGGTATCCAGGTAGGTGTGGCCCTTGATCTGGCGCAACTGCGGGGCGTATTCGGACCAGTCGCGGGTGCGGGTCACGCGCGCCACCCCGGTCACCAGGTCATCGCGGGCCGCGGCGGTGGAGGCATCCACGTAGCTCACCCCGGTACCGGCCAGGTTTTCCAGGGCGATGGTCTTGAGGTTCGGGCCCGGGCCCAGGTCCACCACGAAACCGGCCGGGGTGCCGCCCTGCCCTGCTTCGTCCAGGGCGGCGGCGAATTCCGCGGTCCAGTCCAGGCTGGCGGTGAGCACGGCGCGGGCTAGCTCATCGCTGCGCTCCACGTTGAGGGAGCAGCGAGCCGCCCAGGCATCCACGAGGGCCACGGCCGGTTCGAGGAGCGGGGAATGGAAGGGGGCTCCCACGTTGAGGAATTCGCACACCGGGTGGAGGGCTTCCCCGCCGGTGAGTTTATCGGCGCGGGCGCGTGCTTCCCGTTCGGCTTCGCGTTCGATGAGGGCCACCAGGGCGGTGAGGGCGGCCGGGCGCCCGGAGACCACGCAGGCTTCCCGCGAGTTAATAATGGCAACATCCGCATCCGGGACCTTGGCGGCCAGGCGGCGCAACAGCGGGGCGCCTACGCCCCGTACCGAGAGCATGGGGCTGGCGTCCTTGCTCGCGGTAATCCCGAGTTCCCCGCTGACCTTGGAGGCGGCCGCCCCGATGAGGCGGGCGAGGGCGAAAATACTGGCCGGTTCGCTGGATTCCACCATGGCGGTGGCCAGCACGCCCTGGGAGTGCCCGATGGTGGCGGTGGGGCGCACCGCCAGGTCGCGGTAGGCCCCGTACTGGCTGAGCAGGATGCCGGGGACCGAGGTGTGGGGAGCACGCCCGGCGCTGGCCGGGCCGCGCAGCCCGAGCAGGTCGAGGCGCCCGGCGGAAATCACGGTGAGTTCGGGGAGCACCGGGGCGAGGATTTCCTCGGCCGCCGCGTCCACGGCGCTCAGGTCGGCGCGCAGCCGTGCGGAGGTGAGCAGCTCATCTAATTCGGCGCGCCAGGGGGTGCCCTGGCCGGCGAATTGGAGGATCCACGGGGAAGCCGGCGGGGTGGCCGTCAGGGATTCATACACGCTGGTCATAGTGTTCTTTCTGCTAGATGCGGGAGGTCCCGCGAGGCAATTCTTGAGAAAAATGGAAAGATCGAAGGGTGGGCTCTGAGCGCCGTGGTCTGGGCCCAGGCTCTACGGCGCTGGAACGTTCCGGATGAACGCCCACGCGCTCGGGGCGGGCCGCTACATGGGAATATTCCCGTGCCGGCGCTCGCCGGGATGCGAGCAGTCTTTGGTGGCGAGGATGCGCAGGGATTCAATGAGCACCCGCCGGGTATCTTCGGGGGCGATAATGCCGTCCAGCTCCCCGCGTTCCACGGAGAGGAAAGGATTGACATTCTCGCGGGTGTACTCTTCGATGAGCTGCTGGCGCACCGCCGCCACATCCTCACCGTTCTGTTCGGCTTCCCGCAGGCGCCGTCGCCCTGTAATAGCGACCGCGCCCTCGGCGCCGAGCACCGCAATTTCCGCACCCGGCCACGCGAAGTTGAGGTCCCCGCCCAGGGACTTCGAACCCATGACGATATAGGCACCCCCGTAGGCTTTACGCAACACCACGGTGACGAGGGGCGTCGTCGCATTCGCGTAGGACCAGATAAGCTTCGCGCCGCGGCGAATAATTCCGGCCTGTTCCTGTTCGGTGCCGGGCCGGTATCCGGGCACGTCCACGAGGGTGATCACGGGCACGTGGAAAGCATCGCAGAATTGCACGAAACGCCCGGCTTTTTCGGAGGCGTCCACGTCCAGGGTGCCGGCATCCACGAGCGGCTGATTGGCCACGATCCCCACGGACTGCCCGGCCAGCGCCGCGAATCCCACCACGATGGAGCGGGAGAAATGCTCCTGGACCTGCACGAATTCCCCGTAGTCCACGAGGTTCGCGATGACGTCGAGCATATCGTAGGGCTGCTTGGTGGAGGCGGGCACCAGATCGGAAAGGTGCCGGGCGCACTGGGTATCCGTGGCCGTTTCCTCGTAATCCCAACGCGGCAGCTCCGCATCGCAATGCGCGGGCAGGTAGGTGAGGAGGGTGCGGGTGTAATCGAGGGCATCGTCCTCGTTCGCGGCCAGGTAGTGAGCCACCCCGGATTGGAAATTGTGGAGGGTCGCCCCGCCCAGGTCATCGAAGGAGACCTCTTCCCCGGTGGTCGCCTTGACGACGTCCGGTCCGGTCACGAACATATGCGCGTTATCGCGCGTCATAATAATGAAATCGGTGAGGGCCGGCCCGTACAC
The DNA here is from genome assembly GCF_051267215.1 of Actinotignum vesiculae. Classification (NCBI taxonomy): domain Bacteria; kingdom Bacillati; phylum Actinomycetota; class Actinomycetes; order Actinomycetales; family Actinomycetaceae; genus Actinotignum; species Actinotignum vesiculae. Next base: position 71,540 of record NZ_JBOZGG010000005.1, read on the forward strand.
CGCGCCGCCCGCACAGGGCCCCAGAATAACGGAGAGTTGCGGGATAATGCCCGATGCCGCGATCGTTTTCTTAAAGATGCGGCCGTATTGGGACAGGGCGACGACGCCGTCCTGGATGCGGGCGCCACCCGAATCAAGCAGAGACACCATGGGGATGCGCAGCTCGAGGGCTTTGTCCATGAGGGCCACGATTTTATCGCCTTCGGCCTCCCCCAGGGTGCCTCCGGATACGGAGAAGTCCTGGGCGTAGACCGCCACGAGCTGGCCGTCCACCTGCCCAATTCCGGTGACCACCGCGGCGCCCCGGAAGCCGCGCCCCAGGTTCCCGCCGGCGAACTGCCCAATTTCGGTGAAGCTACCCTCATCGCACAGCAGGGCGATGCGCTCCCGGGCGGTCTTTTTACCGTGGGCGTGCTGGCGCTGCGCGGCGCGTTCCTCGGCCTGCCGGGCCAGGTCGTTTTGGTATTCCGCAAAACGCACCCGGTCCACCTGCTGGGCGCTGTGATCCAGGGTTTGCCATTCGTGGGCGGAACGTAATTCAGTCAGCGACATGATTCTCCTTCGCTACTTTCGGGCAGGGGCTCGCGTGGTGACGCATAATCGCGCGCGGGCGCATAATCGCGCGCCGGCACGGACGCATAACGCGCGGGCAGGAACTGGGCTGGTTGCTAGGCATCGGCGCCCACCACCCGCACGAGGGGTTGGAAGGCTGCCACGGTGGCCCCGGCCCGCACTTCCACGTCGGTCACTTCGCCATCGCGCGGCGAATACACGTAACTTTCCATCTTCATGGATTCGAGGACCACGAGCAGATCGCCTTCGTGGACCTTATCCCCCGGTTCCACCACCACGCGCACCACAATCGCCTGGATGGGCGAGTTCACCATTCCGCTCGGATCGGTCAGGTCCTGGGCCGGCATCGCGGTGCGGGAGGCCGCCTGGGAGCGGCGCGGTTGCAGGGTGCGGCGGGCCACGTGCGAGCCGGTGGCGATGAGCGCGGCCGGGAGGGTCATGCGCATGCGCCGCCCATCCACTTCAATAACGAAGGTGTGGCGCGGTTCTTCGTCCTTAACGGGCGCCGGGGTGCTGGCGGCCTGGGTATTTTCGTAACGCGGGAGCACGGTATCTTCCAGCCAGCGGGTGGACGGAATATGCCCGGCGAATTCTTCCATGGCCAGCACATCGCGGTACATGGCGCAGGGGGTGGCCACCCCGGTGATCTGCAATTCTGCGAGGGCGCGGCGCGAGCGGGCAATGGCCTGCTCACGGTCCGGGGCGGTTACCACGAGCTTGGCGAGCATGGGATCAAAATCGGCGGTCACAATATCGCCTTCTTCAATCCCGGATTCGATGCGCACCCCGTGCCCGAGCGGCCAGCGGATTTTCTCGATGGTTCCGGTGGAGGGCACCATGCCGGTGGCCGGGTCCTCGCAGGTAATCCGGAATTCGAAGGAGTGGGCGCGCGGGGCGGGAACTTCGGAGAGCTCGCCGCCGGAGGCAATGAGGATCTGTTCGCGCACCAGGTCCATGCCCGTCACTTCTTCGGAAACGGTGTGTTCAACCTGGAGGCGCGGATTCACTTCCAGGAAATTGACCCGCCCATCGGGCTCCACCAGGAATTCGCAGGTCCCCAAACCAACGTAATCCACCGCTTCGAAAAGCCGGCGCGACCATTCGGTCACGATTGCTTCCGCGTTGCCGGGCAGCAGCGGGGCGGGGGCTTCTTCGATGAGTTTCTGGTTGCGGCGCTGGGCCGAACAATCACGGGTGGAAATCACCGCGAAATTCCCGTGGGAATCGCGCGCCGACTGCGTTTCAATATGGCGAGCGGTGCGAATAAAACGCTCCACAAAATAGGAATCCAGGTCCGCCCCGTGGGCCGCGAAGAAGCGGTCCAGGTCAGCGGCTTCATTATGGATGGTGATGCCACGCCCGCCCCCGCCGTCGGCCTTCTTCGTAACAATCGGAAAACCGAAGCGCGCCACGAACTCGTCCACGCCGGCACGCCCCTGCACCGGGTCAGAGACGCCGGGCACCGGGGCCACGCCCACCGATTCGGCCAGGCGGCGCGCCTGGATTTTATCGCCGAGGCGGTGGAGCACCGCGGGGGCCGGGCCGATCCACGTGAGCCCCGCCTCGATAACCGCGGTGGCGAATTCGGGAACTTCGGAAAGAAAACCGTAGCCGGGATGCACGGCGTCCGCGTGGGAACGCTTGGCAATCGCGATGATTTTCTCAATATTCATATAGGTATCGGCGTAGGCGGTGCCCTCGAGCGCGTAGGCGCTATCGGCATCCTCCACGAATTGGGCTTCGCGATCAGCGTCCGCATAGACCGCCACCGTTTTTATCCCCATATCGTGGGCGGTGCGAATCACGCGCTCGGCGATTTCGGAGCGATTGGCAACCAGAATTTTTTTCATCACTACTTTCCTTCCGAGGGCGCAACCTGACCCAGGAGCGAGACTTCTCCGGTGGAAATACGCACGTCACCGGCAGTGGTGGCGACCACGAGGGCGCCGTCGGCTAAAATCTGCACCCCGCGCCCGTGCACCGGAGTATCGCGCGGGCGGTTGACGGTAATGCCCTCGCGCAGGGTTGCGCAGGTGGCATTGAGCTCGGCTAGGAGCCCGGAGCGTTCGGCCGCGCTTGCGGAGCGTTCTGCCGCGCTGGCTTCTGCATCGGTCGCCTTTGCATCGCTCGCTTCCAGGTGCCGCGCGCGCGTTTCGGGTACGACGGCGCCGCTAGCTGCCGCATGACTTATTCCGCTCTCACAGGCACTCACCAGGGCGGCCAGCCGGGCCCCGAGTTCGCGCAGGTAGGCGGCGGCTACCTCATCGCGGCTGGGAACCGGGAAGCCGGCGGTGGCTAGCGAAGCCGAGGTGGGAGTGGGAAGTTCTGCGGCGCGCAGCCCCAGGTTGATTCCCACCCCGAGCACCACGCCAATATTCCCGGCCACGTCCGTACTTACCACTTCGCCCAGCAAGCCCGCCAGTTTCGCGGCGTGCGGGCGGGTAACAATATCATTGGGCCAAGAAATCGCCACGTCAGCCCCGAGCTTTTCGAGGGCGGCGCGCGCGGCCAGCGCCCCGGCGAAGGTCACCCAGCTCAGCTCCGCGCGCACCACTTCCGGCACCGCGATGAGTACCGAGAAAAGCAGGGAGCCATCTTTGGTGGCGAACCAGGAGCGGCCCATGCGCCCGCGCCCATCGCTTTGCTCATCGGCGATAAGGCCGCACACCAGCCCGGGTGCGGGAGCGCCCCCGGAGTTGAGCCAGAGTTCGGCCAGGTCATCCTGGGTGGATGTGGTCAGCTCGGTATGCAGGAGCGCAGCACCGGGGAGCCCTACCTCCCCCAGCGCGCTCGCGGTACGCGGAAAGAGCACGTTCCCTGAATGCACGTGACTCATCTCAGCCTTCTTCCCGGCGGGGCAGCCCGCCGCTAACCTACTAATGCGTAACCTTACGTAATCGTAACTTACGGATTCGTAACATACTCGCTTGTTTGAGGCGCGCCGCCGTTAGTCCTCTCACATCAGCGCCGCGCAAAGCCCGAAAATACGCCAAAGCGGCCGTTATCTACCCGCATATTCACATTTTTATACATGCACACGTATATTTACTGGCTATACTTGGGATTGTTCCGAGTAATTTCCACCCGAACACTGAAAAAACATTCACCGTAGGGGAAGAAAATGAAGAAAACAATCGCGCTGCTTGCTGCCGGCCTCCTCACGCTGGGCGCCTGCTCCAATGATGAGGCTGCTTTGACGGATTCCACCGCCGCGGCCGATCCGGGCGAGTCCGGTTTCGCTGTTGATGGCATCGCGGCAGATTCCGCCGTCGCTGCCCTAGTGCCCGCGGATGTTACCGCACGCGGGCAATTACGCAACGGCGCGTCTACCGACTACGCTCCCGCGGAATACCGCAAGGCAGACGGGCAGACCCCCACCGGTTACGATATTGATCTCACGCGCGCCATCGCGAAGAAAATGGGACTCAAAGACGGCACCACCACGCACGTGGAATTCGATTCGCTTCTCCCCCAGATCGGCACCAAATTCGATGTGGGCCTGTCCACCTTCACCGTCACCCCCGAGCGTGAAGAAGCTTTCAATATGATCACGTATTTCGAGGCGGGTTCCGAATACGGGGTGCCGGCCAAGTCCAGTGATTTCACTCCGGATGACCCTTGCGGTTTCACCATCGGCGTGCAAACGGGTTCCTCTCAGGAGGAAGCCCTCAAGGAAGCCACCGCCGCCTGCGAAGCGAAGGGTGCCAAGCCGATTAAGATTATGTCCCTCCCGGATGTGCCGCAGATCGTGACCCGGGTGGTTTCCGGCCAGTACGATGCTATTTTCGCTGATTCGCCGGTGCTCGGTTACGCGGTGGCCCGCTCAAATGGGCAGCTGAAGACCACGGGTGATATTTATGATTCGGCCCCGGTGGCTATCGCGGTGGCCAAGGATAATCCGGAGCTCGCTAAGGCGGTGCAGGCCGCGCTGCAATCCCTCATGGATTCGGGTGAGCTCAAGGAAATCTTCGCGCATTACGGCATTACCGAAGGCGTGCTGAGCACCGCCGAGATCAACCCCCAGGTGCAGTAATGGAGAAGATTCATCCGCAAGCCCGCGTGAAGATGAGCAATATTGTGTGGCTCATCGTCATGGCGGTGCTCGGGGCGATGGCGCTTAATGCGCTCATCACCAATGATGCTTTCCACTGGGATGTGGTGGGGCGTTATCTTTTCGATTGGCGGATCCTGCGCGGTATCGTCTACACCCTGGTGCTGACCGTGCTCGCCATGGTTATTGGCATTATTTTGGCGCTGACCATGGCGGTGCTGCGCGAATCGAGTAACGCGGTGCTGCGCGCAGCTGCCCGCTTCTATATTTGGTTCTTCCGCGGCACCCCGATCTACACCCAGCTCATGTTCTGGGGGTTGCTGCCGTCGCTCTATCAGAAGCTATCGCTGGGGATTCCTTTCGGGCCGGAGTTCTTCACGTTCCAGACCGACCGGGTCATCACCCCGTTTATCGCGGCGATTATCGGGCTGGGCCTGAACGAAGGCGCCTACCTGGCGGAGATTATTCGCTCCGGTTTGGGTGCGATTGACCCGGGGCAGCGGGAAGCCGCGGTGGCGTTGGGGATGCGTTCGGGCACGATTATGCGGCGTATTATTTTGCCGCAGGCCATGCGTATTATTATTCCGCCCACCGGGAACGAAACTATCTCGATGTTGAAAACAACGTCGCTGGTTCTCGCCGTCCCCTTCACCCTGGACCTCACTTTCGCGGCCCAGGATTTGGGTTCGAAAACCTACCTGCCGTTCCCCTTCCTCGTGGTTGCGGCAATCTGGTATCTGGTTATTACCTCGCTGCTCATGATGGTGCAGCATCGTATTGAACGCCATTTCGCGCGTGGTTTTGACGGACGTACGGCGACGACGGCCTTCCTGGACGTCACCCCCTAAGGAGAACAATGACTCACGCCATGGTGGACGTGTGCGACGTCTACAAATCTTTCGGTGATCACACCGTTCTCAAAGGTGTTAATCTCACGGTGGAGCGCGGTGAGGTGGTGGTGCTGCTCGGGCCCTCCGGTTCGGGTAAATCCACGCTGCTGCGCTGCCTGAACGAGTTGGAAACTATTACGGCCGGGCGGATCTACCTGGATGGGGAGCTGCTGGGGATGACCGAGCAGCCCGCCCCCACCGGGTGGCGCGGGGTGCTGGCCCGCCGGGCCGGTGCCGTTACTTCGCAAGGGACCTGGCTGCGCCAGCGCAGCGAGGCGGAAGTGGCCGCCCAGCGCGCCAAGGTCGGGATGGTGTTCCAGCGTTTCAATCTTTTCCCGCATATGAGCGCGATGGAAAATATTATGGAGGCGCCCGTCCAGGTGGCCCACCGCCCGGAAAAGGAGGCGCGGGCCGAGGCCCTGGAGCTGCTGGAGCGGGTGGGCTTGCGCGATCACGCTAATCATTTCCCGGCGCAGCTTTCCGGCGGGCAGCAGCAGCGCGTGGCTATTGCGCGCGCCCTGGCCATGCACCCCGAGCTCATGCTGTTCGATGAGCCTACTTCGGCGCTCGATCCGGAGCTCGTGGGTGAGGTGCTGTCCGTGATGCAGGATTTGGCGCGCGGGGGCATGACCATGGTGGTGGTCACCCACGAAATCGGTTTCGCCCGAGAGGTGGCCGATAAAGTAGTGTTCCTCGATGAGGGCATGATTATCGACGAGGGAACCCCGGCGCAGGTGATCGATAACCCGCGCTCGGAGCGCACCCGCGATTTCTTCACCAAGGTGCTCTAGAAAAACCGCCGCAGCCCCGCCTTTCGGTCTATTACCTCGCTACGGCAGCTACATAAACGGTGCCGGCCACTCCCGTTATTAGGGGTGGCCGGCGCTGTTTTCGTACTATTGCCGCACGGTGCTACTTCCGGTGCGCGGCACTACTTCCGGTGCGCGCGGTAGTACTCGATGAGCTGGCGGGTGGAAGCATCCTGGGCTTCCAGGGCCGCCGCGTCCCCGCTAATCGCCGGGGTGAGTTCCTTGGCCATCTGCTTGCCCAGTTCCACGCCCCACTGGTCGAAGGAGTCGATACCCCACACCGCGCCCTGGGTGAAGGTGATGTGCTCGTAGAGCGCAATGAGCTGGCCAAGCACCGAAGGGGTGAGGGCCGGCGCCATAATCGAAGCGGTCGGCTTGTTCCCGGGGAATTCCCGCGCGGTCACGATCTCCTCCGGGGTGCCTTCCGCCCGCACCTCGTCCAGAGTCTTCCCGAAGGCCAGGGCCTTCGTTTGCGCGAAGAAGTTGCCCAGGAAGAGCTCATGCTGATCGGCTTCCCCATCTACCAGCGCGAAAACAGGATTCGCGAAGGCGATGAAATCGGCGGGGATAAGCTGGGTGCCCTGGTGGATGAGCTGGTAGAAGGCATGCTGGCCGTTGGTGCCCGGTTCACCCCAGAACACTTCCCCGGTATGGGTGGTGACCGGGCTGCCGTCCCAGCGCACCCGCTTCCCGTTGGATTCCATGGTCAGCTGCTGAAGGTAGGCCGGGAAGCGGTGCAGGTACTGCGCGTAGGGCAGCACCGCGTGGGTGGCCGCCCCGAAGAAATTGACGTACCAAATATTGAGGAGCCCCATGAGGAGGGGCACGTTCTGCGCGGCCGGCGCGGTCGCGAAATGCTCGTCAATCGTACGGAACCCGGAGAGGAATTCTTCGAAATGTTCCGGGCCGATGGCAATGGCGAGGGAAAGGCCGACGGCGCTATCCACCGAATAGCGCCCTCCTACCCAATCCCAGAAACCGAAGGCATTGGCGGGCTCAATTCCGAATTCCGCCACCTTCTCCAGGTTGGTAGAGACGGCCACGAAGTGCTTGGCCACCGCGCCGGGATCTTGGATGCCGCGCGCGGCGAGCTGGGCGAGGAACCAGGAGCGGGCTTGGCGGGCATTGGTGAGAGTTTCCAGAGTGGTGAAAGTCTTGGATGCCACGATGAAGAGCACGGTTTCCGGGTCCACCCCGCGCAGGGTCTCCCCCACATCGGTGGGGTCAATATTGGAAATGAAGCGGCATTCCAGCCCGTCCTTGACGTACGGGAGGAGTGCTTCGTAGGCCATCACCGGGCCCAGATCCGAACCGCCAATACCGATATTAACCACGGTGGTGATGGCCTTTCCGGTCACCCCGCGCCAGCTGCCTTCCCGCACCTTGGTGGCGAAAGCGTACATCCGCTCAAGGACTTCGCGTACATCGGCCACAACGTTGTGCCCGTCTACTTCCACGGTGTCGTCGGCGGTGCGCCGCAGTGCGGTATGGAGCACCGCCCGATTTTCGGTCACGTTAATCCGCTCGCCACGCAGCATGGCATCGCGCCGCTCGGCAACCCCGGTTTCTTCAGCGAGTTCCAGCAGGGCATCGCGAACGTCATCATCCAAATAGGATTTGGACAGATCCACGAAAAGATCACCGGCAGTGAAACTCAGCCGCTCGGCACGCTGGGGATCCGCAGCGAAACGGGCCCGGAAATCAGCGGTGAATCCGTCATGAAGGTCATGCAGCCGCGCCCAGGCGCGCGTGGTTGTGGGGTCAATGGGGTGCGACATGGTTATCCTCATCCTCGAAGTAGTCTTTATCTCGTAGTGTAATCAACTTTGCGGCCCCGCGGCGCGCCCGCCTACCCGAGTAGCGGCACGGGCGCGGGCACGTGCACATCGCCCCGGCTCCCGTGTACCCCGCGGCGCGCCGCTACCACATCTCGCGGGCGCCCCGCCGGACTCTAGCACCACACATGAGCCCACCATCTTTGACACAATGATCTTCGGAGGAGGAACCATGTCAGATCACGCAGATCCCGTATCCCTTGCCATTCTTACCTCGGGTGGGGACGCCCCGGGCATGAACCCGGTAGTGCGCGCCGTGGTGCGTACCGCTTTACACGTGGGCGCCCGCCCCTTCGCAATTCGCGAGGGTTGGCGCGGAGCTATCGATAATCTTATTGAGCCCATGGCCTGGAGCGATGTGTCCTCCATTCTGGATAAGGGCGGCACGGTGATCGGCTCGGCCCGCTCTACCGAATTCCGCGAACGGGACGGGATGCGGAAAGTGGCCGCGAATCTGGTGCGCGCCGGAATTGACCGCCTCGTGGTTATCGGCGGTGATGGTTCCCTCACCGGGGCTGATACCTTGCGGGAGCGCTGGAGTGGGCTCCTCGAAGAACTGGTAGAAGCCGGGGAAATCGAAGCCGATCTTGCCGCGCGCCACCCTGAGCTTCATATTGCCGGGGTGGTGGGCTCCATCGATAACGATATGGTCGGCACCGATATGACGGTGGGAACCAATTCGGCCCTGTGCCGCATTATTGATGCTATTGACGCTCTCACTTCCACAGCCGCTTCCCACCAGCGGGTATTCGTGGTGGAAGTGATGGGGCGGCGCTGCGGCTATCTGGCCCTCATGGGTGCGATGGCCGGCGGTGCCGATGATGTCATCATTCCCGAGCTTCCCCCCGAGGACGGCTGGGAAGATGCCATGTGCGAAAAGATCCGTTCCGGGCGGGCGGCCGGGCGGCGCGATTCGATTATCGTCGTGGCCGAAGGCTGCATGGATCGGCACGGTGAAAAGATCACCGCCCAGCGCATCCAGGCAGCTATTAAAGAACGCACCGGGGAGTCTCCACGTATTACCGCGCTCGGTCACGTGCAGCGCGGCGGCACGCCGTCCGCTTATGACCGCTGGATGTCCACCCTGCTCGGCTACACCGCCGCCCTGGAGGTGATCCGGGCCGAACCGGGTGAAGAATCCTGCATTATCGGGATTCGTAATAATCGGCTCCAGCGCCTGCCGCTGGTGGAGACGGTCGCCAATACCAAGAAGGTCATCGATTACCTGGAAGAGGGCGATTACGAGGCGGCGGTGCGCTCGCGCGGCACCAGTTTCTCCCGCATCAAGTCCCTTTTCGAAACGCTTTCTTCTCCGCTGGGTGAGGACCGCTATTTCAAGGACGGGTGGCGCCCGCGGGTGGCCGTGCTCCACGCCGGCGGGCTCGCCCCGGGAATGAATGCGGCCGCGCGCAGCGCGGTACGGCTGGGGCTAGATCGCGGTTTTGAGATGCTCGGTGTGGAGGGCGGTTTCCCCGGCCTCATCCGCGGGGATATTCGCCCACTGAGCTGGGGCGATGTGGATGGCTGGGTTTCGCTGGGCGGCGCGGAACTGGGTACTGCCCGCTCGGTTCTCGGTATCGAGGATTACTTCGGGCTCGCGCGCTCCATCGAAGCCAATGGCCTGGACGCCATTATTATGATCGGCGGCCTGGCCGGCTATGAAACCGCGTGGAATATGGCGAAAGAGGCGGACCGCTACACCGCTTTCCGCCTCCCCCTCATCTGCGTGCCGGCCTCGATTGATAACAATCTGCCCGGCCACGACCTGTCTATCGGGGTGGATACCGCGCTCAATACCAATGTGGAGACCATCGATAAGATTCGCCGTTCCGCTTCCGCTTCCCGACGTTGCTTCGTGGTGGAAACGATGGGCCGCAAGTGCGGTTACCTCGCGCTTATGAGTGCGCTATCCACCGGGGCTGAGCAGGTCTACCTGCATGAGACCGGGGTGGATCTGGCGATGCTCACGAAGGAAAGCGAGCGCATGAACCGGGCCTTTGATGGCTCCCGTTCCCTCTACCTCGCTATTCGTAATGAGGATGCGTCCAAGTACTACACCGCGGACCTGCTGCGGCGGGTTTTCCAGCAGGAGGGCCACGGGGCTTTCTCGGTTCGTTCCACGATTATTGGCCACCAGCAGCAGGGCGGTATTCCCACCTCCTACGACCGTACGCTCGCGGTGTCGCTCGCGGCCCTAGCCATTGATGAGGTGACCGCGCAGCTGGAGAAGAAGGAGCGGGTGGGCGCGCGCTATATCGGCCAGCACAATGGCAAGCTGGAGTCACATCCGATTATGCGCATGGACGAAGAGATGGATATGAAGAACCGGGTGCCCTTGGATCCGTGGTGGATTTCCGCGCTCCCCGTGCTCTACACGGTGGCGGCCCGCGAAGATACCACCCCGCTGGAGCACCTGGCGATTTACGACGATAACCGCTAGTCGCGTTTACTTGTAGCGCGGTGCTTGCGCCCGCGCACGGTGGGGGCGACGACGCCGCTAGCTGGCAGCGCCCCACCTCTCGCTACTGCGTGCCTAATCCTCGGCCTCTGCGGCCCGGTCGCATTTTATTAGCGCGGGTGGTTCACTCTTCGAGAGCTTGGAGAGCGGTGGCGCGGTGATGCCGCACTACGGATCGCACCTGAATCTGTTCCCAATCCTCGATGCCTTGGTCGAGTGCTTCGCGTGCTTGTGGTGTGCACGCCACCCCGAGCTCGTCAATGACTAAAAGGAGGATTTCTTCCAGGCAGGGCCGGAACCAGCGCCGGCCCATCGTGAAATGAATATCGGCAACGTGGGGAGTGCGGGCCTCGTTCTTGATGCGCCGGCGTGAGCGGCGGGAATGAGTGCCACTCAGGACCAGGGCGTGTGTCCATTCATCGCGGTGGGAATGGATCTGGATATGCGCGCAAGGAATATTCGAACGTGGTGAGCGAATATAATCCCAGCGCACCAGCGGCTCGCTGCTTTTTGCTCCTCGGATGACCGAGAACGTTGATTCATTGACGCTGAGTAAACCGGTTTCTGGATTAAGGAAAACCTCGTAATCAAAACGGACAAAAAGGAAACGATCAACGCGAATATCGCCAAACAATCTTTTTCGCGGAAGATCTCCTTTTGTGATCGTCTGTTTTATCAGCGAAAAGCCGGGGGCGATCAGCTCCCCGATCCGCTGCAGATGTGCCGCAAAATCATCGGCACGCTCATCCAATAGTGTGTTCACCACGGCAATACTCCTCAAAGCGGTCCAGGCCTATCATCTCGAAATAAGCGTCGGACTCTTTTGGTCCGAGCTGGTAGTTATCGGCACGCCAGTCGAATTCTTCCCGGGTCATTCTGACTTCACGCAAGATTTCCTCCTTGCGTTCGAGGATTTCTTCCAGCGAGTTGTAAACACGATCCGGAATATCCAACTGGTCCTCATAAATATCCTCGTAAATGTCCATGTGTCTCACTCCTTCAATCGCCTCATGGCGGCGTAGTTGCTTGTGCTTATTCGTTATTCTTGCATGACGCCAAGGCACAGCAAAGAGCCAATTACAACACTGTGGACAAGGGGGACGTTTCGCGATTCTGTGGATAACTTCTAGCTGGCTGCGCTCCCGCCGGCCGCCCCCGCGCCGGCCGTGGCTGCGCGTACTGCTTCCAGGAATATCTCCCCCACTCGGCTCAGACGTGCTTGTTTATCCCAGGCAAGCACGCAGGTCAGGCCCACCAACCAATCCAGCGGGATAAACACCAGGCCCGCACCGGAAGACGCCACTCCCGACCCGGCACCAGTGTCCCCGCCCAGGCCCGCGCCCCCGCTCAGCGTCATATTCTCCAGCACGATAGCCTCACCAACCCCGGCCTCCACCATCACCCGGGCCCCGCGACTCGTCCCGTACCGGCCTACTACCGTCAGCTGGTTTTCCTTATCCAACCAATATCCCAGCTCCCGACTACGCTCCTTCGGCATAATCAAGGACCGCTGGGTAATATCCGCCCGCCGAACCGTCCCACGCCCCACCACGTCACTATCCGTACGCACCAACAAGCCCCACCGATCCTCACCGCGGAGCGCGAGGGTTTCCCAAGCTGTGCAATCCCAAGAATCATCCAAAACAGCGAAAGAAGCCGTACCCTCAGCAAGCATCCGGGTGGCCGCTTCACGCCCGCACAACGTGACTTGGAAACTAATACCCGGGTAGCGGGCCCGCACCTGACTCATCACCGGCGCCAGGCTATCCAGCGCGCTGCTTTCCCGGCCGGCGATCACGATAGTTCCCTGCGGGTTATCCTCCAGATTCTGCAGCTCCGCCACCGTACTATCCACGAGCCCGAGGATCTGGTGACTGCGCTCCACCAGGTAGCGCCCAGCTTCGGTGAGTTCTCGCCCGCGCCCGACCCTGCGGGTAAGTACTTGGCCGACTTCTTCTTCCAAGAGCTGGATACGTTTCACGACCGCCGCCGTGGTACACCCGCATTTGCGGGCCACCGCGTCCATGGTGCCCAGTCGCGAATAAAGAATGAGGGTTTCTAATAATTCCAGTCTCACACCGGTACCTCGTTGTATGTCGTGATGCTAAATGGTCTAAATCAGTGAGGGTTGTACGACGCCGCAGCACCCCGCCGCGTGCTCCAGGCTGCCACGTTGGCCAGCGCTACGGTGCAGCTAGCGGAGCATGTGTCGGGGCAACATATCCCGCCTGGAGTCCTCCTCACGCCGGGCGAGCGCCGAGCGTGCCACCAGGAACGCAAACAGCAAAGAGATAAGGATGGCGAGCACGAAGAGGGTCATCCACCACGACCATTGTAACCCGTCCACCGCCGGCACTTCCACCGGGTCAGGCAACACCCGCTCACCCGTCACCAGCAGCCGGTGCGAATTCACCCCATACGGAGTACACGTAAGAAGAGTGGCTAGGTCACGCCCGGGTGCGCGTACCAGCAGGCTTGGGTCGTGAGGGTCGACGACGTCTACTCTGACCACGCGATACCCAAACACTTGACCCTGGATTTCGAAGAAAAACTCATCCCCGATACCCAGATCGGTGAGCCGGTCAAACATGGTAGAGGTCGGCAGTCCAGTATGAGCCGTCACCACACTATGCCGGTTTATACCGCCGACTGGTATATCGGTCCCGAACATATGCCCGGCACCCCGCTGCAGAGTCTCAGGTGAGGTGCCGTGGTAGATCGGGAGTTTCACCCCGATCTTCGGGATTTTCACGATCCCCATAATCCCATCCGGCTGATCAAGCACCCGAGCGTATTCCTGGTAGGCCGGCAGGTCGGTGGCTATATCGTCAAGATAAGGGTCAAGGACCGCCATCCCCTGGTGGCTCGCGTTATAGGCGTGAGCCCGCTCAATATACGAGTTCCGTAGTTCCTGGGATTGGGTATTCACTTGGCCCTCATAGGCACGGGAGACTACTTTGGATTGCCAGTTATTCCACACCGTCGAAGTCACCGGATAAGCCAGGCACAGGATCCCGATGAGGATCATGGCCAGCGGGGAGAGCCGGCGTTTATCCTCTTTCGGGTCGGTGTAGAACAGCAGGCTCGCCAGCCCGCTTTCTTCCCCCACACGCGCCGCACGCCGCCCACGAACCACACCAGCGGCAGGGCCGCGCTGTGCCTTGGGTTCCACATGATGTACTGGCGCAGCAGCCGGTTCGGGCTCCACATGAAGCGCCACCTTAGGTGCTTCCCCGGATCCTGCCCTGCGTACCGTCTTGGATTCCGTTTCGAGGGCTGGCTTTGATTCCGCGGGGTTGGGTGTCGGGGCGTTGAGGGCACGCCGCCCACGCACCGCGCCCGTTTCGCCGTTCATGTCCCTACCCCCTTCCCTGGCGTGGCTTTTTACTAGCGCTAGCCGTGCAATTCGTATTGCGCTAGTCGTGCAGAATTAACTTGCGCTTGATAGATTGTGGGGCCAGTCGGACTGACCGGCCCCACAATCTTCGTTACCTACTCAGGCTGGCAAACCTGAACCGTTAGTTTTTCCTGTTTATGCGTTGTTTTTACGCGAACGCAGGTGCGTCACCGCACCGCTCGCCACCAGGCCAGCGCCAAGGAGGGCGAAGATACCCACCCCGATAGCACCGGTCTTAGGCAGGTCGAACCACTTACCAGAATCCTTCGTCGGAACATTCTTAATACCAGTCTGGAAGACCTGGCCGGCGTTATCGGTTACGGTGACTTCGGTGATCTCATCCGAGCGAATGAACTTCGCGGGGGCTTCGACCTCAACCACGTAGAAAGCCTCACCCTTCTTCGCCTTAAACTTCGGGGTCAACCCATCATCGCCGGTCACCTTGGTACCGAAACCAACCGAAGCACCAGAGCAGTTAGTACGATCCTTCTTCGCTACACAAGCCTTAGCGTCATCCTGGTTGGCGAAGGCCACGAACTTCGCGCCCGCAAGCACACTTCCATCCGAAGCATCCGTCTTGGCGATCTGGAAATCGTAGAACTCAATAGTCGGGAACGGATTCGGGCCAGGACCCGGCTCGGGTCCGGGACCGGGGGTCGGACCGGGTTCGGGAACAATCGGGCCGGGAGTCGGTTCGCTATCCGAGTGCCCGGGGATGAAACCAAACTTATTAGAAACCGAATCAAGAGCAAGATCAGCCTTGAGGGTGAAGGTCAGGTCCACGGTCACCACCGGAGCCTCCGACGCAGTCGCCTTAGCCGCGATAGTGTTGAGACCGTCATCAGTGAAATTCACCTGGAGGCGAGTACGCCCAGCTTCCACACCATCAGTTGAGGTAGCAACGTTGTACTGCGATTCCGCAATTACTTCGCCGCTCACCTTGACAGCCTTGACCGAAGTCTTATCGATCACGGTGTAAGCATCAGTCATCGCATCGTCGAAAACCGCGAAGCCCTTAATATCAGCCCCAGTGATTGGGCCCTTCTTATTCAAGGTCGCCGAAATCGTGTAGGAAACATCATCGCCCGCACCCACAACCTGTTCGAAAGCACCAGTCTTCTTCACAAGGTCACGAACATCCGTATTCTTCGGGGTGACCGAAACATCATAGGTGTACTTCTGGTCCGCAGAAGAGGTTCCCGTGATTTCCGGGACCGTCATGAAGAACGGCTTAATATCCGAGGTATACCCAAGCGGCACCTTCGATTCCACAATCTTGTAAAGACCAAGCGGAAGGCGATCAAAAACTGCCTTACCTTCACCAGTGGTTTCGACCTTGTAAACAGCGGTCGTGCTGAGCTTCGCCTTCGGGCTATCGGGATTCGCGTTGAGGTCCTTGATTGAACCCGCCACGGTCTCCCAATCAGCCATCTTCTTCATATCACCAAGGGTGACATCCCCGAGGGCATCCACCTTCGTGACCGTGAACTCAGCACCGTTCACAGGCTTGTGCGTTGCGGCGTCCTGCTTCGTGATCGTAATCGACCCCGTCGTGGGAGCACCCGCAGCCCACGGAGCAACCGACGCCGGATCGCCTGCCGGTTCGGGTGCGGCGTTAGCCACCCCGATACCCATTCCCGTCAGTGCCAGCGCACACGCCGCCACCAACGCTCTCAATGACTTCTTACGAGCCATACTTTTTCCTTCCCAATAATTTCAGCACCACAAGAAGTACTGACCAACACGCCCGGCCAACGCCAAGCGCTTGTTGTTGAACTTGTTGAAAAACTGCCCCTACCGGGCCGGTCCCACCTATCTCGCCAGGGAACCGAGGGCGCGCGTAGTGGTTGTTGCGTGGCCACACGCCCACCCTCGTCTCCCTTTTTGCTTGCGCTCGATACCACGCGCCCTCTTGGTTTATTGAGAGCGCATGTAGGTGGTAGCAATAGTTCACGCGCGGCGGCCCACCCCCTTCTTCCGTCGGGTCTGAGCCCACCACCAGCCACCGGTGACCCCCACGATCAGAAGCGCACCCAGGCCAGCCGTGCGGTTCATTCCAGCCCCACCCGTCTTCGGAAGCGCAGGCTGCACAACCTCAACCGTGAGCGCCTTGCGTGCCCACCCCACGCCTTCCACAGCGTTCGGCCCCGTAGCCGCACCGGTGAGCGGGTCGATAGTGATACCGGGTTTCGTGGCATACACCCAACACCGATACGTGCCGAGCTCGGCTTGGGTGGCATTACCATCCACCTCACCAACCGTCCGCGCACCGCTCCCCGCAAGCTCAACGCCATCAGGTGCTTGCTTCACGCGCACCAACTCCACACCCACAGGTAACGCATTGCGCTCGCCCTCAGCCTGGCCGTCATGCTTCGGGGCGCACACGGTCTGCAGGCTGATCAACCCCGCATCCGTCGTAGAGGTGGCCTCCACGCTTAGCGGCTCGAGAACCGGTTGGCCCTTCACCACCGTGAGGGTGTCTTTAGAAACCGTGAGGGCAACATTCACGCACTCCCCCAGCTCGCGCTCATCCATGTCCCGCTCACGCGTCTCAGTCCGCTTCGAAGCCTTCGCGGTATCCAAAACCCACTGGCGCTTACCCGAGTCCCACTTAGGCGGAGTCGTCGTCACAGTCCGGGTTTGCTTAACCTTCCGCGTTGAGCAGTCCTTAGCCCCCTGCTCGGTCGAGTCCTGCCAGTCACCTTCCGTGACCTTATCCACCGGCCGCGGACTGCACTCCTTGTGCTCGTCATCGTTCATCTCCCGCTGGCGGGTTTCAGTCTTTGTCGACGACGCAGCCGTATCCAAGACCCACTTCCGCTGGGAAGAGTCCCACTTAGACGGTGTCGTCGTCACGGTGCGAGACTGCGTGACCTTGCGGGTATTGCAATCTTTGGAGCCGTCCACCCAATCCGAATGTGTGACTTGAACCGGGAGCCTCGGAGTACACGCCTTGTGCTCGTCATCGTTCATGTCCCGCTCGCGGGTTTCAGTCTTTGTCGACGACGCAGCAGTATCCAAGACCCACTTCCGCTGGGAAGAGTCCCACTTAGACGGGGTCGTCGTCACCGTCCGCGACTGCGTTACCTTCCGGGTATTGCAATCCTTCGCGCCATCAACCCAGTTAGTTGCGGTCACCTGGGCCGACGGCTGCGGCGTGCACTGGCGGTGTTCACCATCGTTCATGTCACGCTGACGCGTCTCGGTCTTCTTCGAAGCCTTGCTCGTGTCGAGCACCCACTTACGCGAAGAAGAATCCCACCGATACGGTGTCGTGGTCACTGTCCGGGACTGCGAAACCTTACGAGTATTACAATCCTTGGCCCCATCAACCCAATTAGTTGCGGTCACCTGGGCCGGCGGCTGCGGAGTACACGCGCGATGCTCGTCATCGTTCATCTCCCGCTCACGCGTTTCAGTCTTTGTCGACGACGCAGCACTGTCCAAGACCCACTTCCGCTGGGAAGAATCCCACTTATACGGGGTCGTGATCACCGTCCGCGACTGTGTGACCTTGCGGGTGTTGCAGTCCTTCGCGCCATCAACCCAATTCGTTGCCGTCACCTGCGGATTCGGCTGGGGGCTACATGCACGGTGTTCGCCGTCATTCATATCCCGCTGCCGCCTCTCGGTATTCTTCCTTGCTTTCGCGGGGTCGAGGACCCACTTGCGCTGGGACGAGTCCCACTTATGCGGGGTTGTCGTCACCGTCCGCGACTGCGACACCTTCCTCGTGTTGCAGTCTTTCGCACCGTCAACCCAGTTAGTTGCCGTCACCTGGGCCGGTGGCTGCGGCGTACATGCACGATGCTCGCCATCATTCATGTCGCGCTGGCGGGACTCGGTTTTCTTCGTTGCTTTCGCGGTATCGAGGACCCACTTGCGCTGGGACGAGTCCCACTTATGCGGGGTTGTCGTCACCGTCCGCGACTGCGACACCTTCCGAGTATTACAATCCTTCGCACCGTCAACCCAGTTAGTTGCGGTAACTTGCGCTGGCGGCTGCGGCGTACAAGCCTTGTGTTCGCCGTCATTCATCTCGCGTTGACGCGTCTCAGTCTTCTTAGTTGCTTTCGAGGTGTCGGGCACCCATTTACGCGAGCCAGAATCCCACTTATGCGGTGTCGTGGTCACGATGCGAGACTGCGTGACCTTCCTCGTGTTGCAGTCTTTCGCACCGTCAACCCAGTTAGTAGCGGTCACCTGGGCCGGTGGCTGCGGCGTACATGCACGGTGCTCGCCGTCATTCATCTCCCGCTGGCGGGTCTCAGTCTTCTTGACTGCCTTCCCGGCATCAGGCACCCATTTACGCGAGCCAGAATCCCACTTATACGGCGTTGTCGTCACGGTACGCGACTGCGTAACCTTGCGGGTATTGCAGTCCTTGGCCCCGTCAACCCAATTCGTTGCCGTCACCTGGGCTGGCGGCTGCGGCGTACATGCGCGATGCTCGTTATCGTTCATGTCCCGTTGGCGGGTCGCGGTCTTCTTAGTTGCAGCGGCATTATCGGGCACCCACTTACGCGAGCCCGAATCCCAACGATGCGGTGTCGTGGTCACCGTACGAGACTGCGTAACCTTCCGGGTATTACAGTCCTTCGCGCCATCAACCCAATTCGTTGCCGTCACCTGGGCTGGCGGCTGCGGCGTACATGCACGGTGCTCGCCGTCATTCATGTCGCGCTGGCGGGACTCGGTTTTCTTCGTTGCTTTCGCAGTATCAAGGACCCACTTGCGCGAGGAAGAATCCCACCGCTGCGGGGTCGTGGTCACCGTACGCGACTGCGAAACCTTCCGAGTATTACAGTCTTTCGCACCATCAACCCAATCCGTTGCCGTCACTTGAGCCGGAGGCTGCGCAGGTTTTTCTTTTACAGTTAAGGTTGAGGGCACAAATCTCAATGAGTAGGTAGAAAGTGCCGAACGCTTGAGTCGAAGCGCTCCCTGGCTGATTGGGTATTCACCCGGACCCATGCCATTTGAATATGTTGTTTCAAGTTCACCTTCTAGTTGGTCACCAAGTCCTGACGGCGAAATCTCGTAGGTCAAGTTTGGTGATTTTTCGCCTGCATAAATAATAATCGGATTGGCTTTCACCGTAATTTCTTTAATGTCCATAGGACGGAGAAGATAAATGGCATTATCTTGATATACCGAAAAATTATAATTAGGAATGAAAAAGTTCTTCACCTGATCACCAGGTATATTCGAGCTAAGAGGTTCGGTATCCCCCTCTTTAACGATTTCATAGAAAACATCTGAGTCGAAGGATGCGATTGTATATAGCGACCTTAGTTGCTCAAATTGTTCTCCCCTCAGTCGCAGTGTTGTACGACTGCTGGTAAAGAAAATCCATTCAGCGGTTCTTCTTCTGTCGAGGATTGTTCCATTTTGAGGAAGCGTCCAGTTAGTTATATCGATAAATGTAGCGTTGGGCGCGTCAAAAAACATCCACTGAAATTCAGCACTCCAGTGCGGCTTCCAGCGAGAGACATCCGGATTAGCACCCGAGCCCGTAAACATTCGCACAAAACTCCTGCAATTTCCAACATCCCAGTTAGAAACGTCCGGATTAGCCTTATGAGCATCCATAAACATCTCCCTCATATTCCTGACTCGGGAAGTGTTGATTCCATTAGCAGGGAGATCAATTTCCGCATCAACACAGTCTTTAAATAGGGCAGTAGAGCTCTCGGGAAAGATTATTTCTTTACCACCATTTAGAGTGAAAACTATTTTCTTAGGCTCAGTTTCCCCGCCGGTATCACAGTGTTGTTTTTTCAGATCCATCCACTGTTTACGATTGAGTTCACCGTGGCCGGCGACGGTGAGTGTTTTTGTGGTGGAATCCCAGGTGGCGGTGAGGTTGGGGCCGACGGGGATACCTGCTGCGCGCTCCGTTGCGCTCGTTTCTCCCCCATCGGAAGTGTCGGGTGACGCGAGGCTAGGAGCGGCTACCCCCCCCCCGCTAAAACAGCAAGCGCGGCAATAACGGCAGCCGCTCGTTTGATCAGCTTCACTACTAACCCCTCACCAATTGATACTGTTACAGGCAGATCTCCCACCCCCGTCGCGAAACCATTTTCACGTTCAATAAGGAATAGGAATGAGTACGACTGCATAGTCGCTTTCTTGATTTACCTTAGCTAATTTCTACAGTTTCCACCACGGGTAACGTTCAGGATAATTCCAGCACGAACCACGCAGTAGTCAGACTTTTCTGCTTATTTATGCGGTAACAGGTAGCTACTTGTGACTAAAGTCTCGAGCGGAAACGTCTTTTGTAACCAAAATTCAACAGATCGGAAACGAGCCCACTATAGCTCGATTACTTGCCGAATGCACCGTCGATTTATACATAATAATTAGTTTTCTATGCGGCCTGGCAGTGACTATTTCTATATATTATTTTCACTGTCGCGAAAATTAGAAACGCTCATAACGCCATAAAAATGCTATTTTTTGGCGTTTGCGCACCGCTAGACGAAATCTCCGTTCAGCTCCGTGAAGGTCTATCCAGAATTCAACGGAACCGCGACCGCTGGCAGCGGGGGCTTCCAGCTGCCGCCTGCGAGTCTCACTCCCCGCGCGATTCAGCTCCCCGCGTGATCCGCTAGAGCACCAGCTACCGCCCGGCTTCGCTATGGCCTTCCATCCGGGCCATGGCAATGTCCTCCGATTCGGTCACCTGGTCCACCCGCACCCGGTCGATGCGCCGCCCGTCCAGGGATTGCACGGTGAGTTCCACCGCGCCCAGGCGGGTGGAATCCCCTACCTGCGGCATGCGCCCGAGCTGGGCGATGATATAGCCGGCCAGGGTATCGAAAGGCCCCTCGGGTAGCTCCACCCCGAGCATTTTGAGCACTTCGGGGCGGGTGGAGAGCCCGTCCATATCCCGCACTCCCCCGTGCACCTGCACCTTGGGAACCTCGCGGTCGTACTCATCGCGGATTTCGCCCACGAATTCTTCCATCACGTCCTCAATGGTGACGATGCCGTCCGTCCCGCCGTATTCATCCACCACGATGGCAAGATGGGCATGGGCTTTCCGCAGATCTGAGAGGGCTTCCAGCACATCCTTACCCGTCGGGAAAAAGGTCACCGGGCGCACCAAATCGCTCACCCTTTGAGCCGTGGGAGCGGGAGCGAGCATATCGCGAATGTGCAGGAAGCCGATCACGTCGTCGTCGTTCCCACCGCGGCGCACCGGATAACGC
Source organism: Actinotignum vesiculae (assembly GCF_051267215.1). Lineage (NCBI taxonomy): Bacteria > Bacillati > Actinomycetota > Actinomycetes > Actinomycetales > Actinomycetaceae > Actinotignum > Actinotignum vesiculae. The sequence continues at coordinate 92,770 of NZ_JBOZGG010000005.1, forward strand.
GAGTGCTCCAGGGCTGTAACAAGGGGGCGTGCTTCGTCTAGAGAAAGTTCCGCGTCTAGGAATTCCACTTCGGTGCGCGGCGTCATGACCTCCTGCACCGTGCGGTCTGAAACGGACAGCATCGAGACGACCATATCGCGTTCCTCGGTGCCAATCGTTTCCTGGCTGGCCACGAAGGCGCGCAGCTCCGCCACCCCCATTTCTTCGCGCTGCTCTTTCGGGTCACGGCGCAGCAGCCGCAGCACCCCGTTCACGCTCACGCCCAGGAACCAGATGACCGGGCGCAGCACCGCGGTAATAAAAGCGAGGGGCCGGGCAGCCAGCGTGGAGATCGTTTCCGCCGATTGCAGGGCGATACGCTTGGGCACCAGCTCCCCGAACACAATGGAAATATAGGAAATCACGAGCGTGGTGAGCACAAAAGCCAGGGTGGTGGCCCCGTTTTCCGACATCCCCCACGCTCTGAACGTGGGCGCGATCTCCGGGGCAATGGAAGCCGCACCGAAGGAGGCGGAGAAGAACCCGGCCAGGGTCACGCCCACCTGAACAGCGGAAAGAAACTGGTTGGAATCCGCGGTTAGGCGCTGGATAGTTTTCCCGGAGGCGGAATTCTCCGCCATCTCGTCGATCTGCGTTTGCCGCAGGGAAACCAGCGCGATTTCCGAAGCGGCGAAAAACGCGCCGATCAGCGTGAAAACAACAACCCAGATAATGTTCATAGCTAAGGGACTCACTCCACCAGTATGGACGAGCCCGCGCCCACCGGCCCCACCGCGTCTCAGAAACAAGCGGCAAGCGAACACGGGAAAGGTGTGGTGGCACGGCGACGGCGCAGCGCCTGCGTGGTGGCGTGCCGGGGAGCTGCGGCGTCGTTCTTAAATAACGGGGGGCGTGAGGGCGAAACGCGCCAGGAAAAAGAGGGCTGCGGCCAGGAGGAGGAGAGTGGCGGCGTCGGTGATGCGCGAACGCACCGAGGGGACGTAGCCGGTGGGCAGCGTCAGGCGCGCCACCGCGAGGATCACGAAGCTGCCCGCGAGCGCGAGGATGGCCACGCGCGGGTCGGCGAGGAAGGCGAGGGCCACGATGATGCCGATCCAGGCCGCGCAGGCCCAGTAGACCAGCGGGTGGGAAAAGTGCGCATTCACGTGAGCCAGTATAGCCCGCGGCGGGGCGGCCACTGCCGGTACGGTGGTAGCTTCCCGGCGCGGAACGCTCAGCCTGCGAGGGCGCCTGCCCGCCGCTACATGGTGAAGAGATGGAAGAAAGCGCCGATAAAGCGGATGTCTTCGACCGTATGCGTTTTGAGATTGACGGTGAGGAGCAGGGCCACGATCCCCCAGGCCACCGTCAGGCTCACCCAGGCCCAGCGCCGTATCCGGTAGCGGCCTTTGCCGCGCGGTAGGGCGTGCCGGCGGGTGTGCACCGCGTGCCGGGGCACGTAGCGGGGGCGGCGCACCAGGGCCCGCCCGCGCACAATACTCCCCGCCGCCAGCAGCGCGAAGACCAGGTAGGCGCCGGCCACCGTGGTTTTTTGGGTCATCCACCCGCGGGTGGCCACCACGCTTTTCGCTCCGCCCGCCCGATCACCATTCCACCAGTCCAGCGCCCCGGGAAGCTGTTTCTTCCAGGTGTCCCAGGAATGCCCGCCGTTCGGGTCGAGGTGTACGGTGGTTTTCAGGCGCGGGTTCTTGACTTCCTCCAGGCCACGCGCCAGCTCCACCGGGTCGTTATCGGTGCGGGTGCCGGTGAAGTACATGGACTGCGGCCAGCTCGCCTTTTTCATGAGGTTGGTGACGGTGAATTGTTCGCGCAGGCCGGGAGCCTGGGTCAGGCCGATAACCGGCACGTTGTACCCGGAAAAGGAAATCACCGAGGCGAAGGTTTGTGGGTTGTACAGCCCGAGCACCGGCGCGCACCAGCCCCCGTAGGACGCCCCGGCAATGGCCCAGTCGCGCCGATCCGCCGAGACCGAGAAATTCTTGCGCACCATCTGCACGATATCGCGATTCACCCAGGTTCCCACCGCGGGCCGCCCAGATAGATCCACGCAATCGGGCTGTTGGTTATCCACGTTGAGGGAGGGAACCACAACGATCGTATCCGGCGCACTCGCCGGCATCGTATGCTCCAAATCCAGCACGCCCGGAATTTTCTCCGTCTGGGAAGGGAAGCCCTGGATCATGACGATCACCCGGTAGGTGCGCTCCGGGGAATAATCCGGGGGCAGGTAGACCCATACGGGCAGCTCAAGGCCGGATTCGGGGCCGCGGAAAACCGTTCCCACCACCCCGTGCCCGGCCGGGGTGAAATCGGCTTTCCATTCTTTGCCTTCCGGCATGGGGATCTCACCGGATTGCCCGGCGTACTTAGGTAGCTCGCTCGTCACTGCGGTCACGGAAGCCTTGCCGCCGCTTTTCGTGAAAATGGTTTTGACGTCGCTCCACGTACTTGCGTACTGCAAGTTGAGGTTCATGCCCACCCCAATAGCGACGACGCCGCATACGGCTGCCACCACCATGGCAAGCACCGGAATCGCGGTAGCCAGGCGGCGGGTACGCGGGATGGTGCGCACCCCCAGCGCCAGGAAAGCCAGCGAGCAGAGGCCGGCAGCCAGGAGCGCCCCGTGCGTATTGGGTTGAAGCATAGGCAAAATTTTAGGCCGCCCGGGCGCCTTCGCGCGCCGTTATTTCACTCTATGCCCAGCTCTCCTGTTATTTTTCCTCACTTTTCCCACGCTCTTCCCAGTCAGCGGCGGCGGGCTGAGAAGATGCTGGTTCCGGAGCGATCGCGGCGGTAGGAACCGAATGCAGGGTGGTGGACGGCGCGGCTGGCGCCGTGGCGGCCGGTGCCGTCGGCGCAGCCGGCGCGGTGGCGGCCGTGGGCGCGGTGGCGCTGGCGTCCGCGGTGAGGGCGCTCTCTCCGCCCGGCGCTTCGGAATGCTCCGGTGCGGCCTGCTCCATCGCTGCATCGCCAGGCGTCACGGTGGTGGCGAAAGTGGGCGCTGCGGAGTGGGCGGCGGCGTCGTGCTGCTGTGGGGCGGGGCGCAGGGCGCGCCGTACCCGGTAACGTTCCCACAAGGCGCGCACCCACGTCCAGAAGTCGCGCGCGCCGTAACCGAGCGCGAAAGGCAGCAGCACCGTGAGCGCCACGCAGCCGGTGAGGAGCGGGGCGCGAGTGCCGACCTCGAGCATGCGGCCCGGGCCGATCCCGCCGGTGGCGAATTGCCCGGCGAGGGCCACGAGCACCAGGAGTTCCAGGGCGCCCACTGCGGCGCTCACCCAGTCGCGCGGGCGCAGCGAGCGGATCACGCCCCAGGCCAGGCCCGTGAGGATGGGGATGATGAGGAGCCAGGCGGGGCGCAGGGCCGGGTCGGGCAGCAGGCCGAAAACGGGAAGGCCGGGGATGGGGGCGAAACTGCCACCCAGGGCCGAAAAGACCGCGCCGCTGCCCACCGTGAAACCGGCGCCGGTTACGTAAGCCAGCGCCCATACCGCGAGCGCGGGGGCGAAGAGCAGCTGGGTGAGGGTGAAGAGAATCGTGCCGGTGAGGTCGGTGAGATAGGCGGCGTGCAGGGCCTGGGCGCGCCCGAAGCCGAGCACCGCCGCGGCAAGAACCAGGAGGAGGCTCAGGGCGGCCAGGGTGGCGGCCAGCGGTGCGATGAGGCGCCAGCCGCGTTCGAGGATGGCCACCCCGGGCCAGGCCGGGCGTTCCAGCCAGGCGCATTGGCTGGCGGCGAAGCCGAGCACCGCCCCGCCCACGAGGGCGTGGAGCAGGGATGATTGCGGGAGGGAAAGCAGGCAGATCACACCGGCGCTGCCCGCTCCGCTCAGCGTGGCGATGGCTACGTCCCACCAGTCTTCCACCACGATGGCGCGCAGGAAACGCACCGTGAGCCAGGCGATGAGAGCGGTCAGGAGCAGCGGCATGAGGCCGATATGCCCACCCGCGGTTACGAGCGGCGTGCCGAGGGCGAGCAGCCACAGGGAGCCGCCCAGGCGTGCCGCGCCCTGCCAGGTTACGTCCCCGAGCAGCGGGGAGGCCGCGGTGAGGGTGTATCCGAGCAGGCAGATGAGCACCACCGTGATCCAGGTGAGGACCACGGGCTGGATAACGGCCAGGGCGAGCGCCACGCGGCGCGAATACGTTAACATCCCTTCCATGGTGGCGCGCGATGGGTGCCGGGCCGCGGAAGAGGGCCCGGCGTGTTGCTCACCGCACCATCTTCGCGCGGCCGCTGCGCGCGGAGCCTGCGCTCCGCTACGCGCACCGGCACCTTCGCGGCGCTTAGCCGAGCGCGCCCTTGAGTTCGCTCACCCGGCCGGCGATATCCGCGGCGATTTCCTCCGCGCCCTTTCCAGCCGCAGCAAGTTCGTGAATCCGAGAAACCAGGGCCGATCCCACGATCACCCCGTCGGAGAGCGCCCCCATGCGGGCGGCCTGCTCCGGGGAAGAAATCCCGAAGCCAATCGCGCAGGGAGTATCCGTGACCGAGCGGATTTTCTCCACGATGGCCCCCACATCGGTGGTGATATTCGAGCGCATGCCCGTCACCCCCATGGAGGAGACCACGTAAAGGAAGCCGCGCGCGGCCCGCGCAATCGCCTCGATCCGATCCTCGGAGGTAGGCGCGATCAGCGAAATGAGATCAACGTTATGCGCAGCCAAAGCCCCCTCGAATTCGCCCTTTTCTTCGAAAGGCACATCGGGGAGGATCACGCCGGAGACCCCAACTTCCGCGCAGCGGCGCGCGAAGCGCTCCGGTCCGTAGGAGAAGACCACATTGGCGTAGGTCATGATGACGAAGGGGCATTCCAGATCCGGGCGCACCTGGCCGATCATCTCGAAAATCTTGTCCGTGGTGGCTCCCCCGCGCAGCGCCCGCTCCGAGGATGCCTGGATGACCGGGCCCTCGGCGGTCGGATCAGAGAAAGGCACGCCGAATTCAATGAGATCTGCACCGGCCCGGCCGGCCGCGCGGATGATGTGCGCCGTCGTACCTAAATCTGGATCCCCGCAGGTGAAGAAGGGAATAAAAGCTTTGCCGCGGGAAAAAGCCCGGGCGATGGGTACCTGTTTAGTCATGGATATCTTCTCCCCGGTAGCGCGCGATGGCCGCAACGTCCTTATCCCCGCGGCCCGAGAGGGTGACGATAATAATCTTGCCCGGCATCTCCGGGGCGATCTTCATGGCGTGCGCGAGGGCGTGCGCCGATTCAATCGCGGGAATAATCCCCTCGGTGCGCGAAAGGTATTCGAAAGCCTCCACGGCCTCCGCGTCGGTGACCGGTACGTATTCCGCGCGCCCGATATCGTGCCAGTAGGCGTGTTCGGGGCCAATCCCCGGGTAGTCCAGGCCGGCCGAGATGGAGTACACCGGGGCGATCTGCCCGAATTCATCCTGGCAGAAATAGGATTTCATACCGTGGAAAATGCCTTCGGTGCCGGTGGCGATGGTCGCGGCGGTATCCGGGGTATCCACGCCCCGCCCGGCCGCTTCCGCGCCGATGAGGCGCACGCCCGCGTCACCTACGAAGTTATAGAAAGAACCGGCCGCGTTCGAGCCGCCGCCCACGCAGGCGATCACCGCATCGGGCAGGCGCCCTTCGGCTTCCAGGATCTGGGCGCGGGCCTCGCGGGAAATAACCGCTTGGAAATCACGCACGATCGTGGGGAAGGGATGCGGGCCCATAACCGAGCCGAGGCAGTAGTGGGTATCGCTGACCCGCCCGGTCCATTCGCGGAAGGCTTCGCTGGCGGCGTCCTTGAGGGTGCCGGTCCCGGATTTCACCGCGACCACATCCGCGCCCAGTAGCCGCATCCGGTACACGTTGAGGGCCTGGCGGCGGGTATCTTCCTCCCCCATGAACACCACGCATTCCATATTGAACAGCGCGGCAGCGGTGGCGGTGGCGACCCCGTGCTGGCCGGCCCCGGTTTCCGCGATGAGGCGGGTTTTGCCCATTTTCTTGGCGAGCAGCGCCTGGCCGAGCACGTTATTGATTTTGTGGGCGCCGGTGTGGTTGAGGTCCTCGCGTTTGAGGTAGATTTTCGCGCCGCCCAGATCGCGCGTCATCCGCTCCGCGTAGTAGAGGAGGGAGGGCCGGCCCGCGTAATTATTGAAAAGATCGGTGAGTTCGGCATTAAATTCTGGGTCGTCGCGGTAGTGCCGGTAGGCGGCGTCCAGCTCTTCGATGGCCGGCATGAGAGTTTCCGGGATGAACTGCCCGCCGTGGATGCCGAACCTGCCCGGGCGCTCGGGCGCGCCGGTTTCCGGCGTGGAGGTTCCCGAGGTGGAGCTTTCCATCGTGTGTCCTTCGGTCATGGTTATTCTTTCTCCTGTGCGGGGGCGACGACGCGCGCCGCGGCCTGGCGCCACTGGGCCAGTACTCCTACTTTATCGGCGCTGCGCATGAGGGCTTCGCCCACGAGCACCGCGTCGGCACCGCCGGCCGCGAGCGCTTCCACGTCCGCGGCCCCGCGCACCCCAGATTCGGCGACGACGAGGGCAGTGCTCTCGATACGGGCCCGCAACTGGCCCGCGGTGGTCAGATCAACCGAAAAATCTTTGAGATTGCGGTTGTTGATTCCGATGATGTGGGCGCCGGCCGCCTGGGCGGAGTCAATTTCCGCAGCGTCGTGGGTTTCCACCAGGGCGGATAGCCCAAGGGAATGCGCCAGCTGGAGGTACTCGCGCAGGGTTGCGGTATCCAGGAGCGAGCAGATGAGCAGCACCGCGCTGGCCCCCAGCGTTTTCGCCTGGTAGATCTGGTAGGAATCCACCACGAAATCTTTGCGCAGGCAGGGGGTGGTAACCGTGCGGGTGATTTCCTCCAGGTAGCTATCCGAACCGAGGAACCACTGCGGTTCGGTCAGCACAGACATAGCTTCCGCCCCGGCCGCTTCGTAGGAGCGGGCAATATCGAGGTAGGGGAAATCTTCGGCGATGATGCCCTTCGAGGGCGAAGCTTTTTTCACTTCGCAGATGAAGCCGAGCCCGGGGCCGCGCAGGGCGGCCTCGAAGGGGAAGCTGGCCGGATCGCTCCCGGGTTGGCTCCCGGCGGCGGGCGCGAGTGCTTCGGCAGGCGCAGGCGCGGCGGCAAGCGCTTCGGCGAGTTCGCGCATGCGGGCCGCGGGGATCTGTTCTTTATCGCGGGCCACCCGTTCCCGGGTGGCGGCGGCGATCTGCTCGAGGATATTAGGCACGCGAAGCCTCCACGAATTCGTCAATCTTGCGGTAGGCGCTGCCATCCTCGATGAGGTCGCCGGCCATATCCACACCCGCGGCAATGGAGCGGGCCTTGCCGGCGATATAGAGCCCGGCACCGGCATTGAGCTGGACCACGTCACGCTTGGGGCCGGTGATCTTCCCGGAAAGGATATCGCGAGTGATCTGGGCGTTTTCTTCCGGGGTGCCGCCGAGCATATCGGCCGGGGTGGCCCGGTTGAAACCGAACACATCCGGGGACATTTCGAAGGTGCGGTATTCGCCGTTACGTACTTCGCAGACCGTGGTGGGTGCGGAGAGGGAAATCTCATCGAGCTTATCCTGGCCGTAGACCACCAGGCCGTGGTGGACGCCCAGGTCATTGAGGACGCGGGCGAGGGGCTCGACGAGGTATTCATCGTAAACGCCGAGGACCTGGTATTCGGGGTGGATCGGGTTGGTCAGCGGCCCGAGGATATTGAAGACAGTGCGGAAGCCAAGCTCCTTGCGGATCGCCCCCACGTTCTTCATGGACTTGTGGTAGAGCTGGGCGAACATGAAGCACATGCCCACCTCATCGAGGAGACGCCGGCAGGTATCCGGATCCTGGTTGATATTCACCCCGAGGGCTTCCAGGCAGTCGGCGGTACCGGACAGCGAGGAGGCGGCGCGGTTGCCGTGCTTGGAGACCTTGACTCCCCCGGCGGCCAGCACGAACATCGAGGTCGTGGAAATATTGAAGGAGTGGGCGTTATCCCCGCCGGTTCCCACGATTTCCAGGGTGGGGAAAGGAACCTCGAAGTAATCGGCGTGTTCGCGCATCGCGGTGGCGCAGCCGGAAATCTCATCGGTGGTTTCTGCCCGCGCGTTCTTGGTGGACAGCGCGGCGAGGAAGGCTGCCGTCTGGGTGGGGGTGCTTTCCCCGCCCATGATCTCATTCATAACGGTATAGGCCTCGTCATAGGTGAGATCCTGCTTGGACACAACTTTAATAATGGCTTCTTTAATCATGACAACTCCGTACGTTGGGAAAGTTTGGGTGGACTGCGGTGCTGAGCGGGCCGCGCCATCGCCCCCGGGCGGCTTTCCACCAGCGGCAGCGCAGCTGGGCGCGGGTGGAGGCAGCCATGGCCGCCGCCGCGGCGGCAGTAGCCGGCGTTGCGGAAGGCGCCATGATGGAGACAGTGAGTGTGGTGGAGTGCCGGCGATGCGTGGATAGGGCATCGGGGACATGGTGCTCAGGTGAATGCGGTAGGTCCCGTTGCACGGGATTCTCCTCTCAGGTGGTTGGGGCGGCGTGGTTGCGCCGCAGGGGCACGCTTCTTAGGCGCGCCACCATCGCCAGGCCGCACCGGCCTGACCCTGTACCTTGAGATCCTGCTGCATAGCTGTGAGCTTAGCCCACCCCGGGTGGCGCCCCCGCCCCGGTCCATCATGCGGACAGGTAAGGGCGGCAGCCAGCTGGCGGCGTCGTCGTACTACCAGAAGTGAGCCGGCGTGCCGCAACTACCAGGCACGCAATTATTATTATTGACTTTTCACCCAGAGATTCCCGGGATTTTTCGCGACGTTTCGCAGATTCACCCTAGTGCTTTATGCGTGCATCGGTTAACATATTCAGGTCCCGAGTAAAGAAACCCATACCTTACATGCTTTCGTGATTGAAGAAGGACACCATGAAACATTCTGTTAAGTTGGCCGCGATTGCCGCGGCCGGGGCTTTGGCACTCGCATCCCTGACCGGCTGCGCCACCGATAATAAGGGCGCATCCGAATCGCCGGCCACCGACTCCTCAAAGGCCGCGGGCCTGTCGGTGGTGGCAACTACCGGTTACCTCGAAGATGTTATTCGCAACGTCGCTCCCGAGGCTAACGTAACCACCTTGGTCAAGCCCGGCGGTGATCCTCACACCCAGGAACTGACCACCCAGGACACCCAGGCCATTGAAAAGGCCGATCTTGTGGTGTGGACCTCCCACGATATGGAACACAAGATGATGGGCCAGCTTGAGAAGCTCGGCGACCGCCAGATCGCGGCCGCGGAAGCCATCCCGGAGGATAAGCTCCTCCCCTGGGAAGAAGACGGCAAGATCGAAGGCCACGACCCGCACGTGTGGAACTCCCCGGAGAACTGGCAGTACGTGGTGACGGCCACCGCCACCAAGCTCGGTGAGATCGACGCCGCGAACGCGGACCTCTACAAGGCCAACGCGGAAGAATACAACAAGAAGATCGCCAAGGCCGCCGATGAAGCCAAGGCCAAGTTCGATAAGATCCCGAAGGAAAACCGCGTGCTCATCACCGGGCATGACGCCTTCAACTACCTGGGCGCTTCTTTCGGTATTGAAATTCACGCCACCGATTTCGTTTCCTCCGAATCGGAAATGTCCGCGGTGGAGCTCAACGAGCTCGCCACCCTCATTGCCGAGCGCAAGGTTCCGGTGATCTTCCAGGACAACCTCAAGAACCCCGAAGTCATTAAGCACCTCCAGGACGCGGTGCGCGAAAAGGGCTGGCACGTTGAGGTCTCCGATAACGAGCTCTTCGCCGACACCCTCAGCTCCGAAGCGCCCACGAATACCTACCTGGGTGCTTTCAGCTACAACGTTGATTCCATCGTCAGCGCGCTGTCGCAGAAATAGGTGATATCTATGGGATCCGCTACCACGCTGGCCTGTCAGATTGACCACCTGAGCGTCGCCTACCAGGATACGATCGCGGTGAGCGATGTTTCGCTCCGCGTCAGTCCAGGCCAGGTGGTGGCGCTTCTCGGCCCGAACGGCGCGGGGAAATCCACCGTCATGAAGGCGGCCCTGCGCCTCGTTCCGGCCCTCGCCGGGGACGTCAGCTTCTTCGGCGAACCACTCCCCCGGGTGCGTTCACGCATTGCTTACGTGCCGCAAACCGCCACCGTGGATTGGGATTTCCCGACCACGGTGGGCGACGTCGTGCTCATGGGTACGTACGCCCAGCTGGGCTGGCTGCGCCGCCCGGGCGCACGCCAGCGCGAAGCCGCCGCAGCGGCCATGGAACGCCTGGGAATTTCCAATCTTGCCCACCGCCATATCAACGAGCTGTCCGGCGGCCAGCAGCAGCGCACCTTCGTGGCGCGCGCCCTGGCCCAGCACGCCGAGCTCTACCTCATGGACGAACCTTTCGCGGGTATCGATATCACCTCCCAGCAGGCGATTATGACGCTGCTGCGCGAGCTGGTTGATGAGGGGAAAACCGTGATGATCGTGCATCACGATTTGCAGACGGTCCCTGATTTCTGCGATAGCGTTGTGCTGCTCTCTAGCGGCAAATTGGTGGCGAGCGGAAACGTGGAGGAGGCTTTCACCGCGGATAATATCGCGCGAGCCTACGGCCTTTCCATCGCCCTCGAACGCAAGTGAGGGCGCGGCGCGATGATTGATTTTATTTCCCCGCTGGAATTGTGGGGAACCTATATTTTCCGCACCATGCTCATCGGAACCACCCTCATCGGGGTGTTTTCCGGTATCGCTGGCTGCCTGCTTTACCTGCGCCGCCAGTCCCTGGTATCCGACGTTATCGGGCACAGCTCCATCCTCGGTGTGGTTGCCGCCTTCACGGTGGCCACCCTGCTGGGCATGGATGGGCGCTCGATGGTGGTCCTCGTGCTGGGGGCGAGCGCGGCGGCGATGTGCGCCGTCGTTCTCACCAATATCATCGTGGCGCATTCGAAAGTGAAGGCGGACGCGGCTATGGCCATCTGCCTCTCGTTGTTTTACGGCGGCGGGATGGTGTGCCTACGGCTCCTCACCCATTCCCACCTGCCCAATCGCGGCGGGATCGACAGCTACATGTTCGGCAACGCGGCGAATGTACGCGCCGGGGACCTGGTGACCATCGCGGTATTCGGGCTGCTCACCGTCGCGGTTATCCTCGCTTTCTTTAAAGAAATCAAATTGGTGACCTTCGATCCGGTGACGGCGCAATTGCAGGGCTTCAGCCCGCGCGTGCTCACGCCGCTCATGCTGGTGCTCGTCACCATCGCTATCGTGATTGGAATTAAGGGCGTGGGGCTTATCCTCATGGTCGCTTTTGCGATTATGCCGGCCGCGGCCGCGCGCCAGTGGACGCACCGCATGTCCTCCATGATGGTGCTGGCCGGGATTTTCGGTGGGGTTGCGGGCGCGGCGGGCGCGTACCTGTCCGTGTGCCTGGGCAAGGTTCCCACCGGCCCGATTGTGGTGCTCCACCTCTTTGTTATTTTCGCGTTCTCGCTGTTGGCCGCGCCGCGCCGCTCCATTGTGGTGGTGGCCCTGCGCCAGCGCCGCTTGCGCGGTGATCTTGCCACGCGGGCGCTGGCTTCCGCGGAGGTTCCGGTTCCTGCGGGTGCGCAAGGATCGGCGACGACGCCGGCGCCTACGGCGCCGGATGCTCTGGCAGCCGGGGGTGCTTCGGAGAGGAGCGGGCAATGAGTTTCATTGTGGCAGTTATGTTGCTCGCGGTGGTGACCGCGGTGACCTGCGCGCTTCCGGGGGTGTTCCTGGTGTTGCGCGGGCAGTCCATGCTGGTGGATGCGATGTCGCACGCCGTGCTCCCTGGGATTGTGGTGGGCACGATTCTGTCTGGTTCCACGCATTCCCCGATCATGGTGGTGTGCGCGGCGCTCATGGGTTTGGTGGTGGTGCTGGGTGCCCAGCAGCTGGATCGCACCCGGTTGCTCACCGGGGATGCCAGCCAGGGCGTGATTTTCCCGGTGCTTTTCGCCCTGGGTATTTTGCTGCTCTCGACCACGCTTTCCCGTATCCATATTTGCCAGGACACCGTGCTCACCGGGGATCTCAATCTCATGGCTTTGAGCCCGGAACATATCATTATCGGCGGTTACGATATTGGCCCGCGCACCATGTGGCAGCTGCTCGCGGTGTGCGCGCTCAACGCGATTTTCATCGCGGTGTTTTTCCGGGTTCTCAAGACCGATACTTTCGACGGTGATTTCGCTGCGACTATCGGCTTCCCGGTGCGGGCGGTGGAGCTGGGGCTCATGATGTTGGTGTCCCTGACCGTGGTGGCGGCTTTCAATGCCGCGGGCGCGATCCTGGTTATTGCCCTCATGGTGGTGCCGGCGGCCACGGCGATTCTTTTCGCCCGCTCGCTGCGCCACCTCCTGGTGCTCACTCTCCTGATTGCGGTGGCCGAGGCGCTCCTCGGCTTCGTGCTGGCCCTGTATCTGGATTTGGCGACCTCGGCGATGATGGCTTTCACCGACGGGGTAGTGTTCCTGAGCGCGCTGGCCTGGTACAAGCTGAGCGGGCGCGCGGCGGCACGCAGCCACCGGCGCACCCTGAGCGTGCCGGCCGCTGCCGCGAGTGCCGCTACTTCTCCACTTTCGTCAGCGGAGCGAAACGCAGCATCAAGCGTTTCGTGACCGAGCCGAAAGCGACTTTCGCGGTGGTGGACTTTCCTCGGCCCTCGAAGCCGAGGATGGTCCCCCGCCCAAAGGAGCGGTGCTCCACGGTGTCACCCACCGCGAAGCCTTTGGTATCCGCTGCGGTATCGGCCGCGCTAGGTGCACCCGCCGCGCTAGTTGAGCCCGCTGCACCACCCGAACCGCCAGCTGCTTGATGCGAACTTCCGGCAGAATCAGCGCGAGAGGCCGAGTTAGCGGTGGCGGGCACCCCGAGTTTCCCGGGTTTGAATGTACCTGAGCCGATGATGGGCCCGGCGTCGTCGTCAAAGAAAGAAGGCGCGCGCCGCTCACGGCGCCCCCACCCGTAACCGGAACCAATACCGCCACCGCGCACGAGATCCTGGGAGGATTGTTCCCGGCGCCAATCAATAAGTTCGGGCGGGATTTCTTCAATGAAACGCGAGGGCGGGAACTCCTGGGGTGCACCCCACGAAGAGCGCGCTGCCGCTCGCGAAATATAGAGGCGTTCGCGCGCGCGGGTAAAGGCCACGTAGGCGAGGCGGCGTTCTTCGGCGAGTTCGCGCCGGTCATCCAGGGAACGCATATGCGGGAAGGTGCCGTCTTCCAGGCCGGTGACGAAAACAACCGGGAACTCCAGACCTTTGGCGGTGTGGACCGTCATGAGAGTGGTTTCCCCTTCGGATTCGCTCCCCTCGGGAAGCCGATCCGTATCCGAGACCAGCGAAATCTGGTCCAGCCACTCCCCCAACCCGGCATCCGGATTTTGAGCGGAAAACTCCACCGCGACCGCGTGTAATTCGGCCAGGTTTTCCACCCGGCTGAGATCCTGCGGGTCTTTGGATTCCTGTAGCACAGCCAGGTACCCGGATTCATCCATGAGGTAATCGAGGATATCCGCGGGTTTACCGCCCGCGGCGGCATCCTGACGCGCGGTTTCGAGGATGCGAGCCAGATCGGCGACGGCGCTGCGGGCCCGAGCCGTCAGCCCCGCAACTTCGCCGCGCTCCGGATTGGGGGTAGCCACATCGGCCACCGCGGCACCGAAGGAAATATTCCAGCGTTGGGCGTGGGTGGCCAGGTGGCCCTGCGCGGTATCCCCCACCCCGCGTTTGGGTTCATTGATGATGCGGCGCAGCGAAACGGTATCATCCGGATTGGCGACCGCGTGCAGGTACGCGAGGGCATCCTTGATTTCTTTGCGCTCATAGAAGCGGGTACCGCCGATGACCCGGTAGGGAATCCCGGAGCGCACGAACATTTCTTCCAGGGCCCGAGCCTGGGAATTGGTGCGGTAAAACACCGCCACATCCCCGTAACGCACCCCGTTATTATCCCGGAGCCGGTCAATTTCTGTGACAACGAAATTGGCTTCGTCGCTTTCCGAATCGGCCACGTAGCCGGTGATCTTTTCCCCGCTCCCCGAATCCGTCCACAGCTTTTTCGGCCGGCGCCCTTCATTATGGGAGATGACGGCATTGGCGGCAGAAAGAATATTTTGGGTGGAGCGATAGTTTTGCTCGAGGACCACGCTGGTGGCATCCGCGAAGTCTTTCTCAAAATCCTCAATATTGCGGATAGTGGCGCCGCGGAAGGCGTAAATGGACTGATCGGCATCGCCCACCACGGTGAGCGCGGAGCGTTCCGGGCCCTGCCCGGCCAGGGTGCGCACCAGGACGTATTGGGCGTGGTTGGTGTCCTGATATTCGTCCACCAGGATGTGGCGGAAGCGGGTGCGGTAGCGTTCGGCGATCTCCGGGTGGGAGGTGAGCACCTCCACCGTGCGCATAATAAGATCATCGAAATCCAGCGCATTGGCGCGCTCCAGGCGATCCTGGTACGCGGCGTAGGCCTGGGCCAGCACCTGGCCGTCCCTATCGGTTGCGGCCGCGGCCTGCGCGGCCGGGGTAACCAGTTCATCCTTGAGATTAGAGACCTGGCGGCTGAGCATTTTGGGCGGGTAGGCCCGGATGTCAATATTTTCTTCCCGGCACACCATGGTCATGAGGCGCTGGGAATCCGCGGCATCGTAAATGGTGAAGGTGGAGCGCATCCCGAGCGCGCGGTGTTCGGCCCGCAAAATCCGCACGCAGGCGGAGTGGAAGGTGGAGATCCACATGCCGCGGGCCAGGCCGCCGAGCATCCCCTCCAGGCGTTCGCGCATTTCCCGCGCCGCCTTATTGGTGAAGGTGATGGCGAGGATATTGGCCGGGTGGGCCTGCCCGGTGGCGATGAGGTAGGCGATACGCGAGGTCAGCACCCGGGTTTTCCCCGAGCCGGCCCCGGCGACCACAAGCAGCGGGCCGCCGCTGTGAATCACGGCTTCCCGCTGGGCGCTATTGAGGCCGGTGAGAATGCGCGCCGCCGCACCCGAAACCTCCGGCACGCTCGCAGCCGCCGGCGCACCCGCAGCCGCTGCCCCGCCCTGACCAGTAGGCGCACTTTCAGCGGCCTGAGCCGGTGCGGGCACACCCGGGCGCCGCCCCACGGTAGCCCCGGCTTGCTGGGCGGCCGCCACGCGTTCCCGCAGCCGCGCGATTGTTGCTTTGTACGATTCCTCCATAGCCCTTCTAGGGTACGACACCACCCCGACACAAAAAACGCCCCCGAGCTTCGCGTTTCTCTCACTCCGGGCACCGGCCGATGGCATGCGGCACCTACCTGCCCGGCCGGCCCCGCGCCAGTTAAGCTGCGCCGTCGTACCAACGAAGCTGCGCCGTCGTACCTATCGCGCCGGATGGACGCGCACCGCATGCTCGTTCGTGAAGGCACGCAAACCCCAGGCGCCCTCCTCGCGGCCGTAACCGGAACGATTAATTCCACCAAAAGGCCAGGTGGGCGCCGATTCGCGGTGCTTATTGATAATGGTCATCCCGGCCGCCAAACGCGCCGCGAAACGCTGCGCCTTCTCCAGATCCTGGCTCCACACCGAGGACTGCAAACCGTAGGCGGTGCTATTGGCCAGCTCGAGGGCTGCTTCCTCATCCGCCGCCCGGTAGAGCGCCACCACCGGCCCGAATAATTCGTTGCGAGCGATATCGTGGTCCGTGGGAATATCGGTGAGCAAGGCCGGGGTCATAAAGGCGCCCGGCCGGTCAATTTTGTGACCTCCGTAATGGCGGTGCGCTCCAGCGGCGACGGCGCTCGCCACCCGCCGCACCACCTCGTCCCTCGCCGCAATCGAGGACAGCGGCCCCATATCCGTGGCCGGGTCATCATAGGGACCCACCACGATGCTCGCGATCTCCGCGCGGGCCGCCGCGAGGAATTCCTCGAAAACACTATCCAGCACGATAATGCGCTTATTCGAGGTGCAGACCTGCCCGGCGTTGAACACGCGCGTGCGCACCGCCGCGCGGGCTACCGCGGCGATATCGGCGGCGTCCAGCACCACCATGGCATCATTGCCGCCCAGCTCCAGGAGGGAACGTTTCGTGTACTTCCCGGCCAGCTGCGCAACCGAGGATCCCGCCCGCTCCGAACCGGTCAGCGATACTCCTTTGACGCGCGGGTCCGCGAGGACTTTCTCCGTATCCGCAATATCCAGGTAGATATTCTGGTACACCCCGGCAGGCAGGCCGGCTTCGCGCAGCAGCGCCTCGAACGCAGCCGAGGAACGCGGGCAGATCTCCGCTTGTTTCATGAGAATCGTATTGCCGACCATGAGCTGGGGCAGCGCGAAGCGGGCAATCTGGGAATAGGGGAAGTTCCAGGGCATGATGCCCAGCAGCACGCCCAGCGGCTGGTGGAGCACGTAGGTGGGGATGCCATCCCCGGCATCCAGCGCGGTGGGTTCCAGGTAGCGCGGCGCGTTATCGGCGAACCAGTGGGCGTGCTGGCTGACGACGGCGAGCTCGGCGACGCCATCGCGCACCGGTTTGCCCATTTCCCGCCCGATAATATCGGCGAGCTCCGCCGAACGCTCCGTGATGAGCTCCCCGAAGCGGTGCAGGACCGCGGCGCGGGTGGCCATCGGGGTATCGCGCCAGCTGGTGAAGGCATCCCAGGAAGCGCTGATCACGCCCGGGATCGCGGCGGCGGGCAGGGAGGGGAAGCATTCTTCCACCTCGCCGGTATTGGGGTTATGCACGCGGTAGTGAGTCATAAGCCTAGCTTACTGTGTTGTGGCCCACTGTGCCGGGCAAACCCGGCTATCATGGGGACATTAGTCCTAAATTGAGAAAGGAGTGGTGAACGTGGGAGATTTCTTCACCGGGGAAAGCGCCCCGGGAATGATTGATTGGGCGTCGATGCCCACCTACAACACCATTATGGCCATCGCGGCCGGGGTGGGCCTGATCTTGGTTGGCCGGCTGCTGGTGCACTTGCGCAGCGCGGTTCCAGCGGGAGCGGTGGGAGCTGGCGATGCCGCGGGCGCAGCTGGCACTACGGGAGCTGGCGCCGCAGCATCCGTGCACGTAGCCGGCGCGGATGCCGATAAGGCCGTGAGCCTGGACGGCTACACCCTCGGCTTCTTCGTGACCGGCCTGATCCAGACGCTGACCGGCCTGCACATGTGCCTCACCTGGCCGCTGGCCGCCGGCGGCTTCCCCTTCGACAATATTATCTTCGGGGAAACCTGCCTCGGCTTCGGCGTGCTCCTGCTCGCGGCGAGTTTCATCCTGTGGAAGCGCGGGGATCGCATCCTCGCATCCAGCTCGCCTTTCCACACTTTCGCGCGGATCGCCCGCCCGGTCTCCATTTTCGCGCTGGCAATGGGCTTGGCCCTGCTTGCGATTATGTGCGCCGGGATGGTCTACCAGTTCTTCGCCGCACCTCCCCAGGAGCCGATTTCCGGGTCCTTCGCTGCCTACCCCTGGCTCGAGTCGATTGCCCTCTCCGCGGTCTTTGGCCTGGCCGGTGTGGGTGCGATTCTCTTCTTCGCCGCGGTGCGCCCGGATGCCCGCGGGCAGGTGCGCGGCGGCGTGGTGAGCGCCGCCTACTGGTGCCTGGTCATCAGCGGGGTCATCTTCATGCTCTTCGGTGCCATGAACTTCTATACCCATATCGGGCTCGTGGTCAATACCATGTAGCGCTGCCAGGCCGGCGCGTGGCCCGGTGGAGCTGCGGCCGCCCGCGGTGGCCGCAGCGGCGTCGTCGTACCTCACGTTTCTGGTACGACGACGCAGCACCGTTCCATCAGTGCACCACGCAAGCACGCACACAAAAGGGCCGCATCCCTTTCGGGACGCGGCCCTTGGCGTCATCCGTAGCGTTTAGAAAGCCGGGGTGTTGAGCCCCAAGCGCCGGAAGTGCTCCCGCGCTTCTTCCACGGCTTGTGGTGACGGCGGTACGACGTCTTCCAGTTGGTAGTCGTAGCCAAGTGAATGCCACTTGTCTCGCCCCATCTGGTGGAACGGTAGAACTTCAACGCGGCTCACCGCGTTCTTCCACCGTGCAACGATCTTCGCAACGTTCTCCACGTTCTCCGGATCGTCTGTCAGCCCGGGCACGAGTACGAAACGTACCCAGATTTCCTTGCCCGCGGCAGCCAATCGATCACCAAAATCAATGGTCGGTTGCAGTTCGCGGCCGGTCGTGCGCTTATATACTTCCTCGGATCCCGATTTCACGTCGAGCAACACCATGTCGATGTAACTCATCATTTCATCGTCGACGTTACGGCCGAGATAACCGGAGGTATCGATACACGTATGGATTCCCATTTCCTTGGCGCCACGAAGCACGGTCTTGAGGAAGGCGGGTTGCATTAAGCATTCGCCACCCGAGATCGTGATTCCGCCACCCGTCGCCTTGAACATGCGACGGTAGCGCTTCCAGCGCCGCAGCAATTCATCGGAATCCACCGGCTGACCGTCCTTCATGATGAAGGTGTCAGGGTTATGACAGTACAGGCACCGCAGGGGGCACCCTGCCATGAAGACTGTCATTCGGGTCCCGGGCCCGTCCACCGCGGTCACAAGTTCCCACGAGTGGACGGAACCGAGGGTTCCCTCGCGCATCTTGCGAAGCCGTTCTTTGCGTTCGATGTCGTCAAGGACATCGATGCCTCCCAGACCGGCCCCCTGCAACCGACCGGTCGGCGCTTCGAAATCTTGAAGGCCGACCGGTGCTAGTCGCAACTCAGCAGACAATGGTTATGCCGAGTGATGGAAGGTACGCGACAGAACGTCGAGCTGCTGTTCGCGGGTCAGCTTCACGAAGTTCACGGCGTAGCCGGAAACGCGAACGGTCAGGTTCGGGTACTTCTCGGGGTGATCAATCGCGTCCTCGAGGGTGGAGCGATCCAGCACGTTGATATTGGCGTGGTACAGACCCTGCACCCCACCGTTATCTTCGCGAGCAGCCTTCATCGACTCGAGACGCTCTTCGTAGGTCTTAGCCATTTTTTACCTTCTTTTCTTTGTTGGGGGTTGAATCTTAGAGTTTTAGTCTTCTTCAGCCATGAAGCCGGCGTCCATAATTCCGACCAGGTTCTTGACCTGCTCATCCTTATTGCGGCCGAGGCCAGCCGGCGTAATGGTATTCGTCAAGGAAATACCATCGAGGGCATCCTTGTAATCCAGCTTACCAACGGACATCATGGAGGCCACCATACCGTGGGTATCCATGCCGTTCTCCGGGTTCGCGCCCGGGGAGAACGGGGTGCCAGCCTTGTGGCCGGACGGGAAGGAACCCGTGGCCTTGCCGTACACCACGTTGGAGGTAATGGTCAGCACCGACTGGGTCGGGATGGCATCGCGGTACATCGGGATCGCCTTGATCTTCGCCATGATGGTGTGAACCACGGTTGCCGCGATGTCATCAGCGCGGTCATCATCATTACCGTAGATCGGGAAGGTGCCTTCCGTCTTGTAATCGACAACGAGGCCGGTTTCGTCGCGAACCGGGTAGACCTTCGCGTACTTGATCGCGGAAAGCGAGTCCGCCACGATGGACAGGCCGGCAATACCGCAACCCATGGTGCGGATGATCTCCGAATCGTGGAGAGCCATCTCCACCGCTTCGTAAGCGTAGCGGTCATGGCAGTAGTGGATGATGTTGAGAGCTTCAACGTAGGTGCCAACCACCCAGTCGAGCATCTCTTCGTACTTCTGCCAGACTTCGTCGAAGTCGAGCGGGCCGTCGCCTTCGAGCGGGGTGAACAGCCCCGGTTCGGTCACCTGCTTGCCGGTCATTTCATCGCGGCCGCCGTTGATGGCGTAGAGCAGGGCCTTAGCAGCGTTCACGCGAGCCCCGAAGAACTGCATCTGCTTGCCCACCCGCATCGGGGAAACGCAGCACGCGATGGCAGCGTCGTCGCCCCACTGGTTACGAATCTGTTCGTCAGATTCGTACTGGATGGACGAGGTTTCGATGGAAATGGCCGCGCAGAATTCCTTGTAGCCTTCCGGAAGCGCCGGATCCCAGAAAATGGTGATATTCGGTTCCGGAGCCGGACCCAGGTTACGCAGGGTCTGAAGCAGACGGAAGGAGGTCTTGGTGACGAGGGTACGCCCGTCATCACCGAAGCCAGCATCCGACCAGGTGGCCCAGTAGGGATCACCGGAGAAGATCTGATCGTAATCGATGGTGCGCAGGAAGCGGACGATACGCAGCTTCATGACGAGGTTGTCAATCATTTCCTGCGCGTCGGTTTCCGTGATAGTTCCGGCGGCCAGATCGCGCTCGAAGTAAATATCGAGGAAGGCGGAGAGGCGGCCGATGGACATGGCCGCGCCGTCCTGGCTCTTCACGGAAGCGAGGTAGCCGAAGTACAGCCACTGCACGGCTTCACGCGAGTTCTTCGCCGGGCCGGAAATATCGAAGCCGTAGATTTCACCGAGGGTCTTGAGCTTCTTCAGAGCCTTGATCTGCTCGGCGTGTTCCTCACGGAAACGAGCCCAGTGCTCGGAGAAGGGCTGATCGGCCACGGAATCCTTCATGGCCTGCTTCTCTTCGATGAGCTTATCCACACCGTAGAGGGCCACGCGGCGGTAGTCACCAATAATGCGGCCACGGCCGTAGGCATCCGGAAGACCGGTAATAATATGCGAGGAACGGGCCGCGCGAATACGCGGGGTGTAAATATCGAAGACCGCGTCATTGTGGGTCTTGCGGTAGCGGGTGAAGATCTTCTTGATCTCCGGGTTCACTTCCTTGCCCGCTTCCTTGATGGCGGTTTCCACCATGCGCCAGCCGCCATTGGGCATCATCGCGCGCTTGAGCGGAACATCCGTCTGCAGGCCGACGACGACGTCGTCGTCTTCGGAAATGTAGCCGGCGGGGAAAGCGTCAATATCGGCCGGGGTGTCGGTGTCGACGTCGTACACGCGACGGCGGCGCTCCTCGGAGAGGTAATTTTCCTCAAGAGACTCCCACAGCCGGGTGGTCTTCTCCGTCGGGCCGGCCAGGAACGAAGCATCCCCTTCGTAGGGGGTGTAGTTCTTCTGGATGAAGTCACGAACGTCAATGGCTTCATTCCAGGTGCCGGACGTGAAACCCGCCCAGGCTTCCTCTGTTGGGGTATCGGTAGCAGTGCGCTCCATGTGCGTCTAACTCTCCTTGTGTCGTGTCAGTACCCGTTATTATCCAAGCATAAAGCAATTTACAAGCGGAACAGATGTTCCGTAAGAAATTGCCGCACGCTTGCGTCCGCACCGTATCCACGCCTTCGCGTGAATCGCTACGGCACCGAGGTAACAAGTCCTGATTCTTTTACCTGTTGTCCGTATCAATCGGTCAGGCACAAGCGACTCTCGATTGTATTGTCCGGCACGGGCGGCGGGCGTATATCACTCGCTGTCCGCGCCTACATTTATCCTAACGCGCTTGCGCGAAAAAACATTCCCAGACACGTGAGATGAGCGGCGCACATTCCCGCGGCGCCCCCGGCGGGCGCGCCGACACGCGACTTCACGTCGCCACCCCTCTCACATGTGTGAGGAATCACTTTTTAGCTGCGAATGTTACTCCCATTCAATTGTTGCCGGAGGCTTGGAGGTGACGTCCAGAACCACGCGATTAACTTCCGCCACGGAGTTCGTGATGCGATTGGAAATATGGGCGAGCACATCGTAGGGAACCCGGGCCCAATCGGCCGTCATCGCATCCTCGGAAGAAACCGGGCGCAGCACGATGGGATGCCCGTAGGTGCGGTGGTCACCCTGCACGCCCACGGAATGCACCTCGGCCAGCAGCACCACCGGGCACTGCCAAATTTCGGCGTCCAGCCCGGCCGCGGTGAGTTCTTCACGGGCGATGGCATCGGCTTCGCGCAGGATGCGCAGATTATCTTCGGTGACTTCACCGATCACGCGGATCGCCAGGCCCGGCCCCGGGAAGGGCTGGCGGGCCACGATTTTCTCCGGCACGCCCAGTTCGCGCCCGATGGCACGCACCTCATCCTTGAAGAGGCTGCGCAGGGGTTCGATGAGCTCGAAATTCATATCTTCGGGCAGGCCGCCCACATTGTGGTGGCTCTTAATATTGGAGGCGCCTTCTCCCCCGCCGGATTCCACCACGTCCGGGTAGAGCGTACCCTGCACGAGGAATTTCACGTCTTCCCCGCCGCCGAGCTTATCTACCAACTGGCGCTGCGCGCTTTCGAAGGAGCGGATAAATTCGCGCCCGATAATCTTGCGCTTCGTTTCCGGATCGCGCACGCCGGCCAGCGCGGAGAGGAAGCGCTGGGATTCATCAATGGTGAAGATGCGAATGCCGGTGCTTTCCGCGTAATCGCGTTCCACCTGCTCGCGTTCGCCGGCGCGCAGCAGCCCGTGGTCGATAAAGAAGCAGGTGAGCTGGTCACCAATAGCTTTGTGCACGAGCGCCGCGGCAACCGAGGAATCCACCCCGCCCGAGAGCGCGCAGATCACCTGCGCGGAGCCGACCCGCTCGCGAATCTGAGCCACCTGCTCATCAATAATGGAGGACGGAGTCCAGTTCGGGCTGATTCCCGCGCCTTCGTAAAGGAAGTTTTCCAGGGCGGCCTGGCCGCGCTGAGAGTGGAGCACTTCCGGATGCCATTGCACGCCGAAGAGCCGGCGCTTGCGGTCTTCAAAAGCGGCCACCGGGGTTTCATCGGTGGCGGCGGTGACGGTGAAGCCTTCCGGGGCTTCACTCACGGCATCCCCGTGGCTCATCCACACGATTTGCTTATCTTCCAGACCGGCGAAAAGGCAGGAATCACCGGCGGTGCGGGCTTCGGTACGCCCGTATTCGCGGGTGCCGGTGCGCCCCACGCGCCCGCCCAGGGCCTGGGCCATGGCTTGGAAGCCGTAGCAGATACCGAGGATAGGCACCCCGGCCTCAAAAATGTCCTTATCGATTGCGGGCGCGCCTTCCGCGTACACGGATGCCGGGCCGCCGGAAAGAATAATGGCCGCGGGCTTCTTCGCCAGCATATCCGCAGCGGACATGGTGTGCGGAACAATTTCTGAATAAACGTGTGCTTCACGAACGCGCCGCGCGATGAGCTGAGCGTACTGCGCACCAAAATCGACAACAAGAACCGGGGAATTATCGCTGGTATTCACGCTGTTCATTCTAGTGATTAAAACGCGCCGGCGCCTACTGGGAGCCGGCCAACGCCCGGAAGGTTTCTAGGACCTTCGTCACCGGATAGGAACGACGACGCACACCCGCCCGCGTGGGCCTGAGCTGGGCATGCACATCAGCTCGCAAGATGTGAGATTATTTGAAGGGATATCCCGGCGTGGATACGCCTATTTTTTCAAGGGTCCTCACGGGCCGGAAGGATAAGAAAGTGACCTACAGCGTATATTTCACCGCGGTAGAAGGCAATGCGGGCACCCAGGCGGTGGCCAGCGCCTACGTTGATGTACTCACCTCTACTTACAAGAACGTCGGGGTGTTCCGGGCGTTCACCAACGGAAATATCGAAAATGACTCCGCCTTCCTTCAGCTGCTCGACCAGGTTGGCCGCGGCGAGGATCGCGATATCGCCTGGGGTTCGAGCCGGCAGGCTTACGTGGCAGATGAAGACGAGGCCATGACTCAGCTGGTGAACCGCTACACCGATTACGCCCAGAATTTCGATGCGGTTCTCATCCTGGGCATTCTGGATGGGGATCCCATTAATCCCGGGATGCTTTCGCGTACCGGCCGCACCATCGCCAACCTGGGCACCACCGGCATCGTTGCCGTATCGGCAGCGCAGCGCAGCGCCGCGCAGGTGGAAGTTGTTGCCCAGCTTTCCGCGAAGGAAATCAAGGATCGGTACGGCACCCTGAGCGCCCTCATTGTTATTGACGCTGATGAGACCGTCCCCACCACCATGCGTGACCTGGGCATTCCCACTATTTACCTGCCCGATGGCGAGGCTCGTTCCTTCACCGATAAGGATCGGGCCACCCTCATTGCCGCGATGGAAGAGGAATCCTCGGTTATTACCCCGCTCTCCTTCCAGGCTTCCCTGGCGGCCCGGGCCCGCAAGGCAAAGAAGCGCATTGTCATGCCGGAAGCCGAAGATGATCGCATTCTGCTGGCCACCTCCCAGATTCTGGCCCGCGATATCGCGGATATTACCCTGGTTGGGGACAAGGACGAGGTCCTCGCTCGCGCCGCTGAGCTCGGGGTGGATGTGTCCGGTGCGGAGATTATTTCGATTGATGATCCGGAGCGGGTGCGCCGCTACGCGGAGAAGTTCGCTGAGTTGCGCGCCAAGAAGGGCGTGACGTACGAGCAGGCCGTGGAGAAGATGAAGGATCCTTCCTACTACGGCACCATGATGGTCTACATGGGGGACGCTGACGGCATGGTTTCGGGAGCGAACCACACCACCGCGAATACCATTGTTCCTTCCTTCCAGACCATCAAGATGAAGCCCGGCACGAAGACGGTTTCCGGTGCCTTCCTCATGCTCATGGATGATCGCGTCTACGTGTACGCCGATTGCGCGGTCAATACCAATCCCACCCCGGAAGAGCTGGCCGGCATCGCTATTGATTCGGCCCGCACCGCCCAGCAATTCGGTATCGAGCCGCGCGTGGCGATGCTTTCCTACTCTTCGGGCACCTCCGGGAAGGGCCCGGATGTGGATGCGGTGCGCGAGGCCACGGAGCTCGCGAAGAGCCTGGCTCCCGAGGGCGTGCTGATTGACGGCCCGCTCCAGTATGACGCTTCGGTGGATGCCGCGGCGGCGAAGAAGAAGCTGCCGGATTCCCCGGTGGCCGGCCGCGCCACGGTTTTCGTTTTCCCGAACCTGAATGCCGGCAATATCGGCTACAAGGCCGTGCAGCGTTCTTCGGGCGCGGTGGCCGTGGGCCCGGTGCTCCAGGGCCTGAATAAGCCGGTGAATGATCTTTCCCGCGGCGCGCTCGTGGAGGATATCGTCAATACCGTGGCGATTACCGCGATCCAGGCGCAGGAATAAGCCGTAGCAACCGGAAATAACCTGCAATTCGCAGGAATCCGCAGGCATGAGCCGGAACAACCCGTATCCGGCATTACACTGAAGTTATAGGGGTGGGCCTCCACCCGGTCACAGACACAAGGAGATCATTTTGTCCGTTCTCGTAATTAATTCCGGCTCCTCCTCGATCAAGTACAAGGTCGTGGACCCCGAATCGGGTGAGGAACTCGCCTCGGGCCTCGTGGAGCAGATCGGTCTGCCCTCCGGCCACGTCAAGCACGAACACGGCGAGGACGTGCGCGAATGGGAAGGCCCCATTCCCAACCACGAAGTCGGTATGGAGAAGGTGCTCGAGTTCTTCGACGCCGCCGGCCCGTCCCTGCATGATGGCTCCATTCGCGCCGTCGGGCATCGCGTGGTCCAGGGTGGTAAGTACTTCGATGGCCCGGCGCTTATTACCGATGCGGTGCGCCAGAAGATCGAAGAGCTCCAGCCGCTCGGCCCGCTGCACAACCCGCCGGCCCTGGAGGGCATCAAGGTGGCGCAGCGCCTGCTGCCGAATGTCCCGCACGTGGCTGTTTTCGATACCGCGTTCTTCCAGAGCCTTCCGGAAGAAGCGGCGCGCTACGGCCTCAACCGCGAGATTGCCGATAAGTATGAGATCCGCCGTTACGGCGCGCACGGTACTTCGCACCAGTATGTTTCTGGCGAGGTAGCGAAGATCCTGGGCCGTGATGATCTCAAGCAGATCGTGCTGCATATCGGTAACGGCGCTTCGGTGTCCGCGGTGGATTCGGGCCGCGCGGTGGAGACCTCCATGGGCCTGACCCCGCTCGAGGGCCTCGTTATGGGTGGGCGCACCGGCGATATTGATCCGGCCGCGGTCTTCCATCTGGCTCGCCAGGCGAAGATGTCCATTGATGAGATCGATAAGCTCTTCAACCGCCAGTCCGGTATGGCCGGGCTGACCGGCTCTTCCGATCTGCGCGATGTGCACGCGATGGTGGAGAAAGGTGATGAGAACGCGAAGGAAGCGGTGGATATTTACGTTCATCGCATCGTCAAGTACATCGGCTCCTACACCGCGATTCTTGGCGGCCTGGATGCCCTGACCTTCACCGCCGGTGTGGGCGAGAATGACGATATCATCCGCAAGGAAGTCCTGGACCGCCTGGCTCCCTTCGGTGTCAAGTACGATGCCGAAAAGAATGCCACACGCTCGAAGAACGCGCGGGAGATCTCCACGGAGGATTCCACGGTGCATGTGCTCGTGGTTCCCACCAATGAGGAGCTGGCCATCGCCCAGCAGGCTATGACGCTCGTCTAAGCCCGCGCCCGTTATTTTCGGGTACGACGACGCAGTGGGGGGAGTAACCATTCCGGTTACTCCCCCCACTCATTGGGCTGCGTGGTAATTGAGGAGTGATTGCTAGCCAAGGCTGGCACCCATATCCGGGGCTGAGGTTGGCGCCCATTCCGGAGCCGGGGCCATTAATTCGCTACAGGTTTTCGGGGGCCGGGGCTGCGACTCGCTTCCGGATGAGGGTAATGAGCTCGGGAAGCACCGTGTAGAGGTCTCCGACAATTCCGTAATCGCAGAATTCGAACATTTCCGCTTCGGGATCATTATTGATCACCACGATGACTCCGGAATCCGTGACTCCCGCGGTGTGATGCGGCTGGCCAGAAATACCGATGGCGATATACAAATCCGGGGCGATGACCGTGCCCGAGAGCCCCACGTAGGAATCACGCGGGAGCCAGGCATCCCCTTCGGCCAGCGGGCGGGTTGCGCCTTCCGCGGCATCGAGCACCTCGGCGAGTTCGTGGAAGAGCCGCAGGTCTTCCTTGGCGGCGAAACCGCGGCCGGCACCGACTACCCGGGTGGCGGTGGCCAAGCGCCGCTCGGACACATCTTCCGATTCGGCTGCCGTGATCCGCGCCGGCGCTATCGCGCCGGCCGGGGCCGCGACCTTAGATACCGGGGTGCTGCCAGCACCCGCCGCATCACCAAAGCCCGAGGCAGCTCCAGCACAAGCCGCCGTACCGGGCAGCGAACCGATCACGCCCACGAAGGTCACTCCCACGCGCGCGTAGGTTTCCAGGGAGATAGCCCCGAAACGCCCGCTGACCACGTGCTCGGCGCTGACTTCGCGCACATCGGTGAGGATGGGCCAGCCGCGCCGGCCGGCGATTTCCCCGCCCAGCGCGCGTTCGCTCGGCTCATTAGGAACCAGCACAATATCCCCGGGCTGGGCATCCACGAGATTCGTGAGCGCCGCGCTCAGGGCTTCGGCCGGCACATCACTCGGGTGTGTGATGACCTGCACGCTGGTGGCGTCCGGGAACGCGGGCAGCTGCGCGCTTCCCGAACCCGCTTCATCTTCGGGAACGAGGGCGATCACATGAACCGCGTCGTAGCGGCGCAGGGCCGGGAGGAAAGGCGAAATAGTAGCGCCGGAGCTAATAATCCACACCGCGTGCTCCGGAACCGAACCGGTGGCGGAGGAAGCTTCCGCGCCCGAAGTACCGGCGGCGTGAGGGGCGGCGTCGTCGCCAGAAATGCCCGTGGAACCGGCGTTCGGCAGCAGGCCGCGCCGGTCCAAGATCCCAACGAGTTCAGCCACGGCGCCGGGGCCGTCGAGGATTTGGTGGAGGCGGCGCTGGACGGGCGGAACCGCGCGGGCGATGGGGTCGAGGGTGCGCCCTTCCATATCGCCGAGGTCGGCGGCGGTGAGGAGCTGGGCGGGTTTCTTGGCGGCGTCGAGGATATCTTTCATGGCCGGGACTTTGACGGCCGCGGCGTCGGACGTGACCGCGATGACGACCGGGCCGGCCACGCGCACCTCGCGCCGTTGCCCGCCGGTGTGCTGGGTGAGGAGGAGCTCCTCCCCTTCGGTGCGAATGGCGGAAACATCCTGGAAAGAGGGCCAGCCCAGTGCCCCGGCGATCACGCCGGAGACCATTTTCGAGCCTTCGTCGGTGGAACCCGGGCCGGTGATAAGCGCGGTGATGGTGCCGTCGCGCTGCACCACTCGTGCCAGGGCTTCGCCCACCGCGGTGGAATTCCAGCTGGTGGTGGCATCATCACTCACCACGAGCAGGCGATCCGGGCCTTTGGACAGCGCGTTTTTGCGCAGCGCCGGGGTGCCGATGGAGTCGGGGCCCAGGGTGATTCCCACAACCTCGGTGCCCAGGGAGTCGCCGAGTTCCCGCGCTGCCCGCATGGCAACGGCGTCGTCGTCGCTAATGGAGAGGCGCGCGCCGCTCCAATCCACCACACCGGAATCCAGCACGTGCGCTGAACGTGGATCGCCGGCAATTTTGTAGGCAACCGCAATGGTCATAAGTGTCCCCTGACGTAGGCGTTAGGCTTGCACATAATCTTAGCTCTCTCGCGGCGCGGTGGGCTGCTCGGGGTCCGGCCTCCCCGCGGCGGGCTGCTCGGGATCCGGCTTCCCCGCGGCGGGCTGCTCGGGGTCGAGACTCCCCGCGGCGGGCTCCACGAAGGATTGGTTCGACGACGCTGCCCCCGGCTGCGCGGGCCCGGGCTGCGCATCCTCATCGGGCAGGCGCGAGCCGAGCGCTTCGGAGAGCACCTGCGGGGCGGCGGCGCTGCGGCCGGCAAAGAAGAGCGCCACGATCATCATGGCCAGGCCGGTCCACAGGTTGAGGTTGATGCCCGCGGCTTTGGCCAGGTCCTCCTCGGTCACGAAGAAGAGCCCGTAGCCGGCCAGCATCGTTCCGAAAACCCCGAACATGATGGCGATCCAGGTGCGCAGGTCGAAAAGCGAGAGCCGCCCGAGGCGCGCCTCGGGGAGGTGCGGCGCCGGCGCCGAAGCGGACTCGCCGCCCGCTGCACCCGCGTGGCCCGATTGCACGGGCGCCGAAGCTGGCGCGGCGCTCCGCCGAGCTGCGTCGTCGTTCATAGATTCGTATCCCTTCATTTACAGCACCACATTGAGGACCGTGCACACCGCGAGCACCGCGATGCCCAGCGGCACCGGTTCTTCCCACCAGTGCAGTTTTTCGCCGGTGAGGGCGCGTTCGCGGGCTTCGGCCACCCGGGCTTCGTGCAGTTTCGGGGCCGGCTGGGCGCCCTTAATATCCATCTTGACGCGCCCCCACACCAAGCCGTCGAGTTCCTCGATGGGCTTGGGGCGCGTGACCTTCGTGACGAGCACCGACACGATGAAATCGGCAATAAAAGCGACACCGGAAGCCGTGAAGGAAGCCGCCTGGGAAGAATTGAAGTCCAGCAGCCCGTTCGCGTAGCCCAGCTGGATAAACCCGGCTCCGGCCGCGCCGGCCACCAGGCCCCACAGCCCGGCCTGCGGGCTCATGCGCGCCCAGAACATTCCCATAATGAAGGTGGCGAAAAGCGGGGCGTTGAAAATGGACTGCAACATCTGGGTGTAGTCCTGAATATTGGAGAATTCCGCCGCGATAAAGGCCGCCCCGATGGCGATAAGCACCCCGATAATCGTCAGGCGGCGCCCGATTTTAATGTAGTAGGTGTCCTTGCGGCCCGGGCGCACGTACGTTTCCCAAATATCGTAGGTGACCACGGTATTGAAAGAAGAAACATTCGCCGCCATTCCAGCCATAAAGGCCGCGATCAGCCCGGCCAGCGCCATGCCCAGCAGCCCGTGCGGGAGCACCTCCCCCATAAGCGCCGGGAAGGCTTCGTTATGCGTGATCTCGCCGGTGTGCAGCTGCGGGATGAGAACCGCGGCAATCAGCCCGGGCACGATAATAATGAGCGGCAAGAACATTTTCGGGATCGCCGCGAGGATCGGAGTCAGGCGCGCGGAACGCATATCTTTGGCGGACAGCGCGCGCTGCACCTCGGTGAAATTTGTGGTCCAATACCCGAAGGAATTCACGAAGCCCATCCCCAGCAGCAGCGCGATCCAATTCCCGTACGGGTTCGTGGTGTTCCCGAGTCCGGTTCCGCCCCACACATCCAGGCCGTTCGGGCCGAGCACCTGGGTTTCGTTGAGGGCGTTGACCAGCCCGGCCGGTCCGCCCACCCGCGCCAGCCCGGCGATGGTCAGCGGGGTGAGCACCGCAACGATGAGCAGGAATTGCAGCACCTCGTTGTACATGGTGGCGGTGAGCCCGCCCATCACCGTGTAGACCAGCACCACGCCGGCCGCGATAATAATCGAAGCCCACAGCGGCACCCCGATAAGCACATTAATGAGGAGGGCGAGGGCGAAAAGATTGATGCCGGCCACCAGGATGGTCGCCACCGAGAAAATCACCGATTGGTAGAGGTGGGTGGGCCGGTCGAAACGCAAACGCAGGTATTCGGGAACCGAACGGACCCGCGAGCCGTAATAGAAGGGCATCATAATGAGCCCGAGGAAGATCATGGCCGGCACCGCGCCGATCCAGTAGTAATGCACCGTGGGCAGGCCGTATTGGGAGCCGGAGGCCGCCATCCCGATGAGTTCTACCGCCCCGATATTCGCGGAGAGGAAAGCCAGCGCGCAGATCCACGCCGGCAGCGAACGCCCGGAGAGGAAAAAATCCTCCGAGGTAGTGACTTTGCGCCGGGTGACCACGCCGATGACGAGGACCAGCACCAGGTAGAGCACCACGAAGCTGTAGTCGAAAGCGCTCGCGTCGAGCCGCAAATCCATGTTTTAGCCCTCAATTTCGGCCAGGGATACCACGCGGTGCTCGCGTTGCGATAACCGCACGGCTTCCGCGATGCGCAGGGAGGCGACGGCATCGTCCACCGTGGCAGGAATCTCCCCGCGGCCCGCAACCACCTCCAAAAACGCCTCGATTTCGCGTTCGTAGCAGGCGGCGAAACGGGCGATGAAATCCACCCAGGCGGACTCCTCCGGATAGGACACCCCATCCTCGAGGGAGCGCACGGGGAGTTTGCTATCGAAGCCGACCGCGAGGGTCTGCTCGGTGCCGTGCAGCTCCATGCGCACGTCGTAGCCGTGGCCGTTGAAACGCGAGGATTGCGCGGTGGCGAGCACATCGCCTTCCAGGCGCAGCACCGCCGCGGTTTCGCACACATCGCCGAAGTCACGGAAATCGGCCAGGCCCAGATCGGTGCCGAACGCCATGACCTCGGTGACTTCGCGCCCGGTGACCCAGCGCAGCATATCGAAATCGTGGATGAGGCAGTCGATGTAAATTCCGCCCGAGGCCGCCAGGAATTCGCGGGCGGCCGGGGCCTGATCCATGGTTCCCATGCTCAGGCGGCGCAGCTCGCCCAGGCTTTTTTCGCGCACCGCCGCGCGGGCCCGGGTGTAGGCGGTATCGAAGCGGCGCTGGAAGCCGACTTGGATGCGGGCTCCGCGCGCGCGGGCGGCTTCGCGCACTTTCAGGGTCGAGGCCAGCGAGGTGGATACCGGCTTCTCGGTGAACATAGGAATGCCCAGCTCCATGCCGCGCAGCAGCTGTTCGGCATGCACATCCGTGGGGCTGGTGAGGACCAGGGCGTCCAGGGTGACATCCGTGAGGGTAGCCTCCACGCTGGCTTCACTGATGCGGGCGCGAGTTGCAGCCTCACCTTCCAGTTCGGAAACGACGGCGGCACTGCGCTCAGGTTTCGGTTCGGCAATAACAAGTTCATCAACACGGTGGGCGAGAATGCGCGCGTGCATCAACCCGGCGCGGCCCGCTCCCAGTAAACCAATTTTCAACAGGGATTCCTTCCAAACGTGTCATTAGCCTAGATCAATTCCCCCGAGGCGTGCGAGATGTGAGTCATACCTCATAGCACTTGCAGCAGAGTCGGTTCTGTGGTTCATTAGTTATGTAACTAACCAAGGAGGGAGGGCGTGATGGAGTTCAGTTCAGCGGTGCCAATCTATGTGCAGCTGGCCGAAGATCTGCGTCGTCGTATTCTCTCCGGCGAACTCGGGCCCGGAGAAAAGGTCATGTCTACCACCGAATACGCCGCCACCTACCGCATTAATCCCGCCACCGCGAACAAGGCTTTTTCCCTCCTCGTGGAGGAAGGAATCCTGGAAAAGCGCCGCGGGATCGGCATGTTCGTGACCGCGGGCGCCCAGGCAGCCCTGCGCGAGCGCGGGCGCGCCACCTACCTGAGTGACACCCTCGCCCCGGCGCTCGCCGCGGGCCGGGCACTAGGGCTCAGCCCCGCGGAAATATCCGCACTCGTCTCGACCTATTGGGAGGAGAACCAATGATTAGCATCGAGAACCTGAGTTTCAGCTACCGGCGCGGGGCTCGCGCCCTCGATGATCTCAGCGTGGAGATCGGCCACGACACCATCACCGGCCTTTTCGGCCGCAACGGCTCGGGCAAATCCACGCTCGGGATGCTCATCGCCGGGCTCCTCCCGATTCGGCGCACCCGTGGGCGCGCCGCGGGAAGCATTTTTATTGACGGGCATCCGGTGGATGAAAACCCGGAGGTCATGCCGGGGGTGGCCTATATTCCGGCCCGCGTGGAGGTGATTTCCGGTTCCCCGCTCGCCATGACGATGGATCTGTGGCGCATGGCCCGCCCCACCTGGGATGAGGATTTCGCCCGGGAGCTATTCGAGCTTTTCGAGCTGGATCCCACCCGCGTGATTGACGGGCTATCCGTAGGCCAGCGCTCCACATTTTCCGCGATTCTGGGCCTGGCATCCCGCTGCCCCATCACCATTTTCGATGAGGTCCACCTGGGGATGGACGCGGTGATGCGCGAACTGTTCTACCGGGTTTTGCTCAGTGATTTCGCCGAGCACCCCCGCACCATCATCCTCTCCTCCCACCTGCTCGAGGAGGTGGAGAACCTGGTGGATACCGTGGTGTTCCTGCACCGCGGGAAACTGCTCGAGGCCGGGGACGCCGATGAGGTTCGCGCGCGCCACTCCACGGATAGCCTCGCTTCCCTCACCGATGTTTTAGTTACGACGACGCTCTCCCCCGCCCAGCGCGCCCGCCTGGCACAGCCGCTGGGCGCGCAGGCGCCCCGGGCCGGAAGCCTGCTGGCCCCCGCGGCGGCTGCCGGGGAAGGCACCCAGGAAGCCACCGCGGAAGCATCCACCCGCACCCAGATTGGAGTCGATCATGATTAAGCTGTATCGCCGCGCGAACGCTCTTATCTACCTGGCGGCGCGCCGCGCGATTGGGCGGCGCGGACCTTTCTCCTATTTTTATCGCAGCTTCTGGTTGATTGCGGGATGTTTCCTGGTCGTGGCAACACTGTGGCTCCCCTTCACCAATACCGAGACGCATCTACCCATCGGAGGCATCGACAACCCCGTTCTCAACTGGGTTGCGCTGGCATGGTTTGTGCTCAGCGGGAGCCTGATCTTCGGTGGGGTGATATGCACCCTCTCCATGCGGGCGCATCTGCAAGCGGGGAGCACGCGGCGGCAATTCTTTAGCAACCTGACGCGCAGCGCCGCGCGGATGAGCGCCGAATACCTGGCGGTTACCGCCGTGATTATCCTCGTGGTGCTCACCATTGTGCGCCGCCCGGATGGTTCCTGGGCTCTGGATGCCGCGTTTTCCCCTGAAGGTACCGCTATGCGATCGGGCAGTGTGTGGTTCATGTTCCTACCTACCTGGCTCTGCTGTATGGCCGTGTTCTTCGGGGCGGTGCTGGTGACCACCTTCTTGCTGCGCTGGTCGCTGAGCACGGTGGTACTGGCTGTCGCGGTGGTTATCGCTTTCTTCGCCGGGCTCTCCCTGGTGGGCTACCTTGTTGGTATCACCGGGCTGGCCGGATTCATCTACCGGCTCTGGATTCCCCATTGGGAAAGCTTCTACGCCTGGGCCGCCCGCACCGGCACCGATTTCGCGCATTGGGTGGGGCGGGTGAGTGACTCGACCGGCTTCACGGATTTCCTTACCGCCAATCAGGGCTTCATCGGGCTCCTCGCCTTCTCCCTCATCTTCGGCACCTGCGCGGTGATCGCCTGGGCGCTGGCGCGGCGTTCCACCGGCCGCTTGCATCTACTGCGGCTCTAACTGGGAGCGGGACCGTGCTGCGGGGCGCGCGGTGGCGCGGCCCGCAGCGCCGTCGTCGTACTACCTAGGAGCAGCGCGCACGCGCGCCGTAGACTAAGCACATGATTATTGGCGTTCCCACAGAATTGAAGAATAACGAATACCGGGTCGCGCTCACCCCGGCCGGTGCGCGCGAACTGGCCGCGGCCGGGCATACCGTCCTGGTGCAGGCCGGGGCCGGGGCAGCCTCCGGATGCGCCGACGCCGCCTACGCCGCCGCCGGGGCCCGTATCTGCCCGGACGCGGCCGAGGTGTGGGGCGCCGACGCGGTTCTCAAAGTCAAGGAACCCGAAGCCGAAGAATACGGGTATTTACGCGAGGACCTGGTGCTTTTCACCTATTTGCACCTGGCTTCCCAGCCGAAACTGGCCCGCGCGCTCCTGGATGCCGGCACCACCGCCATCGCCTACGAAACCGTGCGGGAACGGAAAGCGCTGCCGCTGCTCGCGCCTATGAGCCGGGTGGCCGGGAAACTCGCCCCCATTGTGGGTTCGCATTACCTCCTCGACGCGCAGGGCGGGGCCGGGATTCTCATCGGCGGAGTGGCCGGAACCCGCAAAGGCAAGGTGACCGTGATCGGCGCGGGTATCGCCGGGGAATCCGCCGCGGTGATGGCCGCCGGTATGGGCGCGAACGTGACGATTCTGGATATTAATATCGAGCGGCTCGCCCAGCTGGAAATGCGCCACGCCGGGATGCTCACCACCCTCGCCTCCACCGCGCAGACCATCGAGGAGCAGGTGACGGATGCCGATTTGGTGATCGGCACGGTGCTGGTGCCGGGTTCCTCCACCCCCAAGCTGGTGACCTCCGCGATGGTGGAGGGTATGCGCCCGGGCAGCGTGCTCGTTGATATTGCTATTGACCAGGGCGGATGCTTCGAGGATTCCCATCCCACCACCCACGATGAGCCCACGTTCACCGTGGACGGCAAGATTTTCTATTGCGTGGCTAATATGCCCGGTGCGGTTCCGCGCACCTCCACGGAAGCTTTGACGACGGCGACACTCCCCTATGTGGTGCGCCTGGCCGCCCAGGGGTGGCGCGCGGCCGCCAGCGCGGATCCGGGTTTCGCTAGCGGCGTGAATATTAGCGGCGGGAAAATCACCCACCGCGGGGTTTTTGATTCGCTGAGCGGGGCGCTGGGACTGCCCGAATCTGAGTTTGACGATTCCTGCGTGTCGAAGGCAATGGCAGACTAGACCCATGAGCGATTTCTCCTCGATTTACAGTCACGGTTACGTGCGCGTGGCCGCCTGCTCCCCGGAAGTGGTGGTGGCCGATCCGCAGCGCAACGCCCAGGCCATTATTGCGGCCGCCCGGGCGGTGAGCGCGCGAGGTGCGGTGCTGGCCGTGTTCCCGGAGCTGAGCCTCACCGGGTATTCCGCGGAGGATCTGTTCCTCCAGGATGCACTGCTGCGTGCCACCCTGGAAGCCCTGGAAACCGTGCGGGCGGCCAGCGCGGAATTCGACGCGGCCCTCATTGTGGGGGCGCCGCTGCACTGGCGCAACCGCCTCTATAATTGCGCGGTTGTGCTCCACCACGGGAATGTGCTGGGCGTGGTTCCCAAGTCCTATATCCCCAACTACCGGGAGTTTTACGAAAAGCGCCATTTCGCTTCCGGGGCGGGACTGCGCAATGCGGATATTGAACTGCCCGGGGTGCGTACGGATGCAGCCTGGAGCACCGGGCTTAGCGAAGAGCAGCGGGCCGAATTCGCCCACACTGAGGAAGCCTGGGCCTATACCCTGGGGCGGAATACTGTTCCCTTCGGGCCGGATCTGATTTTCTCCGCCAGTGATATTCCCGGTTTTGATTTCCACGTGGAGATCTGTGAGGACATGTGGGTGCCGATCCCGCCCTCGGCGCGCGCGGCCCTGGCCGGGGCGCAGGTGCTCGTCAATCTATCCGGCTCCCCGGTCACGGTAGGGCGTGAAGATGACCGCGATCTGCTGATCCGCGGGGCTTCGGCGCGCTGCGCGGCCGCCTATATCTACGCGGCGAATGGCGAATGGGAATCCTCCACGGATCTGGCCTGGGATGGCCAAACCGTCATCTACGAATGCGGGGAGAAAATCGCGGCCGGGCAGCGTTTTTCGGCCGGCCACAGCGCCACCCTGGGTGATATCGACCTGGATCGTATCCGCCAAGAACGCCAGCGCAACGGCTCTTTTAATGACAATGCGCTCACCCAGGGCACCGAGCGCGATGAGTATTCCAACCCGGGCACGGATTCCTTCCGCACTATTAACTTCACCGCCGGCATCCCGGATATGAGCGCGCTTGACGCCGCGGAGCAGCGCCTGCACCGCGAAGTGGTGCGTTTCCCCTTCATGGGCGGCAGCGAACGCAATCCGGATCGCGATTGCTTCGAAGCTTTCTCCATCCAGGTGTACGCGCTCATTACTCGGTTGCGGGCCACCGGCTCCGCCAAGGTGATTATCGGGGTGTCTGGCGGGCTGGATTCCACGCACGCGCTGCTGGTGGCCTGCCGGGCCATGGATCTTCTGGAGCGCCCGCGCACGGATATCCTCGCCTATACCCTGCCCGGTTTCGCCACCTCCCAGCACACCAAGAACAACGCCTATGCGCTATGCGAAGCCCTGGGGGTGCCGCTGGAGGAGATTGATATTCGCCCGGCGGCCCGGCAGATGCTGGCCGATATGGGCCATCCCTTCGCGGCTGGCGAGCCGGTCTATGACCTCACTTTTGAGAATGTGCAGGCCGGGCTGCGCACGGATTATCTGTTCCGGTTGGCCGGTTTCCACGGCGGTATCGTGCTGGGCACCGGGGATCTTTCCGAGCTCGCCCTCGGGTGGTGCACCTTCGGGGTGGGTGACCATATGAGTCACTACAACGTGAATGCCGGGATGCCGAAAACCTTTATGCAGCACGTGCTGCGGTGGATGGCTCGCCAGGACTTCCTAGCCGGCGCGGCGGCGCAATCTCTTATCGATATTCTCAATACGGAGATTTCCCCGGAGCTGGTTCCCGCGGATGCCGGCGGGGCGCTGCAATCCACCCAGGAGAAAATCGGCCCCTACGAACTCCAGGATTTCACCCTTTATTTCGCTTTGCGCTACGGCTTCCTGCCCTCGAAAATTGCTTTCCTGGCTCGGGAAGCCTGGGGGGATGCTTCCCGCGGCTTCTGGCCGGAAGGTATTGAGGGGGATGCCCGCCACGCCTATAGCCTGGCGGAGATCAAGACGTGGATGGAGCTGTTCTACCGCCGTTTCTTCTCCCAGCAATTTAAACGTTCCACTCTCCCCAACGGCCCGAAGATTCTTTCGGGTGGCTCGCTTTCCCCGCGCGGGGATTGGCGCATGCCTTCCGATGCCACCAGCCGGGTGTGGCTGGCCGATCTGGAGAATATCCCCAGCACTCCCACGGAGGACGCATGATTTCCCTGCAAGAAAATGTGACCGAGGATTTCCTGGCTGCCTGCCAGCGCCTCATCCCCCAGCTCTCCTCAAGCAGCGCGCCGCTTTCGCGCGCTGCTGCGGAGGAATTGCTCGCCCAGCCCGGGGTGTACCAATTGGTGTACCGGGTGGAGGAAGGTGCCCCGATCCTCGGGATGCTCACCCTCGTTACTTTCCAGATTCCCACCGGAACGCGGGCCTGGATTGAGGACGTAGTGGTCGACGACGCCGCCCGCGGCCACGGCGCCGGCCAGCAGCTCGTGGAAGCTGCCCTGGCGCACGCTGCCCAGCTCGGCGTGAAATCGGTGGATTTGACTTCGCGGCCCAGCCGGGAAGCCGCCAACCGGCTCTACCGGCGCTGCGGTTTCGAAGCGCGTGATACCAACGTGTATCGGTATCACGCGCAGTAAAGGCGGAGCACAGGAGCGCGCGGCCGCGTGGTGAGTAGCGCCATCGCTGCGAGAAGCGCGCCTAGCGCGGGGTGACCACCAGCTGGGCGCGCTGGAATTCCTTGCAATCGGAGTAGCCGTTAGCGGCCATGGCGTGGCGCAGCGCCCCCATGATATTGGTATGCCCGCGGGCGCTCGAGGTGGGCCCGACCAGAATTTCTTCCAGCGTGCCGGCGGTGCCCACATAAACGCGTTCCCCGCGCGGGAGGCGCGGGTGGCGGGCTTCCGGTCCCCAGTGCCAGCCGCGCCCGGGTGCTTCGCTGGCCCGCGCCAGAATGGTTCCGAGCATCACGCCGTCCGCCCCGCAGGCCAGGGCTTTAATGAGATCCCCGGAGCTGCCCACCGAGCCGTCCGCGATCACATGAACGTAGCGCCCGCCCGATTCATCGAGGTAGTCCCGGCGGGCGGCAGCGATATCGGCTATCGTCGTCGCCATCGGGGCAGCAATCCCCACGGTACGTAACGTCGCAGAAGCGGCCCCTCCCCCGTAACCGGCCAGCACCCCGGCCGCGCCGGTACGCATGAGGTGCAGCGCGCTCTGGTACGTGACCGCGCCGCCCACCAGCACCGGAATATCAAGATCGTAAATAAGGCCGCGCAGGTTGAGCGGTTCGCGGGTGGTGGACACATGCTCGGCGCTCACCGTGGTGCCGCGGATGACCAGGAGGTCCAGGCCGGCATCGGCGGCCGGCGGCACAATTTCTTTGGCGTGGCCCGGCGAACAGGCCCCGGCCACGGTGATCCCGGCGGCCCGCAGTTGCGCTACCCGGTAGCGCACCAGGCCGGTATCGATGGGGCGCTCGGCGTAGATCTGCTGGAGGCGCGCGGTAGCGGATTCGGGCGGCAGCGCGGCAATTTCTTCGTACAGCGGGGTGGGATCCTCGTAGCGAGTCCACAAGCCCTCAAGGTCCGCCACGCCCAATCCCCCGGCCCGCCCCAGGCGGATCATCATATCCGGGGAAGCCACCGAATCCATGGGGGCGCTGAGCACCGGAATATCGAGGTGGTAGGCATCCAGCTGCCAGGCAGTGGAGACTTCGCGAACGTCCCGGGTGCGCCGGGTGGGCACGATGGCGACGTCGTCAAAGGTATAAGCTATCCGCGCGCGTTTGCCGCGCCCAATCTCGATTTCGCTCACGTTCTCCACTTTACCGGCAAAGAAAGGCGCGCGACCGGGCCGCGGCGCACATCCGCGCGGCTAAGGCAGCGAAGCGCGGGGCCGCAACCGTTCTGCGCTGCTCCCGTGTCAAGGTCCTACCGCGTCACGCTCCACCACATCACGCGCTTACCGCGTTTCCGCACCCAGCGCGCGGGCGAGGAAACGCGGCGCGAACGTCTTTTCATAGGTGCCCACAAATTCTTCCACCTGCCCGTTGAGCCAGCGCTTGAAAGCGAGAATATTGGCATCGGCCGCGTCCTCGGAAAAGTCCCCGGAAATGCCGAACGTATTGTAGGTATCCAGGCTCTCATCGCAGGCGTATTTGAACATGGCGCGCTCAACCGGATAATCCCGCGCGTAGGCGGATAGCGTTTTATCCATCCCACCGAGCAGCAAAATCAGTTCGGAACCGACCCGGAATCCGAGCGCCGCGTTGAAGGGAATCTCCGCGTCGCCGCGCTCGGTCAGGGTTTCGCGTGCCATTTCTTCCTGGCCGTCGAGCACTTCCAGGCGCTGGGCGGCCTGCTCAAGTTCGCGCTCCCGCGCTTTCGTTTCTTTACGCCCGCGCAGCACCTCGATCCGCTCGTGTACTTCCGCGCGCTCAATCGCGATCTGATCGAGGTAGCGGCGCGGAGACACATAGGCCACCGCGAGCAGCGCGCGTTCGGGACCCATGTCCGCCATGAGATCGCGGTAGAAACGCACCGCGGAAGCCGAGAGAGCAGGCATGCCGTCGGTACGGTCGCGGGTACTCGCGTAGAGCTGCGCGAATACATCGAAATCTTCCGGCCCGAGGAAACGGGTCTGCACCCCGTAGCGGTTTTCGTTATTGAAACGACGACGCAGCCCCTTGGCGAGAGTTGCTTTGGCTTCTTCGAAGTTCATCCCGGAGATCGTCTTGGTGTAAATCCAGCGCAGTTGAATATCGGAGCGCTCCCCGAATTCATAAGGAAGGTGGCGCCAACCATCGCGTTCCAGAGCTTGGGAGACCGCGCCGGCCACCGGATTGTCCTTGAGCGGCGTAATATCCGTGTACCAGCGCCGTGCCAGAATCGGGTTAATCCGGGCGGTGAGCAAGCGCGGCTGGGAAGCGAAATGCCGGTTGAGCCCGCTGAAGAAAGCGGAAACAACCTCGCTGCGGCTCCAATCCAAGGTGGGCCCGTAGGCGAGGGAAGCCCGTGTGAAGATCTTCTTCCAGGGTTGATACATAACGAGGCCGGCCCCGCAAATATTTCCGGCATTGTTACGCACGCCCACGTATTCCACCCGGTATCCTTCGGCCGCACGCACCCGCCCGTAGCTCACCGTTTGGGAAATGAAACACCGTTGCGTGGTCATGTAGTCGTTGTACTCATTCTCGGATAACACCGCGAACTGCATTGTGTTCCTTCCTGCCGGGCAGCTCAGAGCTGATTCGCCACCTGCCTATTAGAGTAACTTAAGCTGAAACAGCCCTGGAAATGGGGGCGGAAAGCTTCCTCAGTTCGGTGCGAATAATCCGTCTTAGCTAAATGTCACCAATCCGGCTCGGAAGGCCAGGACGATGGCCGCCGAGCGGTCGCGAGCGCCCGTCTTGCGCAGTATTGCGTTGATGTGGCTTTTGAGAGTACCTTCCGAAATATAGAGTTGCCCCCGAATTTCTAGGTTAGTTAAACCGCTACCGATGAGGGTCAAGACTTCTAGTTCCCGTGCGGTCAAATTCTGTAATTCAGGTACCTCACCAGGCGACCGGCCCCTTTCGTGGAGGTAACACTGTACTACGTGGTCTAGGACCTGGCGGTCGAGCACTCTGTTTCCCACCGATACCTGGCGGATTGTCGAGATAATCGTCTCGGATTCGCTATCTTTGAGAAGGTACCCGTCAGCGCCCAGGCTCAAGGCCTTTCGCAGATACAGGTCATCCTGATACATGGTCAGCATGACAATGCGCCCAGGGAAGCCATTCCGTTTCAGCTCCTTGAGTACGTCCAGTCCGTCCATGAGAGGCATGCGAATATCCAGCAGCAGAACGTCAATATCCGTCTCACGCACCATACGGCAGGCTTCCACGCCGTCTCCGGCGCTGCCCACCACGCGAAAGTCCTCCTGCTGCTCGAGGAGAACCGCGAGGCTTTCCCGAAGTAGTCCCTGATCATCTGCAATCGCAATCCGAATCATCATGTGCTACCTCCTCATACATACCGGGTATTACCGTTCTCACTCGGGGTACATGCATAGTTTCCACCCGGCGCCCACTGGCCCGGCGCCCACGACATAGCCGCATTCGGCGGCGCGTTGCCGAAGGTGATCCAAGCCAATCCCGGAGCCGATGATGGGCTGCCAATCCGGTGCCGGCCCCTGATCTACTAGTTCGAGGCTCACGCCCTTGCCTTTTTCTTCAATCTGGAAGGTGACGGTGGTGGGTCCGGCATGGCGGGCGGTATTCGCTAATCCTTCCCGGCAAGTTGCGATGAAGAGCTTACGCAGCTGCGGATTCAGCCTTTGGATAGTTGCGAGCACTTCGGCAGTGCCCCTGAGTTCCATACCGTGCCGTTGCGCTGCCGCAAAAATTTGTTCTAGATCCGGCATCCCGGGAGGACTAATATCACGGCCCTGCAATCGGTCAAGAACGGTACGCATCTGAGCGATAGTTTGCTTATTAGAGTCCCGAATATCACTCAACGCTGCCAGTGCTACCGGATCAGTCACTTCTTCGAGAGCCCGGGTGAGTCGCAAATGCTGTAATCCCAAGCCGTCGGAAACTATATCGTGCAACTCCGCGGCGAGAGCTAAGCGATCTCCCGATAGGATTTTTTCAGTTTCCGCCTGTGCTTGTAACTCACTATTGCGTCTTCTTTGCACAAGCCACTGCCAATACCACCACCCCAGCAGCGCCCCGCAGAGCGCAAATATCGCTAGGCGCCACCAGATTTCGTATTTTTCCGGAACTGCCACAAAAACCATAAGTCCCAGAACAAGCAGCGGTAGCACCGCCCTGCCCAGCACTCCCCAGCGGTTTTCCTTCTTCTGCGCCGTGTGACCGGCGGTCACGCGAATGGACGCGGGACGCGATGGAGAGGTGGTAGCGCACATAGCGCATATGCTACCCGTGCAGCGCTCCCATTCCATCGGCCCGCGGGCTGATTTTTCCCTCGGAACCCAGGCTGAGCTAGGGCCGCGAGTATCGAACACGAGGCCGATGTGCTCCGCATGATGAGTCGCCAGCATAGAAGCATGACAACACTTCCCATAGAAACCAAGGATTTATCCAAAATTTATCGTGGTCAAAGTGCGCTCCATAATCTAACGCTGAGTTTCCCTCCCGGCCAGATCGTGGGTTTAGCTGGCCATAACGGTTGCGGAAAATCCACACTCATACGCCTCTTAGTTGGCCTGGAACCACCCACCCATGGACAAGCTCTCATCTTTGGGCATCCCTACCGACAACTGGACTACCCGCTTCGCTACGTGGGAACCCTCCTGGGTGGTTCGGGGGCAACTCGCTCGCGTACTGTGCGCCAGCATCTGGCATGGATCGCAGCGACCCATCACTTCGCGAGCCAGCGCATTGACGAGGTACTGCATACGGTTGGTTTGGATCGCGTGGCCACTCGAAAAGCCGGAAAGCTCTCTCTGGGCATGAATCAGCGTCTCGGTTTAGCGGCCGCGCTTCTCGGCGACCCTCCTGTGCTGCTACTAGACGAACCTTCCAATGGTCTTGACCCGCAAGGAATCGAGTTACTGGCGCAGCTGATTGCAATGTGGCGGCGTGAGGGAAAAACGGTTGTGCTCTCCAGTCATCTGTTGGATTTCCTTGCCGATACCTGTGATCGTCTGGTGGTCCTGGAACAGGGCAGCGTGGTGTACGACGGCGCAGCCACGTTGGCTCACGGCAACCTGGCATCCGGCCGATGGCCGTCCCACCCGAATACAACCGAAAAGGCTACCGGAGCCGCGAAGCACGAAGGAGACACAGATGCTTAGGTCATTTTCGCGGTTAGTGCGCGCACAATGGGTACTCTGGTGGACCTCACGATCTGTCCGAATCGCATTGTTGGCATGTTTCCTGCCTGCGGCATTGTTCTTATTCGTACAGTACAGCGACGGGAAACTCTGGCACGCCGATTATTCTCTATTCTCGCAGGCGCTCCTTATGCTCTCCCTTGCCCCCATTATTTCCGGGGTGGGATCCATCTCCGAAAACTTGGTTCCCCTGGAGCCCCACCACGCTTCCACCCGAACTCTCATCGCGGTAGCGGTGCCACGTCGTTTCGCCTGGGCGGCTGCTCATCTACTGGTAGGTTTCTTCTTTGTCGTCATCTACCTCAGCCTTGCCCTGCTTGTCGGCTTTGGCGTGGGTGCCTTCCAGTGGAGCAGCTTCAATGTACAAGCTTTATGTGGCCTCCTCATCTACTGGAATGTACTGTGCTGGTTAGCCTCCTTCCTCGCCTCAGTATTCCAATCCGGGACGATCCCTCTTCTCTTCCTCCTGCTCAATCAGTCAGTTGTTCCACTGTCGTTCCTTTTATCTCGGGTAACGCCCCTCGCCCGTTGGAGTCCGGACCTGGCTGCTTACGGCCTTATTTTGCAGGGTGATATGCTCGCCAATTCGGCTATGTCACCAGAACTTGCTGCGGATGTAGCCGCTCATTGGAGCACAAATATCTTCGTTCTGCTCGCGTGGATGATTGTCATTGCACTCGGATTTTTCTGGTCCGAACGCCGTAAGGCCGCGGCATGATTAGCTCTTTGCGTGCCCACGATAGGGCGATCTGGCACCTGCGCGGTGCGCTCATTCAGGTGGCTTCACAGGTACGAATCGGTGTCGTTCTCGGGCTGTGTGTAGTTGCCGGGAACATGATGACCGCACTGCAACTACTCCCCCGCGCCGGCGAACTTCCCGCTGGTTGTGCAGGTTTATCTACCGCCATCGCGGTCAGCATTGTTTTTGCGCAGCCCATTGCGGCTGTCCTACCGTGCGTGTTGCTAAATTTCGATGATCAACCGCGTTACCGCGATATCACTACCTTGGTTCTCCCCGCCACACCACTGACCCTGCTCGCCCGAGCCATATGCAGTGGCGTGACTGTGTGTTTGTGGGGATCGGGTCAGGCCATTGGCGCCGTGGTGATGTATAGATTTCTGGCACCGCGCGGTATAGATGCCTCAACTCTAAGTGCCACAGAGTATCGCGAGCTGTTGTTAGCCTCGCTACCTTCGGTAGGCGCGGTACTCGTGTATCTTGCCACCCTGTGCATATTCTGCGTGAGTATCTGCCTTATTTTCCGATCCCGATATTCCAGCGTGGCCGTTCTGCTCACGATTGTGGCGATTATCGCTCCGCTTGTCCAAACCCTTCTTCCCGAGGTAGGAAAGTACCTTCCCGGAATTGCCGGTATCAGTATCCTCAGGGGTGACGATTCCGGGAATATGCTTCCACCCGGAATCGGGCTTCTCGTACTGCTCTTCTCCAGCTTGCTGCTCATCGGTGTCGCCGCGTTGAAACATTGGATACCCTTACGCCGCGGACGTAGCCGCAGATAGGAACCGGTACGTTTTCGTGTCGTAGGGGCGGATTAGACTACGAAGCACCAGCACAGAAGCGCGGCGCGGGCCGCGGAAAGGATGGGAACCGTGTGGACCACGCTGCCGCTTATCGGC
This sequence comes from Actinotignum vesiculae, assembly GCF_051267215.1. Taxonomy (NCBI): domain Bacteria; kingdom Bacillati; phylum Actinomycetota; class Actinomycetes; order Actinomycetales; family Actinomycetaceae; genus Actinotignum; species Actinotignum vesiculae. The sequence continues at coordinate 137,352 of NZ_JBOZGG010000005.1, forward strand.
TTTGATACAGAAACAACCGGGGTGGATCCCCGGCGCGATCGCCTCGTCACCTGCTCGCTCGTGCGGGTGGATAGTGAGGGAACCTCGCGGCGGTATTGGCTGGCGGATCCCGGGGTGGATATTCCGGAAGCAGCCAGCCAGGTGCATGGCATTACCACGGAGCAAGCCCGCGCGGAGGGCCAGCCCATCGCGGAAGTCCTCGGTGAGATCGCGGATATTTTGGGGGCGCAACTAGCGGCCGGCCAGCCGGTGGTGGCTTTTAATGCCTCCTATGATTTCACCCTGCTCGAAAGTGAGCTGGCCCGCCACGGGCTGCCCACCCTCAACCAGCGCTTGGGCGGTGAGATTTTCCCGGTTATTGATCCCTATCTGCTGGATCGCGGGGTGGATCGCTACCGCAAGGGGAAGCGGCGCTTGGAAAACCTCGTTATGCATTACGGGGTTTTCCAGGATGATTCTTTCCACAATGCGGAAGCTGATGTGGTGGCCACGCTGCGGGTACTCGGGGCCATGTTGGAGAGATTCCCCCAGCTGCGGGAAAAGGAACTGCGGGAAATCGTGGATATTCAGATCGCGGCCGAACGCGAATTCCAAGAGTTTTTGCGCAAAGTAGGCCGCTCGGATGGCCCCAAGGAAGGCTGGCCCGTCCCGCGCAACTAGTACTCGCTAGTTACGTTGCTGGTCCGGCTGGGCGAACCCAAGCGGACAACGCATCATCCAGTATGCGCATAAACCCAGCCACGCGGGAGCCGGGCTGCGGCGTCGTACTTTGCGGTACATAGCGAAAGGCCGGGAACGCGCTCTTACGTTCCCGGCCCTCGTTACCACCCCAGCGCTGCCACGCGTGGCAGCGAGCTAAAGGAGATTATGAGTAGGAATATTTAGGACTTGAGCCCGGAGTAATTCGGGGCTTCCACGGTCATTTCCACGTCGTGGGGATGCGATTCCTTGAGGCCGGCGCCGGTCATGCGGACCATGCGGCCCTTTTCCTTGAGCTCGGCAATGGTGGAGGCACCCGAGTAGAACATGGTCTGGCCCAGGCCGCCCACCAGTTCGTAGAGCACGGAGGCCAGCGGGCCGCGGAAGGGAATCTGGCCTTCGATGCCTTCCGGAATGAGCTTCGCATCGGAGGTGACGTCGGCCTGGAAGTAGCGGTCCTTGGAGTAGGACTTCTTGCCACGCGAGCTCATCGCACCCAGGGAGCCCATGCCGCGGAAGTGCTTGTACTGCTTGCCGTTCACGAAAATGACTTCGCCGGGGGTTTCCACGCAGCCAGCAAGAAGCGAACCGAGCATCACGGTATCAGCACCGGCCACGATGGCCTTGCCGATATCACCGGACCAGTGCAGGCCGCCGTCCGCAATCAGCGGGATACCGGCCGGCTTGCAAGCGCGCGCCGCATCCACAATCGCGGTCACCTGCGGTACGCCCACGCCGGCCACCACGCGGGTGGTGCAGATGGACCCGGGGCCCACCCCGACCTTGACCGCGTCCACCCCGGCGTCGATGAGTGCCTGGGCGCCGGAGCGGGTGGCGATATTGCCACCGATAATCTCCACGCCGTCAAAACCGGAATCGGCACGCAGGCGACGAATCATATCGAGGGCGAGCTTCGCTTCCCCGTTCGCGGAATCAATCACAAGCACGTCCACGCCGGCATCGGCAAGCATCCCGGCCCGCTCCCAGGAGTCGGTCAAGTACCCAACGCCCGCGCCCACGAGAAGGCGGCCCTGGGAATCCTTGGAAGCATTGGGGTACTGCTGGGTTTTGACGAAATCTTTGACGGTGATAAGGCCGGTGAGGCGCCCATCCTCATCAATAAGGGGAAGCTTTTCAATCCGGTGGCTCTTGAGGAGCGCCCGGGCATCCGCGCGGGACACACCCGTGGGTGCGGTCACCAGCGGCATGCGGGTCATCACATCCTCGACCCGGGTGGTGGCGTACTCATCTTCCGGAACGAAACGCAAATCACGGTTGGTAATAATGCCGAGCAGGTGCTTCTGCTCATCCACAACGGGAAGGCCAGAGACCCGATACTGCCCGCACAGGGCATCAAGCTGGGCGATCGTGGCATTCGGGGCTACGGTCACCGGGTCGGTGATCATGCCGGATTCGGAACGTTTGACCTCGCGAACCTGCTGGGCCTGATCTTCCGGGGAGAGATTGCGGTGAATAATCCCAATACCGCCCTGGCGTGCCATCGCAACAGCCATATCGCGCTCCGTGACCGTATCCATAGCCGCGGAAGCCATGGGGGTTTTCAGCACAATATTGCGGGTCAGGTGGGAAGAGGTATCGACTTCGGAAGGAATAACATCAGTTGGTTGCGGAACAAGCAACACATCGTCATAGGTTAGAGCAAGAGGAGCAAAATCGTTCACGAAATCCATTTTCCCATGTTATCGCGCCAAGCTGATAACTCCAATGTGGCCGGCACGCGAAAATCGACACAGCTCGCGCGCGCATACCCAACCGGCAGGCACATATACATAAGCCCAGCTCACAGGCCCGTGACTAGCAAGTCACCCGTGTGCAACTAGCCCGCACGCCGCACGGCTCACTCATGAGCACGGCAGCATGCGGGCTAGCGATGCACAGCACTACCGGCAAATATTGCTCAGCGGCGCTGCGCCGGAATTCCTTAGCGAACCCTCCGCAGAATCCTTAGCGGACCCGGTGGACGGCCGGAGTATCGACGCCGTCGCCATTCCAGTCACCCAGGAGGTGCGTATCGGTGTGCTTCCCGAAGGAGTACACCGCGCTGGCCGGCCCGGAGCTCAAGGAGCCGGCAACGTAGTAGGCGTTACCGCGGACCACCACGATGGTGTCCTTCCCGTCCCCATCGGTATCACCGGCAAGGGCAATATCCGAGGCACGGCCGAAGGAGAAGGCGGCACCGGCAGCCCCGCCCAGGGAGTCCTGGACGAAGAAAGTATTGCCGCGCTGGACCGCTACTTCGTCACGGCCATCGCCGTTGAAATCACCAGCCAGGTAGGTATCCCCGTGGCGTCCGAAGGTGAAGACGTGGTCCGCCGCGCCGCCGCGCAGGGAATCCACCGCATAAATGGTGTTTCCGCGCACCACGGCCACGGTGTCCTTACCGTCCCCGTTCCAGTCGCCGACGAGTACCCGGTCACCGGCCTTCCCGAAAGCGAAGACCTCGGTGGCATTCCCGGCAAAGCCGTTGCTCAGGAGGAACTGGTTACCGCGCACGACGCCGAGGCTATCTACGCCATCGCCATCCCAATCCCCGTAAATGAAGCTTTCGCCAGCGCGCCCGTAGGCGGCATCAATGCTGCCAGCACCCGAGTTCCAGTTATTGGTGGCGATGAAGCGGTTACCCGTCGGAGCGCCCGGCTTCGCGGGTTGTTCCGGGGTGGGGTTCGGGGTTCCGGGCTCCGTGGGTTCCGGTTTGCCCGGTTCCGTAGGTTCCGGCTTACCAGGCTTACCCGGCTCCTCGCCCGCACCCGGATCCGGCGTCACCGCTGCGGGAGCAACGGCCACCTGGAAGGACAGATCGGTGGGCCCGGCCACCACCCGCAGCACGGAATCCGCGGGGGCATCGGCAGGCACCGTGACCTTCACGGTGGCACGGCCGGTGTTATCCAGCGAGGGCGTCACGGTGGTATCCAGCGCGCCGCTGCCCACTTCCACCCCGTTGAGGTACACGGTGACTTTCTCACCCTTGGGCTCGGTGGAGGTGTGAGCCAGCGAGGAGAAGCTCAGCTCCGCGCTTTCCCCAGCCTTGAGAGCCTCTTCCCCGGTGATACCCACCGAGGTCTGGTTATAACGCACCTGATAGCCGGGGTTGGCCTTGAGGAAAGCGTTGAACACATCGTTATCGATCAGCCCGGTATCGGCGTAATTGCTACCCTCGCCGAGCACCGTGAAACCGTCACCACCGGCCAGGATGAACTGGTTGGAGGCCACGGTATAGACCTTCTCCCCCGCCCGATCCAGTTTTTCACCGTTGATGTACACGGCCTTGACGCGCTGGCCCGGGGTGGCATCCGCGGCGGCGTCGAAAACGTAATGCATATTGTAGGAAAGCCCGAGGCGCAGCATGGGCCGGGAGGCGCCTTCCTTGTCATTCCACTGCTGTTCGAGCATGGTGTAGATCTGCGCTTCGGTCAGGTCCACAGTGGCGTAGGAATTCCCGAAAGGCTGCACTGTGTAGGACTCTTCCAGGGTGACGATGCCGTCGCCGTTGGGGTCCAGATCCGCGCGAATACCGCCCGGGTTAATAATCCCGAAATCGGCCTTCTTTTCCATGCCCTGGGAGTACTGGTAGAACGCTTCGGCGATCATATTGCCGGCCGAGGATTCGGTCCCGCGATTCGCCCCGGTATCGGTGCCGTTATTGGTGCCGCGGTTCGCGATTCCCTTAATGGTTCCGATCTGCTGGGCGCCCAATTCCTTCGCTTTCGTTTCGGCAGCCTGGTACATCGCCTCAATATCGGCGGACTTGGGGGCCTGGGCATTCTTGTAGTCAATAGCAACGTTGGCGGCGGTGGCGCTCACGAGCTTCTTAGCTGCGGCGTCGTACACAAAAGTGTAACGGCCGTACGTGCGCCCGTATTCGCCCACTTCCAGAACCGGTGCGCCCGAAGGCGTGGTCACGCTATCCACGGTGAGGTGCGTATGACCTGCGACGACGGCGTCCACATCGCTTCCGAGCGTTGCCGCTACCGCATTATTGGCATGCATGAGGGCGACGACGATATCCGCCTCGCCGTTGCTTTCGTCCCCATCCTTGAGCAGGGCAGCCTGCGCATCCACGGCCTTGACGGGATCCTTAATATCCAGGCCGGTGATCGCGGTGGGAGACACCAGGGTATTGAGCTCATCGGTCACGCCGGATACGAAAGCCACCCGTACCCCGCCCACGGTTTTCAAGGCGTAGGGGGTGATCTTTGCAGTGTCGATCCCGCCCACGCTCGCCAGGGTCCACGGGAATTCAGAGGCCGGGACGATGCGGTTTTCGAAATCCTTGACGCCCTGGTCGAATTCGTGATTGCCCGCCCCGGAGAGGTCAAGCTGCATGGCGTTGAGAATATCGAGGGTGGGCTGGTCGTTCGCGATGGAGGACACGTAGGCCGAGCCGCCCACCAGATCGCCGTTCCCCACGAAAATGGTATTCGGGTTGGCCTTGCGCAGCTCATCGATCTGGTAGTCGAGGGCAGCCGCGTTCTCGATATGGCCGTGGAAATCGGAGATCGCCGCGATATCGATAGTGACGTGGTCGGCTGGCGCGGCCTGGGCCGGCGTGGTGAGCACGCCCGCGCCCAGCACCGCGACCGCACCGAAAGCGGTCATGCGCCGCAGGGAAAATATGGTCATGGTGTTCCTTCATCCGAGGGAAATAGGACACCGTCACCATAGGAAGCGCGGGTAAACACCCGGCTAATTGAACGTGACTGGAAAGTGAGCGCGGGGTGGCGCGATTATTCGACCGTCACGGATTTGGCCAGGTTGCGCGGTTTATCAACGTCGTAGCCGCGCACCGCCGCCATCTCCGAGGCGAAAATCTGCAGGGGGATCACGGTGACGAGCGGCATCATGAGGGTGGGCGTGCCGCGGGGTGCCCAGAATACCGAGGTGGCGAAATCGCGCACGGCGTCGTCGCCCTCCTCCGCAACCACAATGGTGCGTGCCCCGCGCGAACGGACCTCTTGCAGATTCGACAGCGTTTTCGCGTGCAGCTCGGGGCGGCGCGGGGTGGGGACGATCACGAAAATCGGCAGGTTGTCGGTCACGAGCGCGATGGGGCCGTGTTTGAGTTCCCCGGCGGCGAAACCTTCGGCGTGCACGTAGGCGATTTCTTTGAGTTTGAGGGCGCCTTCCAGGGCGATGGGGAAACCGACGTGCCGGCCGAGGAAAAGCACCGAGTTTTCGCCCTTGAGTTCGCGGGCCATGGCGCGGATTTGCGGTTCTTGGGCGAGCATTTTTTCCATGCGCGCCGGCATTTTTTCGAGTTCGTCGAGGTAGCCGGTGATTTCGTCGCGGAATTTATTGCCGCGGATTTGGGCCAGGTAGAGCCCGAGCAGGTAGGACGCGGTGATCTGGGCAACGAAGGCCTTCGTGGAAGCCACCGCGATTTCGGGGCCGGCGTGGGTGTAGAGCACCGCGTCGGATTCGCGTGCGATGGTCGAACCGTAGGTATTGACGATGGCGAGGACTTTCGAGCCCTGTTCGCGCGCGTGGCGCACCGCCATAATCGTGTCCATCGTTTCCCCGGATTGCGAAATGGCGACGACGAGCGTCTTCTCCCCCACCACCGGGTCACGGTAACGGAATTCGGAGGCGAGTTCCACCTCCACCGGGATGCGGCACCAATGCTCGATGGCGTAGCGCGCCACCTGCCCGGCGTAGGACGCGGTTCCGGCGGCGATCACGATGATTTTATCGATGGTGCGCAGCACCGCTTCGCTGATGCGCATTTCGTCGAGTTGGAGGGAATCATTGACCACGCGCCCGCGCAGGGTATCGGCGACGGCGCGCGGCTGCTCGTGGATCTCTTTGTCCATGAAGGTGGTGTATCCGCCTTTGACAGCGGCCGAGGCGTCCCAATCCACCGTGAATTCCTTGCCCGCGCGCGGCGAACCGTCGAAGCCGAGGAGCCGCACGGTATCCGCGCTGATTTCCACCACGGTATCCTGCGGGACTTCCAGGGCGCGCTGGGTTTCGGAGATGAAGGCGGCCACGTCGCTACCCAGGTAGTTCTCCCCCTCGCCCAGGCCGATGACCAGCGGGGAGTTCCGCCGGGCCGCCACCACGGTATCGGGGTGATCGCGGTCGATAGCGACGAGCGTGAAGGAGCCGTCAATGATATTCGCGGTGGCGAGCATGGCGCGGAAGAGGGCGGAGCCTGAGCCGGGCTCCGTGGTGGTGGCGGTGCTGGCCGCAGCACCGGCCGCGGCGTCGTCGGAACCGGACTCCGCAACGCTCGCATCAACCGTGGCGCCATCTTGTTCAACCGCAGCATTCGCATCAACCGCGGCGAGCTGCTGGGCGAGGATATGCGCCGCGATTTCCGAATCGGTATCGGAAACGGGCGTAATGCCCGTGGCCGCGAGGCCCTCCGCGAGTTCGCGGTAGTTTTCGATAATGCCGTTGTGGACGATAGCAACCCGGCCATCAAAAGAAACGTGGGGGTGGGCATTGGTATCCGAGGGCGAACCGTGAGTCGCCCAGCGAGTGTGCCCGATAGCCACCTGCGCGGGCGGCAGCGGGGTGTCCTGCAGGGCCTGGCGCAGGTTATCGAGGCGCCCGGCGCGCTTGACCGCACGCAAGCCCTCCGGCCCGGCCACCGCCACCCCGGCCGAGTCATAGCCGCGGTATTCCAGGCGGGCTAGGCCTTCGAGCACCACCTGCAATCCGCGTTGCGTGGCGCCGGTCGAGGCGCCCGTGGTGGCTTCGTTTGTGGCGCTGGTGCCTGCCGTTTCGGCGCCGTTCGTTCTTCTCTGTTCTGCTCGCGAGCGCGGGCCCGCGTACCCAACAATTCCGCACATGGAAGTTAAAGTACTGCGCCGGCGGCTCCGAGAAAAGAGTCAACACCCGCACAGCGCGCACATTTGCGCAGGTCAGACAAATTTCGCTCACGGCCCCCGGGGTCTTTTCGAACGACGACGCAGCTACATGCCTTCCCCGCCACCACACAACCCGAGTGTATTTCACCTCACAAAAAGTTGTCAGACTTTAGGACCAAAAGGCACTTACTCCCGCCCGGCCACGCTCCTAGTATGTTCAGAACAAGAACCGGTGATCTTGTACACGAGCACGGCAACCCCTGGCCTGGGTTGCAGCGGAAGCAATGTCGCGGAAGCTCCGTGCTCAGAACTGTCAAATTCATCGAAAGCGAATAGTGGTGAAACGTTTATACCAATTTATATCTGTTGCCGGTGCGTTACTCCTTACCTTGCCGGGCGGCGGTACCCTCATCGCCCACGCATCACAGGCAGCTACCCCCATTCATAAGTACACCTTCGATACGGATCTCGCGGATTCCGCGGGGCAGCGCAATCCAGATCAGGCACAGGCGCCGCTGGTGGATGGCGTGTCCGGCACTGCCTTGCGGGTGGAGAATGGCCACGGCCTCAGCTTTTCCCAGCCGATATCGATTTCTGAAAATGACCCGTGGTCGGTGAGCTATTGGGTGCGCTCGGATGCAGCACCCCGGGAGCGCACCTCGGTGCTCATGGATAACAAGAAGGATTTTTCTTTCGATCTAAAATTGGCTGCGAACCGCCAGGCTGGATTCCATGTAGGTAAGGGCCGCGGCGATGTGCTGACCTTCAAATACGATTTTTCCGGTGGTACCTGGTATCACCTTGCGTGGACGCAATCGAAAACCGCTGGGATGACGATGTACGTCAATGGCCAGGCTGTTGATAAGAATTCCTGGACGAAGAACCATCGCGTGCTCATCCCCGCGGATGTTATTGGTGGAACTGGTTTCACCGGTGCCATTGACGAACTGGCCGTCTACAACTCCGCGCTGAGCGCTGCTGAGGTGAAAGCTCTCTACGATAAGGAACGGCCGCAGGATTCCGCGCAAGGCAATCCGGACCAGGGAAAGCCGACTCCCGGCCAGCCCGGTCAGCCCGGTCAGCCCGGTCAAGATACCCCCGGCAAGGGCGAGCCCGGCAAAAACGAACCCGCCCAGCCCCAGCTCCCCCTACGCAATACGATCCCGGAATACAAGCTCGATGATGCCAATATCAGCACGGTGATGCGCCAGCCGGGTGGAAATCGCCAGTATTTGGGGCAACCCGATCTGGTGCAAACAAAAACCGGGCGGCTGATTTCCGCGTTCCCGGCCGGGCACGGCAAGGGCCCGCTGGTCATGATGATCTCGGATGATCAGGGGAAAACGTGGACGGAAAAGACCGATACCCCGAAGTCGTGGACGGGTTCGCAGGAAACTCCTACCCTGTATTCCCTCATCCGGGAGGATGGCGCGGAGCGTCTCATGCTTATCACCGCTAATCCGGGGTGGGGTGTTGATAATGCCGGCCACCGTTACGGGTGGAATACCTCCTATTCGGATGACAATGGCGAGACGTGGAGCGAGTACACCAATTTCCACCCGGTGCGTCAGCATGATGGGAAGGATAATGCCGCGATTGTTGCCATGGCTTCCCTGGTGCAATTGCGCGACGACGCCGGCCAGCCAATCCAAAAATGGATGGGTGTCTATCACGATTACGATTTCGTCAATTACAAGACCTACCTCACTTTCGAGGACGGCGTGGAGAAGTGGTCTGATCCGGTTCCCTACCTGGCCGAACACCGCGATATCGAAAAGTCCCATCAAATGTGTGAGATCGGGATGTTCCGTTCTCCGGATGGCAAGCAGATTGTTGGTTTGGCGCGCAGCCAGTCCCATGCACATCTGCCCACGATGATCGTGTCCAAGGATGAAGGCAAGACCTGGTCGAAGCCGGTGGAGCTTCCCGGTTCCCTTGCCGGCGAGCGGCATAAGCCGGCCTATGATCCCGTCTCTGGCCGGGTGGTGGTTCCCATGCGGGAAATCCGCTATGACCTCAATGGCAATGGCCGCCACGATGGTGCCAGTGATTGGAAGGCCGGGAACTGGGTGGCCTGGGTCGGCACCTTCGATGATTTGATGCACCAGCGCCCGGGCCAGTATCGCATCCTGCTGGAGCGGGACTGGTCGAATAATCGTTACGGCGGGGATACCGGGTATACGGGTATCACCGCACTGCCCGATGGCACGTTCATCATGCACTCGTATGGCCACTGGGATAAGGACTTCTCGCATTCCTGGAAGGGAACGGCCGGGCGCGGGTACGATGTGCGCACCGATCTTGCGTATATCAAGCAAGCGAAATTTACCTTGGCCGGCCTTGAGCAATCGGCAGGTATTGCGCAGCAAGATCCAAAACCCACTCCTTCAGTAACGACGACGCCCACCGAGAAACCGGCCCCTTCGCCACAGCCCGTTCCCACGGCCACGCCCACTCCCCCGGTGAAGCCGACGCCAACGACCGAGCCGACGCCTACGGCCGAGCCGACGCCAACAGTAAAGCCAGCGCCTACTGAAAAACCGGATCCGACAGTGCAGCCAACTCCTACGGTGGCCCCAGATCCGACACCGGCGCCTACCCCGAGCACAACTAACGTTCCGGCGAAGCCGGGTAACACCGGCAATACGTTCTATCTATCCAACGATTGGGACTCCATAGCAACCCAACCCGCTTTTTCCTACGGGCGAGCCGGTGACGAAGTCCTGGCCGGGGACTGGAATGGTGATGGTCAGCAAACCTTGGCTGTCCGCCGCGGTAACCAGATCTTCATTCAGAACAGCCTCACCGGTGGAGTGGCCGATGAAGTGATTTCCTTCGGGCGCGCTGATGACACCATCGGAGTGTGTCAAGTTGTTTGTGTGTGAGCATTGTTTATAAATACTTATTAAACCGGTCAGGGTAGGCCACGGACATCT